>CAZIJE010000110.1:0-11776 GCA_964539435.1 uncultured Desulfovibrio sp.
CAACGCGCCGGGACCGGGGGCTGGGCACCCCTTTTCGCAAATTGGGTGCCCCTCCCCCGGACCCCCACCCTCCCCACAAACTGTTGCCCGTGGGGGTTGGCGATGCGCGGCAGAGTGGACCACGGGGCGGGCGGCGTCAAGGCGGGGAAGGGGGCCGGAAGAGGGGGGAAGCGGCGAGGGGCTATTTGATCAGGGCCAGGAGCTTTTCGGCCACCGGACTGAAAAAAGCCACGGCCAGGGCGGTCAGGCCGATCAGCGTCTTGACCATGACCTCCAGCCGGGCGAACCGGGCGTCGATGCGGCCTTCGAGCCGGGCCATGTCCTCGCGGAACTCGCCGCGCAAGGTCGCGATATCCGCCTTGGTGGCCAATTCGGCCAACAGTTCTTTTTTGATCGTCTCCTTCTGGGATTCGATCCTGGCGTCCTGGCGTTCGATGACGGCGGCAATGACCCCGGCGGCCTCGGGGCCGAGGGCTTTTTCGAGTTTCTTGCCGTCGTCGAAAAGAAGCGTCATGCCCACCTCACGATTTCGCTCATACCGCGCTCCCTCTGGGAATGTAAACATCCGCGTGCGAGGGCCTGGTGCGCGCGCGTCTGGCAGGCCAGCGACAGCACGATTTCCCGAAGGATCGTCGGATTAGGCGCGAGACGTCCGGGCAAAGGTCAGCATGTCGTCGAGCAACGCGGCCAGGGCCGGACACTTGGCGCGGGCCTTCTCGGGATCGAGGCGGGAGAACAGTTCCACGCCGTGAGCGATCTTTTTGTAGTCTCGTCCTTTGCAACAGGGCCGGACCGGCGTACCACCGGTACGGCCCTGCCCTTTCCCACTTCGAGGGGGTCCGGGGGGAATCATTCCCCCCGGCCGCCGGAGGCGCCTTTTTCTTCTTCTACCATTTGAGCGCCGGGCATCTGGCGGCGGCGTGGTCGGGTCGAGTTTGGAGAAGCGTTGTGCGCCGCGGGCGCGTTTTTGTGCCGCCTAGGATAACGGCGAGCGGCAGGAATTGATCTCGAATGCCGTGGTGTCTGACAAATTGGACAGCCGCATGGCCACACGATTCCTTAAACCCCGTGTCCGCTCTTCGTGCAGGATTCCGGCAATGGATTTCGGCAGCTCCTGTTCATTCACAATTTTGAACCCAAGCTTCTCGTAAAATGGAGCATTCCATCGTACATGAGAAAAGGTAGTCAAATAAAGATCAGGAAAGCCCATCTTCTGCACCTGCATAATTCCATGAGCGATCAATGCCGTGCCTAACCCTTTTCGCCCATGGAGGGGGTGCACATCGAGTTGCGCCAGCAAAGGTAACCCGTCAACCACCTGCAAAAGCAAGTAGCCGACAGGGAAATCACTGGTATCAACCGCTACCCAGAGCATCTTCTCCTGCTGTGCGGTCAGGAGCACGTTTTGAGGAATTCTGTCTGTCAAAATATGCTCAGGAATCAAGCCGGGAGGAAAGATCGTGGCCGCTGCAAGTTCAATTGAGTTCAGCTCGGGGATATGGTGGATTTCGGCTCGGCAAATAGCATAGCCTGTGTTATATTGTAACGCTGGTATTGTCATAAAAATACTTTTCTTAAAAACATATGGAAAAGCGACATAGCACAACGACCCTATCCCGTAGGGACTTGAATCCCTTCACTTCCAAGCATTTGATGAGCATGTCAGCCGTCCGGTCAGATCTGGCGGTTTCTGAGGCAGGTGCGATTACACGGAAAGCGGAACCGGAAGTAAAGCGGGAAAGACGCGGCAGGTGGTTGGGAGCCAGCCAATGCAACAGGGCCGGACCGGCATTCCACCGGTCCGGCCCTGTCCTTTTTCCCGCCGAGGGGGTCCGGGGGGAATCATTCCCCCCGGCCGCCGGAGGCGTCTTTTCCTTCTTCTACCAGGCGAACAGCGGGAACTGCCGGGCGAAGACCTCGACGTCCTTGCGGATCGCGTCGAGCTGGGTCTCGTTGTCCTTGGCCTTGATCGCCGCGTCGATCCAGGCGACGATCTTCTCGATCTCGGCCTCGCCCATGCCGCGGGTGGTCAGGGCGGCCGTGCCGATGCGCACGCCCGAGGTGACGAACGGCGACCGGGTCTCGAAGGGGACCGTGTTCTTATTGACCGTGATGCCGGCCTTGTCCAGGGCCAGTTCCGCGTCCTTGCCGGTCACGTCCTTGTTGGTCAGGTCGACCAGCACCAGGTGGTTGTCCGTGCCGCCCGAAACCAGGTCGTAGCCGGCGGCCAGGAGTCCCTTGGCCAGGACCTGGCAGTTTTTCACCACCTGTCCCTGGTAGGTCTTGAAGGCGGGACGCAGGGCCTCGCCGAAGGCCACGGCCTTGGCCGCGATGACGTGCATGAGCGGGCCGCCCTGGATGCCGGGGAAGATCTGGGAATTGAGCGTCTTGCCGAACTCCTCGGACGACAGGATCAGGCCGCCGCGCGGGCCGCGCAGGGTCTTGTGCGTGGTCGAGGTGGTGAAGTGGGCATGCGGGATGGGCGAGGGGTGGTGGCCGGTGGCGACCAGGCCGGCGATGTGGGCCATGTCCACCACGAGCTTGGCCCCGACCGCGTCGGCAATGGCCCGGAACCGGGCGAAGTCGATGACGCGGGGGTAGGCGCTGGCCCCGGCCATGATGACCGTGGGCCGGTGCTCCTTGGCCAGGCGCTCGACCTCGTCGTAGTCGATGGTGCCGGTCTCTTTCCTGACGTGGTAAAAGACGATGTTGAAGAGCTTGCCCGAGAAGTTGACCGGCGAGCCATGGGTCAGGTGGCCGCCGTGGGAGAGGTCCATGCCGAGCAGGGTGTCGCCGGGCTTCATGGCCGCGAAATAGACGGCCATGTTGGCCTGGGAGCCGGAGTGGGGCTGGACGTTGGCGTACTGCGCGCCGAACAGTTCCTTGACCCGGTCGCGGGCCAGGTCCTCGGCGATGTCCACGTATTCGCAGCCGCCGTAGTAGCGCTTGCCCGGGTAGCCTTCGGCGTACTTGTGGGTCAGGACGCTGCCCTGGGCCTGGCGCACGGCCACGGACACGAAGTTCTCCGAGGCGATCATTTCGAGCTTGCCGGTCTGGCGCTCGATTTCCAGGGTCACGGCGCGTCCGACTTGCGGATCGGCGATGAGCAGTTCTTCCATGGTGCCTCCCCTTGAAAGCGTTCGGGGGGAGACTCGGCAACGAGCATCCCCCCGGTCAAGATTGCGTTTCGGGCCGCGCGGCCCCGGCCGGGTGCTATTCGGCAAAGGCCTTGTACAGCATGCAGGCGTTGGTGCCGCCGAAGCCGAAGGAATTGCACAGGACGTTGGCCACGGCCGCCTTCCTGGCGACATTGGGGGTGTAGTCCAGGTCGCAGGCCGGGTCGGGCGTGTCCAGGTTGATGGTGGGCGGAATGACGCCCTCCACGATGGTCTTGACGCTGATGACCGACTCGATGCCGCCGGCCGCGCCCAGGCAGTGGCCGATCATGGACTTGTTCGAGGTTACGGGCACGTTTCTGGCGTGGTCGCCGAGGACCGTCTTGATGGCCTTGGTCTCGCAGGCGTCGTTTAAGGCCGTGGAGGTGCCGTGGGCGTTGATGTGGGCCACTTCCGACGGATCCATGCCGGCCTCGCGGATGGCGGCGCGCATGGCCAGGGCCATGCCTTCGCCGTCCTCGGGCGGGGCGGTCATGTGGAAGGCGTCGCCCGACGCGCCGAACCCGGCCACTTCGGCCAGGATACGCGCCCCGCGCGCCTTGGCGTGCTCCAGGGATTCCAGCAGCAACAGCCCGCAGCCCTCGCCGATGACGAACCCGTCGCGGTCCGCGTCAAAGGGACGCGAGGCCCTGGTCGGGTCGTCGTTGCGGGTGGAAAGGGCCTTTAAGGCGTTGAAGCCGCCCACGGCCAGGGGCGTGATGGTCGATTCCACGCCGCCGCAGATGGCGGCCGAGGCCCGGCCGAGCTTGATGTCGGAATAGGCGTAGCCGATGCCGTGCATGCCCGAGGCGCAGGCCGAGGTGGTGCAGACGTTGGAGCCCTTGGCCCCGACGGCGATGGACACCTGGCCGGCGGCCATGTTGGCGATCATGGTCGGGATGAAAAAGGGCGACACCCGGGAGGGACCCTGGGCCAGGAGCTTGGTGTGGGTGGCCTCCAAGGTCTCCAGGCCGCCCAGGCCGCAGCCGATGATGACCGCGACTTCCGCCGCCTCCTCGGGATCGATCTTGTAGCCCGCGTCCTCCATGAGCATCATGGCGGCGGACACGGCGTAGATGGTGAACCGGTCCAGGCGCTTGGCCAGCTTGGAGGCGATAAAGGGCTTCTCGTCGAAGTCCTTGATCTCGCAGGCGAAGCGCGTGTCGTAGGCCGAGGCGTCGAACCTGGTGATGGGGGCCGCGCCGGACACGCCGGCCACGAGGTTCTTCCAGCTGGCGGCCAGGTCGTTGCCGATGGGAGTGATGGCCGCAAGGCCGGTGACGACTACCCTGTGTAAGGTCATGGTGCATCCGTCCGCGGACGGGGCGGCGTCAGGCGCGCCGCCCCGGTCCGGCTGGGCGTTTGGGGCTTACTCGCCCTTTTTCTTTTCGATAAAGGAGATGGCGTCCTGGACTTTCTGGATCTGCTGGGCGTCCTCGTCGGAGATCTCCACGCCGAATTCCTCTTCCATGGCCATGATCAGTTCGGTCAGGTCCAGGGAATCCGCGCCCAGGTCGTCGACGAACTTGGCGTCCGGGTTGACCTCGCCAGCATCCACGCCGAGCTGATCCACGATGATCTCTTTGACTTTTTCCGCGACAGACATGGTTTCCTCCAAGTGATGGCCGAATTTGTGACGTTGCGATTACATGTACATGCCGCCGTTTATGCCGAGGACCTGGCCGGTGACGTAGGCGGCCTCGTCACTGGCAAGGTAGGCCACGGCTGCGGCGATCTCGGACGGAGCGCAGGCGCGCTTGAGGGGAATGCGTTCGTGAAACGACGTCTTGACGGCGTCCGGCAGCCCGGCCGTCATGTCGGTCTCCACGAACCCCGGGGCCACGGCGTTGACCGTGACGCCCCGCGAGGCCAGTTCCAGGGCGGCGGACTTGGTCAGGCCGATGAGCCCGGCCTTGGCCGCGGCGTAGTTGGCCTGGCCGGCGTTGCCGGACTGGCCGACCACGGACGTGATATTGACGATGCGGCCGGCCCGGCGCTTCATCATGATCTTGGCCGCCTCGCGCAGGCAGGTGAAGGCCCCGATCAGGTTGACCCGGATGACGGCCGCGAAATCCTCGTCCTTCATGCGCACGAGCAGCCCGTCCCGGGTGATGCCGGCGTTGTTGACCAGGACGTGGAGATCGGCGTCTTTCAGGTGCTCGGCGAAAAAGGCGGCCACCGCGGCCGGATCGGACGTGTCCAGGGCCAGGGCCCGGGCGCTGCCGCCCTCGGCCGTGATGGCGTCCGCCACGGCCGCGGCCGCGTCGGGTTTGCTGACGTAGGTCAGCACCACGTCGAAGCCGTCGCGGGCAAGGCGGCCGGCCACGGCCGCGCCGATGCCGCGAGACCCGCCGGTGACCAAGGCCGTACGCATGGCAAAGCTCCTTGTCGCGCTTCGGGGTTGGCGTCCCGGTCCGCGCTGCCGGAAAGGTTTTCGGGGCGGGACGAAAGGCGTTTATCCGCCCGTATCGGGCAGGCGCACCCTAGCCGATACGTCCCGCAACATCAAATGCGTTTTGCGGGCGCTTAAAACTGCAACAGCGACGCGCCCCAGGTGAAGCCGCCGCCGAACACGGCCAGGAGGACCTTGTCCCCCTCCTTGATCCGGCCGGTGGCGCGGGCCTCGGCCAGGGCGATGCCCACGGACGAGGCCGAGGAGTTGCCGTAGCGGTCGATGGTGATGACGCACCGCTCCTCGGGGATGGAAAGCTTCTTGGCCACGGCGTCGATGATCCGCAGGTTGGCCTGGTGGGGGATCAGGAAATCGACCTGGTCCGTGGTCACGCCGCTGGCGGCCAGCACTTCCTCGCACACGGCCGTCATGTTGCGCACGGCGTGCTTGAAGACCTCCTGGCCGGCCATCTGCACGAAAAAGTTCTCGTCCACGACGTCGCCGAGCTTCATGGGATAGCCCGAGCCGCCGCCCTTGACGGTCAGGAGGTGGCCCAGGGACCCGTCGCTGTAGAGCCGGGCGTCCACGATCCTGGCGCTGCCTGGTCCGGGCTGCCCCGTGATCACGGCCGCGCCCGCGCCGTCGCCGAACAGGACGCAGGTCCGGCGGTCGGCCCAGTTGGTCCGGGAGGTCAGGACCTCGGCCGCGGCCACCAGGACCTTGGCCTCGGGGTGCAGGGCCACGATGGCCCGGGCCGTTTCCAGGCCGTAGACGAATCCCGAGCAGGCGGCGTTGACGTCCTGGGCGAACTTGCCCCGGATGCCGAGCTTTTCCTCCAGCAGGCAGGCCGCCGGCGGGCAGTAGAAGTCCGGGGTCAGGGTGATCAGAAGAATATGGGTCAGTGCGTCCGCGTCCATGCCGGCGTCGGCCAGGGCGGCCTTGGCGGCCTGGGCGGCCAGGTCGCTGGTGGTCTCGCCCGTGGCGGCCACGCGGCGTTCCTTGATGCCGGTGCGGGTGGTGATCCACTCGTCGGAGGTCTCGACGAGCTTTTCCAGATCGGCGTTGGTCAGCACCTTCTCGGGCACGTAAAAGCCGAGGCCACGGATATAGGCGTCTTGTTTCATGAATGGGGGAGTGATCAGTGAGGATCGTTTGCGGCCTGACGGCGCGTTCCGGCCAGGTCGATGTTTTTGGCCACGGCTTCGGACAGGTGGTCGTTGGCCTCCATGTCCACGAACCGGGCGGCCATGCGCACGGCGCTGGACATGGCCTTGCTGTTGGAGGCCCCGTGGCAGATGAGGCAGATGCCCTTGAGGCCCAGAAGCGGCGCGCCGCCGTATTCGGCGTAGTCGACCAGGCGCGAGAAGCGCTTGAGGGCGTTTAAAGCCAGCATGGTGCCGATCTTGCCGAAAAAGCCCCGCCGCAGCTCGCCCTTGAGCAGGCGGCCCAGGGAGGAGGCCAGGCCCTCGGCCTGCTTGACCACCACGTTGCCCACAAACCCGTCGCAGACCACCACGTCCACGTTGCCCGTGAACAGGTCGCGGCCTTCGATGTTGCCCACGAAGTTGAGCGAGGACAGGCGCAGCAGGTCGAAGGTCTCCTTGACCAACAGGTTGCCCTTGCCCGACTCCTCGCCGTTGGAGAGGAGCGCCACGGCCGGGTTGACCCGGCCGAGCATGGTCTCGGCCAACACCGAGGCCATGACGCCGAACTGCAGCAGGTGAAACGGCTTGCAGTCCACGTTGGCCCCGACGTCGATGATGACGCAGTGGGACTTCTCGGTCGGCATGAAGGTGGCAATGGCCGGCCGGTCCACGCCCGGCGCCCGGCCGATGGTGAACATGGCGCAGGCCAGGGTCGCGCCGGAATGGCCGGCGGAGATCACCCCGTCGGCCGCGCCGTCGCGGACCAGGTTGCAGGCCACCTGGATGGAGGAGTCCTTCTTGCGCCGCAGCGCCTCGGTCGGCTTCTCCTCCATCTCCACCACCTGGGAGGCGTGGACAATGGAAACCGGCAGCCCCTTGACGTCGTAGCGGGCGAGCTGGGCGGCGATGGCGTCCTGGTCGCCGACCAGGATGATCTCCGCCCTGCCGGCCTTGGCGGCGTGCAAGGCGCCGGGAACGACCACGCGGGGACCGAAATCCCCGCCCATGGCGTCCACGGCGATGCGCGGCTTGCTATTCGGCATCGTCCTTCCGCAGCATCTGGCGGCCGCGGTAGGTGCCGCAGCTCGGGCAGATCCGGTGGGGGACGGTGGGCTCGCCGCAGGAGCAAAGGACGACCGTGGGCACGGCAACGTGGTCGTGGGAACGGCGCATGCCTTTGCGGGACTTGGAGATTTTTCTATTGGGGACGGCCATGGCGATTACCTCGCAAGGGGTTTGGGGTCAGCTATCACACAGCGCGCGGCGAAACGGCGTCAATGCCGTCAATTCCGGCCGCGCGGCACCTTCAGGTTTTTCAGCACGGCCAGCCGGGGGTCGCCCTCGGCCGCGCCGCAGTCGCACGGCCCGTCGCGAAGCGGCTTGCCGCACCCCGGGCACAGGCCCGGGCAGTTCTCGTCGCAAAGCGGCTTGACCGGCAGGGCAAGGAGGAATTGTTCCCACAAAAGGCTGGCCACGTCCAGTTCCAGGGCCTTGCCCCGCAGGCGCAGGAGGCCCGGCTCCAGAGAGGTTTCCTCTGCCCGGGGCGCTTCCTCGAACAGTTCGAAATCCGTGTCGACCGCGATGGTCGTGTCCTCGGCGCACCGGTCGCAGGGGGTGACGATCCTGCCCTTGAGGCTGCCCCGGATGTGCACGCCCCGGCCCTGGGGCGTCAGGAACAAGGTGGCCGCAAGGCCTCCCCCGGGCCCGTCCAGGCGGTGGGGAAGGCGGAATTCCGCAATGGGATCGGTCCACAGGGCCTGGTCGGAAAACGAAAATTCCCGGCCGGACGCCGGGAGATTGGTGATGTCAAGCCAGAGTTCGGACATGGTTCCCTCGCGAAGATGAGAGTGCTAGACTGTGCCCTGGCGGTTGTCAAGAAAAAGCTTGCCAAGGCCTTCCTTCCAATGTACCTCACAAAATTCTTTGCGTCACTGCGAAAAACCGCGTGGCCGTCGGAAAGCCGGAAACCGCGCTCCGGCCGGGCGGAACCCGCGAATCATGTTTTCGGGAGGAACCACATCATGGCCAAGATCTGCGAACACTGCGGCAAAAAGCCCCAGAGCGGCAACAACGTCAGCCACGCCAACAACAAGACCAAGCGCCGTTTCGAACCCAATCTCGTCAAGGTGCGCGCCCAGCTGCCGTCTGGCGAGGTCAAGACCGTGACCGTGTGCACCCGGTGCCTCCGCTCCGGCTGTGTGACCAAGCCGGCCGTCAAGACCGCCTAGGTTTTTTCTTTTTCCTGTCCGTCCGGGCGGCCCGTTGCAACGGGCCGCCTTTTTTTCGCCCATGGGCCGGCAGGTCGGGGGAGAGGCGTCCGATCTTGCGCGCCGACGCCGCGAACCTCACGCCTTTTCTTCCGGCGCGGGTGTGACCAGAATCCGGTCGATGCGCCGGCCGTCCATGTCCACCACCTCGAAGGTCGCGCCGTGGGCGGCAAACGTCTCGCCGAGTTCCGGGATGTGATCGAGGTGGTCCAGCACGAAACCGGCCAGGGTGCCGCCGGCGAAGTGGCCGGGCCAGGGCTGGGGCAGTTCCAGGACGGCGGCCACCTCGTCCATGGGCGTGGCCGCGTCGATGAGATACGAGCCGTCGGCCCGAAGGACCACCGAGGGTTCGTTGGGCGCGCCCGCGCCGGCCATGTCGCCGACCATGTCCTCGAACACGTCCGTGGCCGTGACCACGCCGAGCATGTCGCCGTATTCGTCCACCACCATGGCCAGCCTGGGATGCGGGGTCTCCTTGAAATGGGCCAGCAGGTCGAGGCCGCGCAGGGTCTCGGGCAAAAACGGGACCTGGACCAGGTGGGCGGCCAGATCGAACCGGCCGGTGCGCAGCCGGTCGGCCACCACGTCCTTGGCCCGGATCACGCCCAGAACCTCGGCGAAGTCCCCCCGGCAGACCGGAAACCGGGTGTGGGGGCTGGCCAGGATCCGCTCCAGGTTCTCCTCTTCCGACGCGTCGACGTCGAGCCAGTCCACCCGGGACCGGTGGGTCATGATGACGCCAAGCGGCCTGTCCGCCACCCGCAGGAGGCGCTCCATGATGTCGCGCTCGGCGTGCTCGAGCACGCCGTGCAGCGCCCCCTCGTGCAAAAGGCCCCGGATGTCCTCCTCGGTCACGGGCGGCTCGTTGCCGCCGGACAGCCGGAAAAGGCGCATGATGCCGCGCGTGGCCAGGCCCAGGAACCAGACGGCCGGGACGCATGCCAGCATCAGGCCGCGCATGGCCGGGGCCGTGAACATGGCCAGCTTCTCCGGTCGGGCCAGGCCCAGGCGCTTGGGCACGAGCTCGCCCAACAGCAGGGTCAGGACCGTGATGGGCACGACCACGGCGACCAGGGACAGGGCGTGGGCATAGGGGGCCAGGCGGGGAAAGGCGACCAGGCTGTCGGCCAGGGCGGCGGCCAGGGTCGCGCCGCCGTAGGCGCTGGCCAGGACGCCGGCCAGGGTGATGCCGATCTGCACGGCCGAGAGAAAGGCCTCGGGGTGCTCGCGCAGCCGCAGGCACAGTTTGGCCCGTTTGTCGCCGCCGGCGGCCAGGGCGGCGAGCCTTGCCTTTCGCGCGGCGACAAGCGCCATTTCGGCCATGGAGAAAAAACCGTTTATAAGGATAAGGACGAATATGGCCAGCAGTTCAAAGGTCATGGACGTCATGGCGGCTCCGGGTACGACGCTGTCGCGCCGGCATCGGGCCAGGATAGCAGAGGCCGGGGCAAAGGCGAAGGGCGGCCTTGACCGCAATCTCGCTTGTAAATATCGATAGGGATATTCAAAGGAGGCACGCCATGCAGATTTGCGTCCATCTGCCCGAGGATCTGGCCGGCCGGTTGCGGGCCGCCGTGCCGTCGCGGCAGCGCAGCGCGTTTATTGCGGACCTCATCCGCCGGGCGCTGCCGGAAGAGGACGATCCGTTGTACCTGATCGCCCGGGCCGTGGAGGAGGACGCCGTGCTCCAGGCGGAGATGGCGGACTGGGACGCCACGTCGGCCGATGGCCTGGGCGGCGGCCATGCGGCGCGGTGAGGTCTGGTGGGTGGATCTGGACCCGACCCGGGGCAGCGAGATCAAGAAAAAGCGTCCGGCCGTGATCCTGACCGTGGACCCGCTCAACAAGGCCCGCCGCACGGTGGTGGTCGTGCCCCTGTCCTCGGCCGCCAGACCCAATCCGCCCCTCGTGGTCCCGGTGCCCTCGGCCGGCGCGACGTCCGTGGCCGTGTGCGACCAGATTCGGGCCGTGGACAAGACGCGGCTGGTGGAACGGATGGGCGAGCTTTCGCCGGCCGACCTGAGAACCGTGGCCGCCGGCGCGGCGGTCGTGCTCGGCCTCTAAGGTTCGGGCCTGAAATGGCCCTCGCTACTCCCGCCAAAGCGTTTTTATGCCATACCGCTCAAGGATGGCGTCCCGGGTCACGAGAACCGCGCCGAGGGCCATGGCCTGGGCCACCAGCAGCCGGTCCATGGGGTCTTTGTGATGGGGCGGGAGAGCGGCCGAGCGGATCATGTCGTCGGCGTCCGGAACAACGATCCGGATGCCGGCGTATTGCCTCAATTCTTCCTTCCAGGCGGCCACGTCGTCGATGGCGATCCGGCCTTTTCGGGCGAGCAGCGCCACCTCCCAGAACGAGACCGCCGAAACGAGCAGGCGGCCGGCCCGGTTCTGGCGGTCGAGCAAGGCGGCGAACCGCTCCGAAAGGTGTTGCCCGAGGCTCCAGAACACCAGGGCGTGGGTGTCGAGGAGCAGGTTTTTCACGCGTACTCCTCCCACAGGTCGTCCATGGGGGCAAACGCCGCGTCCGGCGACACGAGGAGGCGCGGCTTCCGGGTCATCCTGGCCCGCCAGTCGCCTTCCGCCACCGGGCACAGCCGGGCCACGACCCGGCCGCCCCGGGTGACGGCCACGGTTTCCCCCTGCTCGACCGCGTCGAGGACGGAGAAGAGATGCTTGCGCAGATCGCTGGTCGTGATGGTGCGCATGCCGGGCTCCTTGATGTACACTTCTTTCTTTCTATGTACACCGCGGCAAGAAGGAGTCAAGAGCCATGCTCCGGAAAGCGAAACGCCCTCCGGCGCGGCCGTCTCGCCG
>CAZIJE010000111.1:0-11616 GCA_964539435.1 uncultured Desulfovibrio sp.
CGCAGGCCGCAAAGCCGGCCAGCACGCCCGGCCAATCCCGGCCCCACAGGCCCGTCGCCCAGAAGACGGGGCGAGGTTAAAGAAATTTTCTCCGGTCTCACTCGTTTTGTGGGCCGCTATTGTCAGGCTGGCTTTGCAGCCTGACCATGGCGGCCCACAGGACGGGTGGGTCCGGGAGGGGTCACCCCTCCCGGCCGCCGGAGGCACTCTTTCTCTCTGTCTTTCCCTACTCCCGGCTCTTCCCGAGCGCCGCTTGCGCGGCTTGCGGGTTCCCGGCGTACAGGCGGTCGGCCAGGTCGGCCAGTTGGTCTTCCACGGTGTCCAGGGGCGGTGGCGTGGGCAGTTCGGGCACGCCGGGGTGTTCGAGGTCCAGGGGCCGGTAGGCCAGGGAGGCGTCGAGGCTGCAGGCGTCGCCGATGCCGCCGCAGGCCCGTTCCTGTTGCTGGCGCACGGGGTCCAGGGATTTGGCGAACTGGAGCATGTCCGAGGGGCACTGGCAGGCGTTGACGGCCTGGATTTCCTTGTTGAGGGCCTCGCCGGTGTCCCGGAGGTGGTCGAAGCCCGGGATGCGGGCCATGCGCCGGGGGTCCCGGGGATCGGGGACGAAGGTCCCTTCGTTGTAGTTTTCGAGTTCCAGGCGCAGGGCCTCGTAGGCGGCGAGCACGGTCTTGCGGTAGCGGCTGGCGGCGGTCAGGGCCAGGGGCCGGCGGTAGCGCGGCTGGACGGCGGCGTTGTCCGGGAAGGCGGCCAGGCGGCCGGTGTCGAAGCCGAGGCGCGCGAGGAAGGCGTCGGCCTCGGGGCCGGAGAGGAGCAGGGCGCGGAAGGCGCGCCACCGGGCCAGGGCGACGCGGCCCTGGCGTTCGACCCGTTCCCGCATGGCGGCGAAGGCTTCGAGGCGTTCGTCGAGGCGGCGGCGGCGGGAGAAGAAATTGTCCGCCATTTCCGTCAGCAGTTCGTGCTTGAGGTCGTCGGCGTATTCGGTTCCAACCGTCATGGTTCGCTCCGTGGCGTCCGTGCGCCCAGCCCACTGGTACCCCCTGGATTTTGCCTTGGCAAGCGACCCGGGTCATGACAAGCGCCCTGGCTTGGGCTACGATGGAGGCGAGAGGTAACATCCATGGTCGCCGATTCCCGGAGCAGGAAGATGCTTGCCGCCGAGATGGCGGTCCTGAGCCGTCGCGTGGCCGAACTCGAGGAGCAGCACAGGGCGTGGCTGGAAACGGAGCAGGCCCTGCGCCAGAGCGAGGAGCGCTACAAGCGGCTGTTGGAATCGGTCACGGACTATGTCTATTCCGTGGCGGTCCGTGACGGCGTGGCCGTGGCCACGACCCACGGCGCCAACTGCGTGGCCGTGACCGGGTATACGGCCGAGGAGTACCGCGACAATCCGCTCCTGTGGCTGGCCATGGTGCCGGACGAGGACCGCCAGGCCGTGCTGGACCATGCCCGGCGGGTCATGTGCGGCGAGGCCGTGCCGCTGGAGCACCGCATCGCGCACAAGGACGGTTCCATCCGGTTCGTGCGCAACACGCCGGTCGTCCACCGCGACGCCACAGGCGCGGTGGTGGGCTACGACGGCATCATCAACGACATCACGGAGCGGCGGCGGGCCGAGGAGCTCATCACGCGCCTCTCGCTCCACGACGGCCTGACCGGGCTGCCCAACCGGGCGCTCTACATGGACCGGCTGCGCCAGACCCTGGGGCAGGCCGAGCGCCAGAAGGAGCGGGTGGCGGTCTATTTCATCGACCTCGACCGGTTCAAGGAAGTCAACGACGCCTACGGCCACGAGGCGGGCGACAAGGTCCTGGCCGAGGCGGCCAGGCGGCTGGCCGCCTGCGTGCGCCGCAGCGACACCGTGGCCCGGCTCGGGGGCGACGAGTTCGTGGCCCTGACTCCGGCCGTGGGGGACCCGGCCAACGCCGCAGCCATTGCCGCGAAAATGGTCGCGGCCATGCGGGAGCCGTTCGTCGTCTTCGGCCAGGTCTGCCGGCTCGGGGCCAGCGTGGGCCTGGCCCTTTTCCCGGACGACGCCGCCCGGGGCGGGGAACTCCTGCGCCGGGCCGACGCGGCCATGTACGAGGCCAAGAAGGCCGGCCGCAACGGCTGGCGTCGGGCCGTGCCGGCGCCGCCCGCGGCCAAAGCGTCCGAACCGGCCGCGTCCCTTTTGCCGTCCGAGCCCGCGGCCCCGCCGGAGGCGTCGGCGGAGTCCGACGCGGCGCTTAGCGGCGCAACCGCCTGAAATCCGCTCCCTTGCGCCCGGCCGCCGGGTCGGCCGTGCTCCCCGCCTTTCCTCGCGCCGTGACGGACGGCCCGTGCGCCCCGCGTTGCTTTCCTTGTATCGAACCGGTACAAATCCGGTGAAAATGCCAAGCAACAACCGGCCGCTGACCGGCCGCGCGGGGGCAACGTGTTCGGCACAGTCAAACGCGCCCTGACCGGGCTTTTCAGGAAGGAGCCGGAGCCGGCCCACGGGCTGACCGAGGAGCAGATCCAGACCGAGTTCAAGAAGCGCTACCACCACTTCAAGCTGCTCCTGACCGCCAACAAGAAGGCGCTCGAGATCATGTCCGAGATGGAGGAGGCCCTGCACGGCCGCCGGGCCTTCGGCATGGCCTTCATCAAGGCCCACTCCACGGCCGCCTCGGTCAATGTCTACAAGATCGTCGAGCACTTAAACGCCATCGCGCCGGGCAAGTACGCGGCCCTCTACACCCGGATCAAGGACATCCAGCGGGGCATCGGCGAATGCCTTACGCAGAACGCGCCGACCACGTCCCCGGAGCTGGTCATCCCCCTGGACAAGGCCGGCCGCGACCAGGCCGACCAGGTGGGCGGCAAGATGGCCGGCCTCGGCGAGATCGTGCGCCGCACCGGCCTGCCCGTGCCGCCGGGGTTCGCGGTCACGGCCCGGGCCTACCGGCGGGTGATCGAGGAAAACGACCTCAAGGACGAGATCTACCGGCTGCTCCAGTCGGCCGGCCCGGACGACCAGCGCAACCTGCTGATCCTGAGCTCCCAGATCCGGCGCGAGATCGCCAGCGCCAAGGTTCCGGACGACGTGGCCGCGGCCATCACCGGGGCGTACCGGGAACTGTGCGCGGCCTACGGCCGGCCGGTGCCGGTGTCGCTGCGCAGCTCGGCCCTGGGCGAGGACGAGGAGGGCCAGACCTTTGCCGGCCAGTTCTCGTCCAAGCTCAACGTCGGGCCCGACGACCTGCTGGAGTCCTACAAGGAGATCCTGGCCAGCAAGTACAGTCCCCAGGCCATGACCTACCGCCTCAACAAGGGCATCCCGGACGAGGACGTGGCCATGTGCGTGGGCGTCATGGCCATGGTGGACGCCGTGGCCGGCGGGGTGATCTATTCCCGCAACCCCCTCGACATCCGCGACGACGCCGTGCGCATCCACAGCGCCTTCGGCCTGCCCAAGTCCGTGGTGGACGGGTCCGTGGCCACGGACGAGTTCGTGGTCCGCCGGGGCGAACCGCCGGTTCTGGTCGAGCGGACGATCCGGGAAAAGGACGAGATCTACGTCTGCCTGCCGGGCGAGGGCGTGTGCCGCATGGAAACCCTGGCGGAAAAGGCCCTGGAGCCGAGCATCACGGACGCCCAGGCCCTGGAGCTCGGCCGGGCGGCCGTGGCCCTGGAGGCCATGTACGACGGTCCGGTGGACGTGGAATGGGCCGTTGACGCCACGGGCAAAATGCAGTTCCTGCAGTGCCGCGAACTGGCCCAGCTGCCGTCGTCCGGCGAGGGGCCGGGGGCCGGGGAGGACCGGCGGACCCACGGGGTGCCGCTTGCGGCCGGCGGGGTCACGGCCAGCCCGGGGGTCGGGGCCGGCGAGGCGTTCGTGGTCAGGCGCGAGGCCGACCTGCTGCGGTTTCCGAGGGGCGCGGTCCTGGTCGGGGTCGAGGCCCCGCCCCGGTTCGCCTCGGTCATCCACATGGCCGCGGCCATTGTCACGGAAAAGGGCGGCGCGGCCGGGCACCTGGCCAACGTGGCCCGGGAGTTCCGGGTGCCGGCGCTCATGGGCGTGGCCGGCGCGGCCGGGCTGCTGGCGACCGGGACCACGGTCACGGTGGACGCCGACGGCCGGGCCGTCTATCCGGGCCGGGTGGAGGAGCTTCTGGAGGCGGCCGCGGCCAGGCGCACGCCCGCGCCCGAGCGGCAGACCCCCATGCACGCCATCCTGCGCCGGGTCATGGACCTCATTACCCCCCTGCACCTGATCGACCCCAACGTGCCAGAGTTCGCGCCGGAGAACTGCCGGACGCTCCACGACATCACGCGGTTTTGCCACGAGAAGTCCGTGACCGAGATGTTCGCCTTCGGCCAGGACTTCCACTTCTCCAAGCGGGCGGCCAAGCAGCTCCGGTACAAGGGCACGGCCATGAAGTGGTGGTTCATCAACCTGGACGACGGCTTCATCCATGACGTGCCGGGCAAGTACGTCAAGCTCGAGGAGATCTGCTCCATCCCCATCGGGGCCCTGTGGGACGGCATCATCGCCATCCCGTGGCAGGGGCCGCCGCCCGTGGACGGCCGGGGTCTTTTGTCCATCATCGCCCAGTCCTCCACCAACCCGCACCTGGAGGCGGCCGCCCACTCGTCCTTCGCCGAGCGCAACTACTTCATGGTCTCGCGCAACTACATGTGCCTGAGCTCCCGGTTCGGCTACCACTTCTGCACCGTGGAGGCCCTGGTCGGGGACCGGCCCCAGGAGAACTACGTCAGCTTCCAGTTCAAGGGCGGGGCGGCGGAGTTCTCGCGCCGCCGGCGGCGGGCCGAGTTCGTGGCCGAGATCCTGGAGATCCACGGATTCACGGTGGAGGTGAGCGAGGACGCCTCGTTCGCCCGGACCAGCGGCGGGGCCGAGCCCGAGATGCTGCGGGCGCTCAAGGTCATCGGCTACATGCTCATGCACACCCGCCAGCTCGACATGATCATGCACAACGAGCCGCTGGTGCAAAGCTACAAGCAAAAGCTCCTGGACGATCTGGCGACCGTGGTCGGCCGGCCGGACCGGGAGGTGCCGGAGTGCCCGGTCAGGCAGGAGGAGAGCCCGGCGGAAACGAGCGCATGAACCGCCGGTCGATCCAATCCTTGAGAAGCATGCACCACGCGTCCTCGAAGACCAGCGGCCCCTTGCGCAGGATGGCCCGGCCGTCGCCGCAGTTTAAAAGGGCCAGGAAGTTCGCGCCGGTCCGGCGAAACGGGGTCAGGTCCCGGCCGGTGAGAAAGGCCAGCAGGTTGGCGCACAGGACCGGTCCCTGGCGCACGGCGTAGACCCCGGCCCGGGGCAGGTCCCGGGGCGCGAAGTGGACGCAGTCCCCGCCGCCGAAGATTTCCGGAAAAAGCGGACTCTGCAGGAAGGAATTCACCGTCAAGCCGCCGTCCGGGGACAGGGCCAGGCCGCAGCGGGCGAAGAGCTCGGGCGGCCTGGTGCCGGTCGCCACCAAGAGCACGTCGCAGGAATGGCGCTCGCCGTTTTCGAGCACGGCCCGGCCGCCTTCGGCCCGGACCACCCGGGAGGGCAGAATCCGCGCCCCGCGCCGCAGCAGGGACCGGGCGGCCAGCCGCCGGGCCCGGCCCGGCCAGCCGAAAAGGAGCCCACGGCCGGCGGCCACGGACACCAGCGGCTCTTTCACCCCGCACCGCGCCAAAAGGCCCAGGACATTGCCCGCCATCTCGAACCCGGACGGTCCGCCGCCAGCCACCAGCACCCGGACCGGCTCCCCGGCCTCGGCCAGGGATTCGATGCGCTGCCGGGCGGCGAGCAGGTTCTCGATGGGCTTGACCGGGCTGACCAGGGTCTCGTGGCCGGCCTCCACCGGAAACGGGATCGCCACCCGGCTGCCGATGCCGAAGCTGACCGCGTCGTAGGCGATCTCCTGCCCGTCTTCCAGGACCAGGCGTTTCAGTTCGGGATTGACGGCAACGACCGTTCCCCGGACAAACCCGGTCCCCGAACCCTCCCCACATTCCCCTTTCTCTCCCGTCCAGGGGGTCCGGGGGGGATGATCCCCCCCGGCCGCCGGAGGCATCTTCCCTCCCCGGCTTCCTTCGGCCATTTTTCCAATATCGAATCGCAATTCCGAGGGCGCGTAGCGGCCCGAGAGCATGCCCGGCCCCATGCCGGAGTAGGCGAGAAACGGACTCGGAGCGACGCAGACCAGGTCGATGCCGGCGGCCAAGAGCTCGCTACGCCGCGAAAGCGTGTGCAGGTGGGCATGACCGCCGCCGGCCAGGACGAGTTTCTTGCGCATGCCGCAGCATACGGAAAGCGCCCGGCATCGGGAAGCAGGGAAGGATTAAAAAATGGAAAAAGCCGGCGAAAACGGACGGGCCCCGGTCGGACCGGGGCGTCGGGCGCGGATCGGAAGACGGTGTGGGGCGGGACGGCGGCGCGGGCCGCCGGGCTCAGGCTCCGGCTTCGGGGCCGATGCAGCCCAGGCGGCCGAGTTCGGCCAGGATGGACTTCTCGTCCACGGGCTTTTGCAGAAAGGAGGTGGCTCCGCCGAGGTACATGGCGTTGTGGGTGTCTTCGCCGTCCTCCAGGACCGAGGTGATGATGATCTTGCTGCAGGCGTCCTCGCTGAGGCCGAAGTCCTTCTCGATCTCGCGGATTTCGTTCAGGGCGCGGGGGCCGTCGATGACGGGCATGAGCAGGTCCATGAAGACCAGGCCGTAGGGGTTGCCTTCTTCCAGGGCCTTCTGGAAGATCATGACCGCATCCTCGCCGTTCACGGCCACATCGCACTTGGCATAGGGGTGCAGGATGTATTCAAGGAAGCTGCGGCTGTAGAAATCGTCGTCGACAATGAGCGCCCTCATGGGTCCTCCGGCTGATGATGCAGGATAAACGTCGTGGCCTGACGCTCTGGGGCAGGGTCTATCTAGCTGTCCCCCCGGCCGCCTGTCAAGACGGGCCGGGGATCAGTCGTTTTTCAGGATTGTGGCGTAGTTGCCGGCGCAGTGGCAGTCCGTGGCGTACCGGGACACGTAGTCGAGCCGGGTCCGCAGGCAGGAGACCAGCCCGTCCCGGAACACCACCCAGATCCGGCCGTAGCCGGCGCAGACATAGGTCTCCGGCCCGATGACCGCCTGCTTGAGCGTGCCCGGGTTGCCCATGAGTTCCTTGACTCCTGCCATGGACATGCCGGGCACGATGCGGCGGTCGGCAAAGGCGGCGTCCTGGCGCATGTCGTGCTCCATCTCCCTGGCCCGGAACTCCCGGTCCGCGCCATGGGGCACGGCGGCCATGCGAGCCTCGGCCGCCAGCCGGTCCCGGGCGGCGGTCTCGGCCAGGGCGGCGGCCCGAAGCTCGGGGTTGGCGGCAAAGGCGGCCAAGCGTTCGGCCAGGGCCCCGGCCGGGGTCTCGGCCCGGAGCGTCAGGCGCACGGCCAGGCCGTCGTGGACCTGGCGCACCTCCTCGTCGGCCACGGACGCCCGGAGCAGGCTGTCGGCAAAGGCCCGCAGGTCGGCCGGGGACAGGCCGGCCCTGGCCACGGCCGGTTCGGAAGCCAGGCCGGGGGCGGCCCCGTCCAGGAGCTTGGCTCGGGCCTGCTGGGCGCACAGCCGCTTGGCCTGGGCCGCGTCCATCTGGGGGCCGTAGAAGCAGGTGGCGGTGGCGGAAAAGACCCGGGCGTCGGTGGCCTGACGCCGCACGTCGGCGCTCCCGTCTTCGGCCGGGGCCGGGGCCGGGACCGGTTCCGGGGCCTGGGGCTGGGGCTGGGCCTGGGCCGGGGCCGCGAACCAGGACAGGGGGCAGAGCAGGGCCCAGAGCAGGACAGGGACCGCGAGGGCGGAAATGGGCATGGCCGTCTCCTTTGCCCGGAACAAAGCAAGATCCGTTCCCCCGGGGCCAGGGCCGGGAGGCGCCACGGGGACTGTCACGGGGCGGCGTTCTTTTTGAGGACCGTCAGCGGGCCGAACGAGGCCACCGGGGAATAGGTCCGGCCCAGAAAGGCGTCCAGCACGGTGACGCCGCTGGATGCGGCCGAGGCGTTGGGCTCCCGGACGGTGTCAAAGGACGTGTCCACCACCACGTAGGGGACGTCGGCCTCGGTCAGTTCCCGCACCATGTTTTCCTGGACCGCGAGGCTGGTCTGGAGCCCCGGGTCGTAGTGGGCCCATTTGGTGGCCGGCAGGCGGTCGGCCAGGAAGTAGAAGGCCAGGTCGTTGATGAAGACCTTGTCGTGGCGGCCCGTGGCCACAAAGAGTGTTTTGTCCTTGTCCAGGTGGGCGTCGATGTAGGCAATGGCCCGCACCCGGTGCTGGCTGAGGACAAAGGGGTCCAGTCGCGGCGGCAAAAGCTCCGTCAGGCTCTGGCTTGCCGTTGTCCTGTCGTGCTGCTTGAGCGCCGCCAGGGAAACGGGCGCCACGACGCCCAACCGGGCCGCGAGGCCGAGCCACAGGATGCAGACCGCCGTCCGCCGCAGGCCCGGGCTTTTCAGGGCATCGCGCCAGGGGAAGGCCAGGGCCAGCCCGGCCACGACCACGGACGGGGCCATGTGTAGCAGGCTGACCCGGACCGCGCCCTTGGCGAAAAGGACCATGGATAGGGAAACCAGGAGCAGGGGCGTGGCCTGGCGGAGGACCAGGGCCGTGACGCCCGGGCCGAGGCCCGTGGCCAGGGAGGTTTTTTCCTTGAAAAGCAGGTGGATGGTGACAATACCCCAGACCAGCGGCGGAAAATAGACCAGGATGTCGGACGGGGTGGCCCGTAGTTGCCAGACGCCCGGAAAGGGCAGGCCGCGCATCCGCAGGTAATTGGCGGCCGGGAACCGCCACATGTCGAAAAAAAGGGCCGGAAAGGCGTCGCGGGCGGCATAGACCGCCAGCATGGGCAGGACCGGGACCGACAGGCCGAGGAGGCAGGGGAGGAGCAGGCGGCGCAGGAATGCGCCCTGCTCCGGATCGCTGGCGCGCCGGGCGCGGGAGAAAAGAAAGAGGAAACACAGCTCCAGGCCCAGGGCGGCCAGGCCGAAGTCGTAGCGGAAGACCGTGGCCAGGCCGAGGGCCAGGCCGGCCAGAAACGGAGCCCTGGCGTTTTTTTCCAAGGCGGACGTGTCCGCGAGGGCGTGGACGCTCAGCAGGATGCACAACAGGGCCGGGAACGAGGCCGAGCCGTAGAACGCGGCCAGGCCGAGGACGAACAGGGCCAGGGCGTAGGCGAGGTGGGCGGCGAAGCCCAGGCGGCACTTGCGGGCGATGGCGAAGCAGACGACCGCGATCAGGGCGCGCACGGCCGTGTCGAACGCTCGCTCCGTCAGGATGGACGGGGAAAACAGGCTGAAGAGCCCGGCCAGGGACAGGTACATGCCCGGACCGTAGTTGGTGTAGAAATCGGCGTGCGGGACCTGGCCGTGCATGATCCGCATGGCCCCGACCAGGATGATCCCCTCGTCGTAGACATTGACCGCGCGGTTCATGGTCAAAAAAAGAAAGCAGCAGGCGAACAGGAACAGCAGCAATAAAAGGACGCCGTCCGGCAACGCCGTGGCGGTTGCATCGCCGGGATGCGGCCCCGGCCGTGGCGGCGGCGGAAGTCGCAGGGCTTCTGGCGTGGAGATGGCGCGTTCCCCCGGACGGATCTTTTCTTCTGTCCCTGTTTAGGCGGCGGGGAGTGGCCTGTCAAATAGAGAGGTCCGGGCCGTGGCCGTTTCGTCGCCGGGCGCAACGGCCTGGCCGACGTTGTCACGGAGCGTTTCCCAGGATACGCCGTCCACAGCCAGGCCGTGTGCGTCGTTCCGACGCCGCCGGCCTGGGAAAACAGCGTCCCGGGCGAGCCGTCCCTTTCCACGGAGACGGCCGTCCGGCGAAAAACGGGGGCACAGCGTGTCGCACGTCCAGACGACAGAAAGCCGGCCCATGTTCCGGTCCGCAAGGAAACGGCGTCCTGGCCGGATGGGGCCGGTCGCGGCGGCTTTTTGCCTGCTTTTGGGCATGGCCCTGCCGCACCCTTGCCTGGCCGTGCCGGCCGGGCCGTGGTCGCCGCCGGCCAAGCCCGGGGACGTCCCGCTCCCCCGCTCCGCCCGGCTGGCCGCCTCGGGGCCGGAGACCGCCCGGACCCTGGCCCGGGCCAAGGACGGGTCCGGCGGTGAGACCGGTCCGGTCGCGGCTCAGGTGGCCCTGGGCGCGACCGAGGTCCTGGCCGGGAAGCACCGGGAAGGCGCGGCCCGGCTGGCCGCTGTCGCGCCCCGGGCCGGGGCCCTGGCCGACGTGGCCGTCTACTACCAGGGCCTCGGCCTCTACCTCGCCGGCGACGCCGTTGGCGCGGGCGCGGCCCTGGCCGGCCTGGCCGCCGCCCCGGCCGGGTCGTTTCTCGGCCGCGACGCCCTGTACCTGGCCATGGAAAGCGCGGCCCGGCGCGGGGACCAGACCTCTGCCCTGGCCCTGGCCGAAGCCTGGCTCACGGACGCCGACCCGACCCTGGCCCCAGAGGCCTGGCTGCGGGCCGCCGTGGCCGCCGCTTCCCTGGGCCAGACCCGCAAGGCGTCGGATTTCCTGCGCCACCTGTCCCTCACCTGGCCGGGCTCCAAATCCGCCCAGGCCGGCAACGCCCTGGCGCGGGCGTTGTGCGGGAGGGATGCTTCCGGCGGCCAGGGTGCCGCCCTGGACCCGCCGGCGGGGATCATCCCCCCCGGACCCCCTGAAGGGGGGGGAGGGGAGACGCTGGAGTGTTATCGGCCGGATGCGCCGGGCAACGTGCTGCTGCGGGCCGAGACCCTGGCCGAGAAGGGCGGGGCCGAGGAGGCCCTGGCCCTTTTGGACGGGGCGCGCGGGTTCGATGTCCGGCAGAGCCAGCGGGCCGGGTATGTCCGGGGCAAGGCCCTCTACCGGCTGCGCCGGTTCAAGGCGGCGGCCGGGGAGTTTTCCAGGGTGGCGGCGGCCGATCCGGCCGCGTCCCTGGCCGGCTGGGCCCGCTACCACGAGGCCCGGTGCCTGTGGCGGTCCTTCGAGCAGGAGGACCTCGACCGCATGGAGGCCCTGCTCAGGCAGGTCCTGGCCTCTCCGGGCCGGGACGACCCCCTGCGCGAGGTGGCGGCCCGACACCTGGCCCTGCTCCTGGCCGAGCGCGGGCGGTTTGCCGAGGCCCTGGCCGCGGCCTCGCAGCTGCGCGGCCTGGCCGTGCCCGGGGACGTGGCCGCCCAGGGCGCGTCCCTGGCAGCGATCCTGCGTTACGTGGTCGGCGACATGGAAGGGGCGGCCGAGGACATGGCCGCCTTCGTCCGCCGGTTCCCAAGCGACGACTGGGCCGACGGCGCGCGCTACTGGCGCGGCCGGGCCCTGGCCGCCCTGGGCCGGACCGGCGAGGCCACGGCGTCGTGGCTGGAAACCCTGTCCCGCCGGCCCAACACCTACTACGGCGGCCGGGCCCGCGAGGCCCTCGCCGCGCGCGGCCTGTCCGAACAGGCCGTGGCCGTCTCGCCGGTCCAGGCCGCGCCGCGCTGTCCGGGCCACGCCGAACCGCCGTCGGCATCGGCCCAGGCCGCCCTGGACAAGGCCCGGACCCTGGCCGCCGAGGGCCTGCCCGGCCTGGCCGAGATGGCGCTTGAGGCCGCGTCCCGGGCCGAGCCCGCCCGGGCCGACCTGGCCATGGCCCACATC
>CAZIJE010000112.1:0-11570 GCA_964539435.1 uncultured Desulfovibrio sp.
CGCTCCCCCCCCTCCCGCCCCCCGCCCCGGGGGTCCGGGGGGTATGATCCCCCCCCGGCCGCCGGAGGCCTCTTCCCCTCCCCTCCACTCCACTCCACTCCACTCCCCCGTCAGCGGCCGTACTGCTTGCGCCACTCGTCGAGGAACAGCAGCGAGGTCTCAAGCGGCGACAGGCGGCCCTGCCTGGCGCGCACCGCCCAGATCAGGTCGTCAAACGACACGTCGGCCGGCAACGACAGTTCCCGCAAGAGCCCGGCCACCTCGTCGCGCAGATGCTCCGGCAGGCCGGACAGCGCGGCTTCGCCCCGCTCGCCTCCGGGCCAGCCCGGGTGACGCTCGGCCACGAAGTCCAACAGCCGCTCCATGCGCGCCGCATAGGTATGGTCCCGCAAGGCCCGCTCCCGGGCCCGGGCCGCATGGGCCGCGCGCTCCTCCGGATGGGCCAGGAAAAAGGCCAGCTTCTCCCTGAGCTCCGCCATGTCTCCGAACTGGACCAGCTCGTCCTCGGAAAACAGTTCGGGCAAAAGCTCCCGGCGGTCCACGAGCTGAAACGCGCCGCACATGGCCAGCTCGAAGGTGCGCGGATTGACGAAGTCGCCGCCGGACACCAGGCTGGCGGCCGAGACGCTCGAGTGCAGGTTGAGGTTGACCGTGGCGGCATTGAAGATCTTGACCGCCTCCTCGGTGGTGACCCGCCGGCCCGAGAGCCTGACCCTCGGGGCCAGGACCGCGTCCCCTTCCCAATCGCTGCCGAAGATCCCCAGCCCGAAGTCGAGCAGTTCGGCAAAGGCCAGCCGCCGGTTGGGGTAGCCCGCGCCCATGAAGGACGTCTCGGCCCCGTAGATCCGCCGGTCCACGGGCGAAAGGTCGAGGGGCCGGTGCACGGCCGGATCGGCGGCCAGGGGCAGGTAAAGGGCGTTTTCCTGGCCGATGGCGGCCAGCTTCTCCGGGAAGGGCTCCTTCTGGATGACCGCGAAGACGTCGTAGAGCGGGGCGAAGGCCTCCCAATAGGTGAAGAGCCGGAAGTCCTCCACGAACCACATGGCGGTTTTCACCCCGTCCCGGCGCAGGCGCTTGAGGGCCTGGCGCGACAGCGGGGCCTGGGCCAGGGCCAGGACCAGGTCCGGCCCGAAGGTCTCGGCCTTGGCGCATACGGCCTGGGACACGACCTGGAGGAAGCTGTTTTCGAGATATTCCAGACGGTCGGCCGTGACCCGCAGGTCTTTTAAGGCCGCAAACGCCGGATAAAAGGCCGGGGCCTCGAAGACCTCGACGGCGTGGCCGAGGGTCGCCAGGGCCGCGGCGCAGGAACGGCCGATGGGCAACGACCCGCCGTACAGGGGCAGGACGACCAGGACGCGAAGGGGACGCGGGAGGTCCATGGCTACCACTCTCCGTGGATGGGCCGGCCCGGGGGCGGCAGGACCCAGTCGGTTTCCAGGTACTGGGTTTCGGCCAGGCCGTGGCCGAGGCCGGGGTCCACGGCGTCGGCCCGCCCTCCGGCCAGGCGGCGGGTGAGAAAGGCCCGGAAGGCGGCGCGGGCCGCCTCGGTGGGGTCCTGGCCGCAGACCGGCCGACAGACCGCGCCCAGGGCGTCGCAGTCCGTGGCGAAGCCGACGATCCCGGGCGGGGGGGCGGCCTTGGCCGCCCCGGCCAGGAGGCGCTGCAGGCCTGGAGCGGCAAAGGGCGGCAGGCAGGCCAGATTCTGGCCGCACGGGGCCGTCTCCAGGCAGGGCGCGCACGAGGCCACGGCCTGGAAGACCTGGTGCCCCACGCCGTAGGGACCGGTTTCGTGGCACCAGGCCGAGGACAGGAAAAAGGCGGTGACCGGCACGCCGAGAAAGGCGGCCAGGTGCATGGCCCCGGTGTCGGGCGTGACCAGCCGGTCCAGGCCGGCCAGGGAATCGACCAGCCCGGACAGGTCGGTCCGGCCGGTCAGGTCGACGCAGGCCTGGCGCACGGCCGGGTCCAGGCGGCGCAGGAGCGCTTTGGCCTCCGGGGCCTGCTCCTTGGTGCCGTAGAGGGTGACGCCCTTGCCGCCGGTGGCGTGAAAAAGGATGCGGACCAGCGGGGCCAGGACCTCGGGAGGAAGCGAGCGCCGGGCCGCGCGTCCGGCCAGGGCCACGCCGAGGCCCCCGCCCCTTGGCGCGGCCACGGGATTGACCGATTCCGGGGCTATGGGCGCGTCGTCCAGGTGGGCCCAGATGTCGGCCAGGTTGACGCCCCCGCCCCGCCGGTCCCGGGCCAGGCGGAAGACAAGGCGCAACAGCGGGTCCTTGTCGGCCTGGCCGGCGGTCTGGCGGTAGCCGCGCTGGGCCTCGGGCGGAAACATGGCGGCCACGGCCATGCCAAGCGGCGAAAAGTTGAGGCAAAAGACCCGGTCGAAATCAAGACCCGCCAGTTCCTCGAAGACCGGCCGGGCGGCGAGCACCCGCGCGGCCGCCGCGTCCGGGGCGCAGCCCGGCAGGCCGTGGGCCGTCAGGCCGTGGACCGTGGCAAAGGGATAGAGCCGTCCGGCCAGGCCGGCCAGGGACCGGTCCACCACCAGATGGACCGCGCCGCCGCTCCTTTCCGCCTGTGCGGCCAGTCCGGAGAGCAGCCGCCGGGTCTGGAGCAGATCCCCCAGCCGGGCCAGTTGCAGGACCAGAAACCGCGCCATGCCGCCTCCCGCCTCCGGTTCCGGACCGGAGTTGTCATGTGAAAAAAAGCCCTTTTCGGTCAAGGCGTTCTTCTGCTATAGGAGGCTTCCATGCGGTATTATCCTATTTACGTCAATCTGCAGGGCAAACGGTGCCTGGTGGTCGGCGCGGGCCAGGTCGGGCGGCGCAAGATCGCCACCCTGGCCGCCTGCGGCGTGGCCGAAGTCCTGGTCCTGGACCTGGCCCAGCCCGACGCCGCCTGCGCCGAAGTCCTGGCCCACCCGGCCGTGACCTTCGCCTGCCGCGCCTATGCGCCCTCGGACCTGGACGGCCGGTTCCTGGTCATCGCCTCCACGGACAACGAGGCCCTCAACTGGGAGATCAGCCGGGAGTGCCAGGCCCGGGGCATCCTCTGCAACATCGTGGACCAGCCGGAAAAGTGCAGTTTCATCGTGCCGGCCCTCTACACCCAGGGCGACCTGACCGTGGCCATCTCCACGGGCGGCGGCTCGCCGGCCCTGGCCCGCAAGATCCGCCAGGGGCTCGGCGAATTCCTCGGCACGGAATACGGGGCCCTGCTTCTGCTCATGAGCCGGCTGCGGCCCATGGTCCTCGGCCTTGGCCTCGGCAGCCCGGCCAATTCCGAGATTTTCCGGGAGATCGTCAATTCGCCGCTGCTCGAGGCCCTGGAACGGGTCGACGCCCCGGCCGCCGAGGCCATCCTGCGCGGCATCCTGCCCGCCCCGCTCCACGGCGAGGCGGCGGGCCTGGTTTCGGGAGCCCTGGGCCATGACGGCGATTAACCTCCTGTTCGTGCTGGTCCTGGCCGCCTATTTCGGCGGGGCCACGCTGCACCTGCTCGGCGTGGTCGCGGGCAAGCCGGGGCTGCGCCATGCCGGCAGCGGGCTGACCGTGGCCGGATTCGCCTGCCACACCGCCGACCTGGCCGTCCTTCTGGCCAGCGAGGGCGGCACGGCCCTGCTTTCCGGCGAATTCTACTTCAGCCTCCTGGCCTGGAGCCTGCTTTTCATCTGCCTGCTCCTGTGGTGGCGGCTGCGTCTGGCCATGCTCGGGCTCCTGGCCGCGCCCCTGGCCCTGTTCCTGTTCCTGTCCTCCCAGGCCGTGACCGCCGCCCGGATGCCGTTGCCCAAGGCCCTGGGGGGCCTCTTCTTCGGGCTGCACATCGGGGCGCTGTTTCTGGCCATCAGCCTCCTGGCCATGGCCTGCGGCGCGGGCGCGGCCTACCTGTACCTGGAGCGCAAGATCAAGACCAAGGAGAAGCTGTCCGGCTTCTCCAAGGCCCTGCCGGCCCTTTCCACCTGCGACACGGTCAACCGCTGGGTCGTGGCCACCGGCTTTCCGCTCTACACCATTGGCCTGTTGTCCGGCTTCATCTGGGCCAAGCTCACCTGGAACCGCATCTTTTCCTACGACCCCAAGGAGATCACGGCCATCTGCGTCTGGCTGCTGTTCGCCTTCCTGTTCCACCAGCGCCTGGTAATGGGCTGGCAGGGCCGCAAGACGGCCAGGCTGGCCATCTGGATCTTCGGCCTGACGCTCGTGTCCTTGCTGGTCATCAACTTTTTCATGCCAACGCACCACAGTTTCGCGCGATACATCGATGGAGCATCAAATCTACCTGTTTGGCCTCAACCATAAGACCGCCGGCGTGGAAGTCAGGGAGGCCTTCGCCCTGGGCGAGCGTCCCAAGCTCGGCGAGCTTTTGGTGCAGGGCGAGGCGCGCCTGCGCGAGGTCCTGGTCCTTTCCACCTGCAACCGGGTGGAAGTGCTCGTGGCCGACCGGCCGGACCGCGACGTGCGGCCGGCCGTTCTCGCGGCCTGGGCCGCGACCTGCAACCAGGACCCAACGACCCTGGCTCCCCACCTCTACGAGCACAGGGGCCTGGCCGCCGTGAATCACCTGTTTTGCGTGGCCTCGGGCCTGGACTCCCTGGTCCTCGGCGAGCCGCAGATCCTGGGCCAGCTCAAGGCCGCCTACCGCCACGCCGTGGCCGTGGGCACGGCCGGAGTCATTACCAACCGCCTGTGCCACAAGGCCTTTTCCGTGGCCAAAAAGGTCCGCACCGCCACGGGCATCGGGGCCAGCGCCGTTTCGGTCAGCTACGCCGCCGTGGAGCTGGCCAAGCGGATCTTCGGCGAGATGGCCGGCAAGAAGGCCATGCTCGTGGGCGCCGGGGAGATGGCCGAACTGGCGGCCCTGCACCTGCTCAACGCCGGCGTGGCCGAGATCCTGGTGGCCAACCGGACCTACGGCCGGGCCGAGGAACTGGCCGCCCGGTTCAAGGGCCGGCCCGTGGCCTTCGAGGAGTTCGTTTCGCGGCTCCACGAGGTGGACATCGTCATCAGCTCCACGGGCGCGCCCCACGTGGTCATCAAGGCCCGGGACGTGCGCGGGGTGCTCAAGGCCCGCAAGAACCGGCCGATGTTTTTCATCGACATCGCCGTGCCGCGCGACATCGACCCGGACGTCAACAGCCTGGACAACGTCTACCTCTACGACATCGACGACCTGCAGGAAGTGGTGGAGGAGAACCTGGCCCAGCGCCGGGAGGAAGCGGCCCGGGCCAAGGACATCATCGGCCTCCAGGTGGAGCGGTTCGGGGAATGGCTCAAGTCCCTGGACGTCAAGCCGACCATCGTGGACCTGCTCGCCTCGGGCGAGGACATCGCCCGGCGGGAGTTGCGCAAGACCCTGCGCCGCCTCGGCCCGGACGTGTCCGACGAGACCCGCCTGGCCCTGGAGACCCTGTCCCTGTCCATCAGCCACAAGCTCCTGCACGAGCCCATCGCCTTTCTCAAACGCCGCGCCCGGGAGGAAAAAGGCGACCGGTTCATCGACCTGACCCGCCGCATGTACAACCTGGACCGCGAACGCGTGCCGGCCCATGCCCATGCGGACCGGCTCCTGCCCGACGACGACACGGCCGATTCAACCGACTTCGACACCCCGGATGCAAGCGAGTAACCCATGCGATCCTATCTGATAGACGAGATTTCCGGCGACAACATGGAACTGATCGAGAAGAACCTGGCCGAAAAAGGCTTCAAGGGCCCCCTCGACCACATCTACTACATCCCCTTCCCCCAGGAGATGTTAAACGACGAGCAGCAGCAGCACTACGACGTCTGCGGTCCGTACACGCTGATCCTCGAAACCGGGCGCAACTGGCTCAAGCTCGAACTGCTGGTGCGCGGCCGGGGCAAGCTCCGCTGCTCCTGCATCAGCTACTGCACGCCGGAACAGCGCCAGCAGATGATCGACTTCCTGGACAACTTCATCCGGGAACTCGACATCCCGGTCTGACGCCGTCCGTGGCGGCTTTCGCGTCCCTGAAAACGCAGACGGCCCGACCGGCGCGCCCGTGGGCCGCCCTGGGTCGCGGCCGGCCGACCGTCCGGCGGGCCGGGCCATGACCCCTTCGCCGCCCGCCACGCCCCCGGTTTCTCCGTCTTCCGACCGGCCGGGCCGCCTGGCCGACCTGCCCCGGCCCCAGGCCCGGCTGTGCCTGGCCGTGGAGCGGTTTCTCGTCCGCGACTGCGGCCACGTCCCCGCCCCCCCGGCCGAGGCTGTCTGGATCGCGGCCTGCTCCGGCGGTCCGGACTCCCTGGTCCTGCTCGTGATCCTCGACCTTTTGGCCCCGCGCCTGGGCATCCGCCTGGAGGCGGCCCACCTGGACCACGGCCTGCGCCCGGAGTCCGGGGACGAGGCCGCCATGGTCCGGGACTTCTGCCGCGGCCGGGGCATCCCCTGCCACCTGGGGCGCGCGGACGTGGCGGCCGTGGCCCGGACCCGGGGGCTGGGCCTGGAGGACGCCGGGCGCACGGCCCGGCAGGCGCTTTTCGACGACCTCCTCAACAGCCGGCCGCACGCCTGGGTGGCCCTGGGGCACCAGCTCAACGACCTGGCCGAGGACCAGCTCATGCGCCTGACGCGCGGCACGGGCTGGCCGGCCCTGGGCGGCATGGCGGCCGTGGACCCGGTCCGGCGGCTGGTCCGGCCCCTGCTGTTGACGCCGCGTCGGGACATCGAGGCCTTTGCCGCGGCCCTGGGCCTGTCCGTGGTCCGCGATCCGTCCAACCACGACCCGGCCTTTCTGCGCAACCGGGTGCGCCACGGCGTCATGCCGCTCCTGGAAGCGGAAAACCCCCGCCGCCTGGAAGCCGTGGCCCGGCTGTGGCGTCAGGCCCGGCTGGACGAGGCCTACTTCAGCGCGGTCCTGCCCGTTTACCCGGACCCGGCCGCCCTGCCCATGGCCGGCCTCCGCCGCCTCCACCCGGCCGTGCGCCTGCGGTGCTACCGCCGGGCCCTGGCCGCCCTGGGACCGGGCCAGGTCCTTGGCGACACGCTGTTCGCCCTGGACGCGGCCGTGGCCGCGCGGGCCACGGGCCGGGCGTTCCGGTTCCCCGGCGGCAAGACGGCCCGGATCGGCCGGGAGGCCCTGGTCTTCGGCCGCGAGCACCCGGGGAAACGGGAAACGCCATTGACAGGGCTTGTGCGTGGGGGTAATGAGGCCGATTGTGAAAAATCAAACATGGAGGCAGTCCCGGTGAATATTCTCACGTTCGGTCCCAACGGCAGCGGCAAGGGCACCCAGGGTTCCCTGGTGAAAAAGAAGTACAATCTGGCCCACATCGAGTCCGGGGCGATCTTCCGCGAACACATCGGCGGCGGCACCGAGCTCGGCAAGAAGGCCAAGGCCTACATCGACAAGGGCGAGCTCGTCCCGGACGACATCACCATCCCCATGATCCTGGAGACCCTGAAGGCCAAGGGCGGCAACGGCTGGCTCCTCGACGGCTTTCCCCGCAACATGGTCCAGGCCGAGAAGCTGTGGGAGGCCCTGCAGAAGGAAGGCATGAAGCTCGATTACGTCATCGAGATCCTGCTGCCCCGCGAGATCGCCAAAAACCGCATCATGGGCCGTCGCCTCTGCGCCAACGACCCCAACCACCCCAACAACATCTTCATCGACGCCATCAAGCCCAACGGCGACAAGTGCCGGGTCTGCGGCGGCGACCTCAAGACCCGGTCCGACGACCAGGACGAGGCCGCCATCGGCAAGCGCCACGACATCTACTACGACACCACCACCGGCACCCTGGCCGCGGCCTACTTCTACAAGGACCTGGCCGCCAAGGGTCAGACCAAGTACATCGAGCTCAACGGCGAGGGTTCCATCGACTCCATCAAGGAAACCCTGCTCTCCCAGCTCGACTAGTTCACCGGATTTCGCCTTGCCTGACGGCCCCGGGGGGACTACCCTCGGGGCCTCGTTTTTTGAGATCGCCGCATTGCATGTCCTGGAGGAAGCCTCCGGCGGCCAAAGGGGTTCCCCCTTTGGAATCCCTTTATGATTGTAGCTGGTTGCCTTGCAGATTCTCGGCAACGACGCATCGAGAGGGAATCGTGCGGCGGCCTCTTTATTGTCCCACGGAGTTCGCCATGGATAAAGGCCCCCTGCGCCTCGGCCGCATCGCCTATTTGAACGTTTGGCCCCTGTACGAATCCCTGGTCCCGGCCTTTCCCGAAGGCCCGGAAATCGCCTACGTCCCCGGCCACCCGGCCGAACTCAACGCCGCCCTGGCCGGTGGCGCCATCGACGCGGCCCCGGCCTCGGCCTTTGCCTACCTGTCCCGGCCCCACGCCTTCACGCTCCTGCCGGACCTGTGCATCCGGGCCGCCACCGGTCCCATCCAGAGCGTCCTGCTGCTCTCGTCCGTCCCCCTGGCCGACCTGCCGGAGCACCTGGCCCGCACCGGCGATCCCATCCTTTTTTCCGGGGCCTCGGCCAGTTCCAACGCCCTGCTCCGGGTCCTGTGGCGGTTCGCCTGGAAGTTCCCGGAGGCCCGGTTCGAGACGGTGCCGCCGGGCACGGGCCTGGCCACGGGCCGGCCGTTCGTGGAGATCGGGGATTTCGCCCTGGCCCGCTTCCTCGATCCGCCGGCCGGCTGGCACGTGACCGACCTGGGCCAAGCCTGGCTGGAGTTCGCGGGCACGCCGTTCGTCTTCGCCCTGTGGATCGTGCGGGAGGGGCTGGCCGGCCGGCGGCTGGCCGCCCTGGAGCGGGTGCGGGACCGGCTGGCCGCCATCAATCGGGGGCTGCCCGAGGCCCTGCCGGGGCTGGTGGCCGCGCCGTCGCGGCCGGACTGGATTTCGCCGGAAGACCTGCTCGCCTATCTGCGGGTGGTCCATTACGATTTCGATGCCGCGGCCAAGGCCAGCCTGGTGCTTTTCGCCCACCACTGCCGGGAGCTCGGCCTGATCGAGGCCGTGCCGGGCCTGCGCTTCGCCTTGTAGGGCGCGAGGCTGTCGGTTCCCCGGAGCGGCCCCGGAAACCGGGTTGGACAAGGAGACGGGGACGCCGCGCCAGGCCGCCTTGGGCCCGGACAAGGCGCGGCGCGGGCCTGCCGGTCAGCAGCAGGGCAGGCCCAGGCCCTCGGACTTTCGGGCCTGGACCATCAGGTCGGCCAAATGCACGGCGTCGAGCTCCCGGAACAGGCTGGCCGTGGCCCTGGCCCAGATCTGGCGTGTCACGCAGTCCGTGGCGATGCAGCAGGAATCGGGATTGCCCACGCACTCGGTCAGCTCGGGGCGGATCTCCAGGGCCCGGACCACATCCCCGACCCGGATGGCCTCGGGCGGCATGGCCAGGACGTGGCCGCCCTTGGGCCCCCGCTTGCTGTTGATGAACCCGGCCTGTTTCAGGGCCCGGATCAGCTGCTCCAGGTACTTGACCGAAATGTTGCGCCGCTTGGCGATGTCCTGGATGCGGACCGGTCGTTCCGTGCCGTGGAGGGCGATATCGATGAGCATACGCAACCCGTAGCGGCTGCGCGTGGTGAGTTGCATGGCCGGGCTTCCCCTTGTTTTGAACTTGTGCAAACAAGAACAAGGGCCGGTCTAGCAGATGCGCCGGAAAATGGCAAAAGGCGGGCTGCCGGACGTCAGGTCCCGGCCGGCAGGAGATTGCCGGCGGTCCGTGCCGGCCGCTCCTCTCCCTGTCGCAGCATCCGGCGCGACACCTGTCCGCCCACCGGAATCCCCCGGTCGAGCACGCACTGGCTGCAGATTTTTCCCTGGGCCCGCACGATGTAGACGTCCAGGCGCGCGATCTTTTGGCCGCATACGCAGCAATCCTTGCCTTTCATGACACCCCCCGGCCGGTTCTGGCCCGGCCGGGGGGAACCCTTCAAGAAGCATGCCCGGATCAGGGCCTTTCCGGCCCCTGGCCGCCCGCCTCCGGCTTGGCGCTTCCCGGCCCCCGGCCCGGAAGCCTGACCGACATCCGGACCCTGCGCCAGCCGCCGCCATTGGTCAGGGCGTCGAAGCCGAACCGCAGCCAGCGCAGGAGCGACCAGGCCAGCCACACGGCCCAGGCCAGCATCAGCCCCCGGAAGACGACCATGGGCGCGGACAGGACCAGGGCCGACGGCACGGTCCCGGCCGTCCGGTCCCAGGTCCAGACGGCAGCCCCAAAAGCCCCTGGCCCAGGGTCTCGTAAAGGGCGGCCAGCCCGGTCAGGGCCAACAGGACCAGCAGGACCTGGACGGCGTTGAAGGCCATGGCCCCGGTCGGGGCGTGGCGGCGACGCCAGCCGAGGGCCGCCAGCCAGGCCACGGCCAGGACCGCGTTTTCCGGCGTGGCCTGGCTCAGTCCCAGGGCGTAGACGAACCACTGCCACCGGGAAAGCGGCGTCTCCGGCAGGAAGGACAGGGCCAGGCCCAGGGCCGCGACCACGGCCAGCCAGCCCCAGTAGAGGACGGCCGGACCGAGCAGGGTGTCCCCGAAGACGGCCAGCAGCCAACGGGTGTCGGGCAGATCCAGCCGCGTCTGGACCGTGGCCGCCGGCAGGCCCAGGTCCGGGGACGGGGTGCGCAGGGCAAAGCCCAGGGAAACCGGCTCCCGGAACCGGACCGACACCTCGGTCACCCCCGGGGGCAGGGAAAACCCGACCTCCCCGGCCTCGCCGGTCGGCAGGGCCTCCCGGCCGGCCACGGCCAGGCGCGTCACTTCCGCGCCGGCCGGCAGTCGGACGGCGTGGCGCGTGCCCTTGGCCGCCCGGAAGGTCATGGCCAGTTCGCTGTCCCGGGTCTGGGCCCCCTGGCGCGTGGACAGGGTCGCCCGTTCCAGGGTCAGGTACTCGCCCGGCGCGGCCTCGGGCCGGGTGACGCGCAGGGTCAGGGTTTCGCCGGGCCAGGGCGCGAACCTTGGTTCGTAGCCGCCATTGCCGGACAGGACCGCCACCGGCGGCAGGCCCTCGAAGGCCACGTCGTAAAACGGGGCGGCCGTCACGGTCCAGGTCTCGACCAGGGACTGGTTTTGCGGCGCGGCCAGGGCCAGGCCGGTCCCGACGGGCAGGCGCGAGCGCCAGGCGACCCGGTCCTGGTCCGGGGCGAAGGCGACCACGGCCTGGCCGTCCTTGACCGTCACCCCGGCCGCGTCCGGCCACTCGCCGGGCAAAAGCGCCACCACGGCCACGGCCGCCAGGCCCGGAGGCGAGCGGCGGACGACTTCGGTGGCGGCCTCCCAGGCCAGGCCGAAGTGGACGGACCGGCTGACTTCGAAAAACGGCGGGATGTCGGCGGAAGCCGCGCCCATGCCCGGCCGGACGCCGCCGGCCGGGTCCTCGGCCCGGGTCAGCTCCAGGGCCCCACGGAGCGCGCCCCGCTCGTCCAGGCCCCGCACCCGGTAGCCCGGAGCGGAAACCGTGATCCGTTGCGGCGCGAGCTGCGGGGCGACGGTAAACGACACGGCCGCCGGGGCCGGACCGGAGAGGACCACCACATGGCCTCCGGGCCCGGCCAGGACCTTGAGGACGCCGCCGGCCCGGGTCAGTTCCGTGGCCGGCTGGCCGTCGAGGGTCACGGCGTCGGGCCGCCAGTTCTCGGAAACCAGCGGCAGGGGCGCGG
>CAZIJE010000113.1:0-11547 GCA_964539435.1 uncultured Desulfovibrio sp.
TATAGGGTCCGGGAGGGGGTGACCCCCTCCCGGCCGCCGGAGGCATCTTCTCTTCCCTTCTCCCCTTACTTCGCCTTGCCTTGGGCGGCCACGGCGGCGACGCTTTTGGCGATGGCTTCGGGGTCGCCGAGGTAGAAGTGGCGCAGGGGCTTGAGGTCGTCGTCGAGTTCGTAGACCAGCGGCACGCCGGTGGGGATGTTGAGTTCGCTGATGGCGTCGTCGTCGATGGCGTCGAGGTATTTGACCAGGGCGCGGATGGAGTTGCCGTGGGCGGCCACGAGCAGGCGCTTATCGGCCCGGATGGCCGGGGCCATGGTGTCGTCCCAGAAGGGCAGGACCCGGGCGACGGTGTCCTTGAGGCATTCGGTGCGCGGCAGTTCCGCGTCCGACAGGCCGGCGTAGCGGCGGTCGCGGCCGGGGAAGCGGGGATCGTCGGGCGTCAGTTCCGGCGGTCGGGTGTCGTAGCTCCTGCGCCAGACGAAGACCTGTTCTTCCCCGTACTTGGCGGCCATTTCGGCCTTGTTGAGGCCCTGGAGCGCGCCGTAGTGGCGTTCGTTCAGACGCCAGGACTTGGTCACGGGCAGCCAGAGCCGGTCCATGCCTTCGAGCACGATGTCCAGGGTCTTGACGGCCCGGGACAGGACCGAGGTCAGGCAGGCGTCGAAGTCGTAGCCGCCGTCGGCAAGGAGCGTGGCGGCCGAGGCGGCCTCGGCCTTGCCCAGATCGGTCAGGCCCACGTCGGTCCAGCCGGTGAAGCGGTTTTCCAGGTTCCAGACGCTCTGGCCGTGCCGCAGCAGCACCAGGGTATGCATGGGCTCCTCCGCGCGCGAGGCCGCGGTTATTTGGCCTCGCCGTCCTTGGGGGACGGGCACTCGAAGTTTTCGCCGGTCATCATGCGCATGGCGCACAGCGCCCCGCACATGGCGCACTCCTTTTCCCGGCTGTGCTTGGCCCGGCGCTTGTGGAGCAGGTCCGGGTCCAGGGAGTGGGCGGCCATGGCGTCCCAGTCCAGGTCGGCCCGGGCCTTGGACATGCCGAGGTCGCGGGCCACGGCCGCCGGACGACCCAGCGCCGTCTCCGCGCTCTGGGCCGCGACCAGGCTGGCCTTGATCCCGGCCCAGACGTCTTCGGGATCGGGCAGGGTGAGGTGCTCGGCCGGGGTCAGGTAGCACAGGAAGTCCGCGCCGAAATAGGCGGCCATGGCCCCGCCGATGGCCCCAGCGATGTGGTCGTAGCCCGGGGCGCAGTCCGTGGTCAGCGGCCCGAGGACGTAGAGCGGCGCGCCGCCGGTCAGGCGCTTGATGCCCTGGATCTGGCCCTGGACCAGGTGCAGGGGCACGTGGCCCGGCCCCTCGATCATGGTTTGGACGCCGCGTTCCTTGGCGCGCTGGGCCAGCTGGCCGAGGTTGATGACCTCCTCCCACTGGGCGCCGTCGCCGGCGTCTGCCCCGCAGCCGGGACGCAGTCCGTCGCCGAGGCTGATGGTCACGTTGTGGGCCAGGCAGATGTCCAGGATGTCGTCGTAGCGGGTGAGAAACGGGTTTTCCGCCTCGTGGCGGCGCATCCAGCGGCCGAGGATCGAGCCGCCGCGCGACACGATGCCGGTCACCCGGCCGGACGCGGCGGCCAGTTCCACGCCCCGGCGGGTGACGCCGCAGTGCAGGGTCATGAAATCCACGCCCGCGGCGGCCTGCTCGGCGATCTCGGTGACGATCTCGTCCTCGCCGAAGTCGCTCGGGTCCTTGCCCTTGGCCAGATGGCGCTGGGCCACGGCGTAGAGGGGCACCGTGCCGAGCGGCAGGTCGGTTTCGGCCAGGATGGCCTTGCGGATTTCCGCCAGGTCGCCGGCCGTGGACAGGTCCATGAGGGCGTGGGCCCCGGCTTTTTTCGCCAGCCTGGCCTTTTCCAGCTCCATGGCCACGTCGGTTACCAGCATGGAGGTGCCGATGTTGGCGTTGACCTTGACCCGGGCCGGCTGGCCGATCAGGGTCGGGGTGACGCCCTTGTGGGCGGGATTGGCCAGGACGACCATGGTTCCGGCGTCGATGGCGGCCTGGATGGTCTGCGGGGAGATTGCGTCGGACTGGGAAAGACGTCCCATGTGGGTGCGCAGGATATCGGAACAGATGGAGTTTTTGCTGGAAATCGACATGGTGTATCCTTGAGGGGTTGTATGGATCAACCCGTGTAGCACGAAGGCTCCCAAAGCTCAAAGCCGGGCCGGGGAATTCGCCGGGTGCGAGGAAGCCGTCGGGCGGGGCTTGCCAAATCGACAAAGAGGCGTTAATTGATCTCGCTTTCCCGAAAGGGACATTCAAGGAGTCGCGAGATGAAAAAAGATATTCAGCCCAAGGTCTTCAACGCCACCATCCGCTGCAACTGCGGTTTCGAAGCCAAGGCCCTGTCCACCAAGGGCGAGCTCATGCTCGTTGAAGTCTGCTCCAACTGCCACCCGTTCTACACCGGCAAGCAGCGCTTCCTGGACACCGCCGGCCGCATCGACCGTTTCCGGAAAAAGTACGCCAAGTTCGACCAGACCAAGTCCTAGTGCGGGCCGTTCCGCCATCCGCCGGGCAGGCACGCCCGGCGGCCAGCCCGGGGAGCCGTCCATGAAGCGCGTCCGATACCTGTTGCCCCTGCTTTTCGCCAACCCGACCGTGGGCGGACAGGCCGTCATGGAAGGGGTCATGATGCGCGACCGGGACCGGCTGGCCATTGCCGTGCGCAAGCCCGGGGGCGACATCTTTCTCGACGTGCGCCCCTGGTTCTCCCTGACGGCGGCCAAGCTCTTGCGCAAGCCCTTTCTGCGCGGGTTCCCGATCCTGCTCGAGACGCTGGTCAACGGCATCAAGGCCCTCAATTTCTCGGCCCAGGTGGCCATGGAAGAAGAGGAGGAGGGCGAGATCGGACCGTGGGCCATGGGCCTGACCCTGGCCGCCTCCATCGGCTTCGCCCTGCTCCTGTTCGTGGTCACGCCGCACCTGTTTTCGCTCGGCATGAAGGCGGCCGGCCTGTCCGGGGGCGTCGAGGCCCTGAGCTTCCACGTCTGGGACGGCCTGTTCAAGATGCTGCTTTTTCTCGGCTACATCCTGGCCATCTCCTACCTTCCGGACGTGCGCCGGGTGTTCGAGTACCACGGGGCCGAGCACAAGGTCATCTGGGCCTACGAGCAGGGCGCGGACCTGTCGCCGGAGGGGGCGCGCGGCTTCTCCCGACTGCACCCCCGGTGCGGCACGGCGTTTCTGCTCTTCGTCCTGGCCATTTCCATCGTCCTCTACGCCTTCCTGATCCCCTGGCTCATGGGGTTTTACGCGCCCGAGACCGGCTGGATCAAACAGGCGTACATCGTGGTCCTCAAGCTCGCGCTCATGGTCCCGGTCAGCGCCGTGGCCTACGAGGTCATCAAGGTGGCGGGCAAGTTCCACAAGAGCCTCGCCTGCCGGCTGATTTCCGCGCCCGGACTGTTCATGCAGCTGCTGACCACCAAGGAACCCGACGACCGGCAGATCGAGGTGGCCCTGGCCGCCCTGCACGGCGCGGTGGAACGCCAGCCCGCTTCCTGACCCCGCGCCCCTTCGTGCGGCCGTCCGGCCCGTCCGGACAGCCGGTCCGCGCCTAACCCCAGCTGGGGAACGCAGCCACCGCGTCCCGCTCCCCGCTCCGGAGACGTCCCATGTTCGCCAAACTCGAAAGCCTCGAACGCAAATACGTGGAGCTGGAGCAGCAGCTGTCCGATCCCTCCGTGGTCAACGACCAGGAACGGTACCGCAAGCTGACCAAGACCCACGCCGACATGGCCGAGATGATGGCCGCCTTCCGGGAGCACAAGAAGCTGACCCGCGACCTGGAGGAAAACCAGGAGATGGCCCAGGACCCGGACCCGGAGATGCGGGAGCTGGCCCTGGCCGAAGTGAAGGCCATCAAGGAGGCCCTGCCGGAACTGGAAGCGCGCCTCAAGCTCCTGCTCCTGCCCAAGGACCCCATGGATGACAAAAACATCCTCCTGGAAATCCGGGCCGGCACCGGCGGCGACGAGGCGGCCCTGTTCGCCGGCGACCTCTTCCGCATGTACTGCCGCTACGCCGAGGCCAAGCGGTGGAAGGTCGAGGTCATGAGCCAGTCCGAAACCGGCTCCGGCGGATACAAGGAAGTCATTGCCTCCATTTCCGGCGACAAGGTTTACAGCCGGCTCAAGTACGAGTCCGGCGCGCACCGCGTCCAGCGCGTGCCGGCCACCGAATCCCAGGGCCGCATCCACACCTCGGCCGTGACGGTCGCCATCATGCCCGAGGCCGAAGAGGTCGACGTGGCCATCGATCCCAACGACCTGCGCATCGACGTCTACCGCTCCAGCGGACCCGGCGGCCAGTCCGTCAACACCACCGACTCGGCCGTGCGCGTCACCCACATCCCCTCCGGGCTGGTCGTCATCTGCCAGGACGAAAAATCCCAGCACAAGAACAAGGCCAAGGCCCTCAAGGTCCTGCGCGCCCGTTTGCTCCAGATCGAACAGGAAAAACAGCGCCTGGAGCAGGAAGCCTCCCGCCGCTCCCAGGTCGGCTCCGGCGACCGGTCGGAACGCATCCGCACCTACAATTTCCCCCAAAGCCGCGTCACCGACCACCGCATCAACCTGACGCTCTACCGCCTGGAAGCCGTGCTCGAAGGCGACCTCGACGAACTGTGCGACGCCCTCGTCGCCCACTACCAGTCCGAAGCCCTCAAGGCCCAGGCCGACGCGGCGTAGCGAAGAGAGGAAGGGAAGATGCCTTCGGCGGCCGGGAGGGGGTCACCCCCTCCCGGACCCACCCGAATGGGGGGCAGAGCGTTATTCTCACGAGGCTAGGACCGTAAAATTTCTTTAAACTCGCTCCGAAGGAACGACGGGCCTGTGTGGCCGATTCCGGCCACACCGACGGCCTCCCGCCCACGACCAGGCCGCCACCCGCTTACCACCATCCGCCCCCGCTCGGGGGGTCCGGGGGGGATGATCCCCCCCGGCCGCCGGAGGCATCTTCTCCCCATGAACGCCGACACCAACGTCTCCTCTGCCGACCCCCGCTCCAAGCGCGCTCCCACCATCCGCGAGATTCTCCGGAAAACCGAAGCCTACCTCGCCGGCAAGGGCGCGGACGCGCCGAAGCTGTCGGCGCAGCTGCTGCTGGCCCATGCCCTGGGCCTGGACCGGCTGGGGCTGGTCCTGGCCATGGACCGGCCGTTGACCCCGGACGAGCTGGACCTGTACCGGCCGCTGGTGGCGCGGCGGGGCAGGGGCGAGCCGGTGGCCTATCTGCTGGGCGAGCGGGAGTTTTACGGCCTGGATTTCTGCGTCACCCCGGACACGCTCATTCCGAGGCCCGAAACCGAGCTGATCGTGGACCGGGCGCTGGAACTGTTCCCGGAAGGGAGGCTGGAGGCGTTCGCGGACCTCGGCACGGGCTCCGGCTGCCTGGCCGTGGCCCTGGCCGTGAAGTTTCCGGCCGCCGTGGGCCTGGCCCTGGACAAGAGCCCGGCCGCCCTGGCCGTGGCCCGGGAGAACGCGAAGCGGCACGGGGTCGACGACCGGCTGACGTTCGTGGAGGCCGATTTCGCCGGTTTGCCGACCCGGAAAGGCGGCTACGGCCTGATCGTGTCCAACCCGCCGTACGTGAGCGCCACGGAATACGCGGCCTGCTCCCGGGAGGTCCGGGAATTCGAGCCCCTGACCGCGCTGGTGCCCGGCCCGACCGGACTCGAGGCCGTGCCGATCGTGGCGCGGACGGCGTTTGCCGCGCTGGCGCCGGGCGGCCGGCTCCTGGTCGAGATCGGCTGGAAGCAGGGGAGCGAGGCGGCGGCCGTCCTGGCCGGCAGCGGCTTTGCCGACGTGGCCGTGCGCCGCGACCTGGCCGGCTGCGACCGGGTGGTCGAGGGCCGCAAGCCCGAGACCACTGCGTCCGACGAAGACCGTTGACCCCGGCAACAGACTCCCGCATATACGGGTAGGATCCCCCCTTGGGCCTGTGCGGGCTTGCCCGCAACGCCCGGAGGGAGGACGGCAACGGGATGCCGCGCCCGTCGCGGCGGGCCGAGGGTCAAAACGGCCCGCTGTCCCGCATCCCTGGCTCCGGCCGTCCGCTTTCTGGTCCGCCAACCCTGCGGGAGGCATCGTGCTTGCCACACCCTTCTCGTTTGCGGCCGCCGCGGTTGCGACCGGCCCGGTTCTTCCCGGCGGCCGCCGCTGTTCTTCCTGTCCCGGGACCGGGCCCGCATGAACAATCCCCATGAGACGCCGCCCGAGTCCGAGTCCGTGCTGCACAAGCTCGGGCCGGGACTGATCACGGGCGCGGCGGACGACGACCCGAGCGGCATCGCCACCTACAACCAGGTCGGCGCGGCCTTCGGCCTCGGCATCCTGTGGACCAGCGTGTTCACGATTCCGCTGATGATCGGCATCCAGCTCGTGAGCGCCCGGATCGGCCGGGTCACGGGCAACGGCATTGCGGCCAACATCCGGGGCCGGTATCCGCCCTGGCTCCTGGCCTGCCTGGTCTGGCTCCTGTTCGCGGCCAACACCGTCAACATCGCGGCCGACATCGGGGGCATGGCCGCCGTCCTGGAGATGCTCGTCGGCGGTCCGTTCGCGGCCTATGCCGTCGGTTTCGGCGGCCTTTCCGTGGTCCTGCAGGTGTTGGTGCCCTTTGACCGCTACGCCCCGATCCTCAAGACCCTGACCCTGGCCCTGCTCGCCTACGTGGGCATCGCCTTCGCGGTCGACATCCCTTGGACGACGGTGGCCCGCCAGGTGGTCGCGCCGGACGTCAGCCTGTCCCTGGGATACGCCTCGGCCGTGGTGGCGGTGCTCGGCACCACCATCAGTCCGTACCTGTTTTTCTGGCAGGCCTCCCAGGAGGTGGAGGAGCAGCGGGCCACGCCCGGCGAGGAGCCGCTGCGGGAAGCGCCGCAGCAGGCAAGGCGCAATTTCCGGCGCATCAAGCTCGACACTTACGTGGGCATGATCTTTTCGAATCTGGTCGCCTTTTTCATCATGCTGACCGCGGCCGTGACCCTGCACAGCCAGGGGATCACGGACATCCAGACGGCGCAACAGGCGGCCGAGGCCCTGCGGCCCCTGGCCGGGGACTTCGCCTTCTGGCTGTTCGCGGCCGGCATGATCGGCGCGGGCCAGCTGGCCGTGCCGACCCTGGCCGGTTCGGCCGCCTACGCCGTGGCCGAGTCCCTCAAATGGCGCATCGGCCTCGGACGGGAGCTGCTGCGGGCCAAGGGATTTTACGCGGTGCTGATCGCCTGCGTCCTGGTCGGCATCGGCATCGCCATGGCCCCGATCAATCCCATCGAGGCCCTGTTTGTCAGCGCGGTTATCAATGGGGTTATCGCCGTGCCGGTAATGGTCATGATCATGCTCCTGGCCGGCCGGGCCGACGTCATGGGCCGGTTCGTGATCAAGCCCGGCCTGCGGATCATGGGCTGGCTGGCCACGGCCGTGATGGCCGCGGCCGTGGCCGTCATGTTCGCGGCTGCCATCAAATAGCAACATGCCGCCTCATGGGCCTCCGTCAGACATCCCTCCCCAATCGGGAGGGCCCGGGGGGAATCATTCCCCCCGGCGGGGCCCGGGGCAGCGCCCCGGTCTTCTCTCCTACGGCCGCGTGCCCGCGCTCGGACGCCAGCCGGCCGGGGCGATCTCGGTCAGGCCCGTGCCGTCGCTGTTGACGCGGTAGAGGCGGTGGCCGCCGCCCCGGGGCGCGTCGGGCAGGCCGGCGAAGTAGACGCGCCGGCCGTCCGGGCTGAGGGCCGGGTCCACGGCGGCGATGGATTTCGGGGTCAGCCGGAAGTTCGTGCCGGTCTTGGCGTCGCAGAGGTAGAGGGCGGCGCTCGGCCCGTCGGCCCACGTTTCAAAGGCCTGGGTGCCGAACACCCCGCGTTCGACGAGCATGAGGCCGTCGGCGGCCGGACTCGGCAGATAGTGGTCGGCGCTGGACCCCCAGGGGTCTTCGGTGAACTCGCCGATGGCGGCGGTGCTTTTGACCTGCCCGTCCAGGCCGAGCCAAGTCACCAGCTCCAGGTCCTGCAGGACGAGTTCCCGGCCGTCCCGGGTGAACCCTTGCAGGCTCGTGTCGAAGGCCATGTTCCGGGCCACCACGGCCGGCGGCGCGTCGGGCCGGTCCAGGTCGGCCAGTTCGATCCGGTCGGCCACGCGCCAGGCGAGCCGGCGGCCGTCCGGGCTGAAATACTTTTCCCGCGCCGCCAGGCTCCCCGGAGCCAGCCGGAACCTGCGGCCGTCGCCGGCCAGGGAGAGGACGAGCACGCCCTTGTCGTCGTCGGGCGTCACGGCCGCCAGGCCCGCGTCCGGGGCCACGGCCGGAAACCGGCCCTTGACGAGCCGCCTGGGCTTTTGTCCGTCCGTGATCAGGGAAACGAAGCCGTGCAGGTCCTCGAAGGCCACCACGTCGCGCCGGGCGGTCTCGGCCGGGCCCGGGTCCGGCAGCCAGTCGGGCCGGCCGGTGTGGGTCCGGCCGGGCAGCTGGCGCAGGTCGGCCAGGGGGATCCGGTAGAGCCCGTCCCGGCCGGTTGCCGCTTCGGCCGCCTCCACGGCCACGAGCCCGGCGCCGTCTTTTTCCGCGACCAGGCGCACGGTCTGGTCGACAGCCAGGGGCGGGAGGGGGACCTTGGCCTTCTTTTTCCCGGTGGTGGCGGCCACCGGAACGGCCCGGGACGGATCGGCCACGGCCATGAGCGGATCGCCGCCCACGGTGCGGATCTGGCTGGCGGCCGGAGCCGACAGGCACGACAGCAGGAACAGGGCGGCCGCGACCGTCCGGAATGACAGGCGTCTGGGCATGGAACGTTCCTTTGTCCGCGTCAGGCCGGCGCGCCGGTGGCGGCGATCAGGGCCTTGAATTCCGCCTCGTCCAGGGTCTCTTTTTCCAGCAGGGTGGTGGCCACCCGTTCGAGCTGTTCCCGACGGCCGGACAGGAGGGCGGCCACCCGTTCCTGGGCCGCCTCCAGGATCTCCTTGATCTCGGCGTCGAGCTTGGCCGCCGTGGCTTCGGAGTATTCCCGGCCGCCCAGGGCCTGCTGGTCCTGGCCGAGGAAGACCGGCCGGGCCTGGCGGGGAAACGTCGCCGGCCCAAGCGTCCGGCCCATGCCGTATTCCGCCACCATGGCCCGGGCGATGTCCGTGGCCCGCTGCAGGTCGTTGTGGGCCCCGGTGGAGATGTCGCCGAAGATGAGCCGCTCGGCCCCCCGGCCGCCGAGGAGCACGTCGATTTTGCCGAGCAGCTCGGTCTGGGTCATGAGGTAGCGGTCCTCGGTCGGCAACTGCTGGGTCCAGCCCAGGGCGCCGATGCCGCGCGGCACGATGGAGATCTTGTGCACCACGTCCGAGCCCGGGGTGAAGGTGGCGACCAGGGCGTGGCCGGCCTCGTGGTAGGCCACGACCTGCTTTTCCTTGGGATTGATGACCCGGTTTTTCTTCTCCAGGCCGCCCATGATCCGGTCCACGGCCTCCTCGAGGTCGGGCATGCCCACCGCGTCCTTGTCCTTGCGCGCGGCCAGGAGCGCGGCCTCGTTGATCACGTTGGCCAGGTCGGCTCCGGAAAAGCCCGGGGTCTTGCGGGCGATGATCGACAGATCCACCTCCTTGGCCAGGACGACCTTGGCGGCGTGGACCCGCAGGATGGCGTCGCGGCCGGCCACGTCCGGCTTGTCCACCAGGACCTGCCGGTCGAACCGGCCGGCCCGCAAGAGGGCCGGGTCGAGGGTCTCGGGCCGGTTGGTGGCGGCCATGATGATGACCCCGACGCGCGGGTCGAAGCCGTCCATTTCCACGAGCAGCTGGTTGAGGGTCTGCTCCCGCTCGTCGTGGCCGCCGACAATGGCCCCGGCCCGGGACTTGCCGATGGCGTCGAGCTCGTCGATGAAGATGATGCACGGCGCCTTTTCCTTGGCCTGGACAAAGAGCTCCCGGACCCGGGCCGCGCCCACGCCCACGAACATCTCCACGAATTCCGAGCCGGAAATGGAAAAAAACGGGACCTGGGCCTCGCCGGCCACGGCCCGGGCGAGCAGGGTCTTGCCCGTGCCCGGCGGGCCGATCAGGAGCACGCCCTTGGGCATCTGGCCGCCCAGGCGCTGGAATCGCTCCGGGGTCTTGAGGTAGTCGATGATCTCGACCAGCTCGGCCTTGGCCTCGTCGCAGCCGGCCACGTCGGTAAACCGGGTCGGCAGGTCCTTTTCGGCGTAGACCCGGGCCTTGTTCTTGCCAAAGGCCATGACCCCGGAGCCCGGGTTCAGGCGCTGCATGAGCACGTACCAGATGCCGAAAAAGATCAGGATCGGGATGACCCAGGACAGGATGTCGCGCAGGAACGTGGATTCGGGCTGGGCCCGGAAATGGACGTTGTACTTCGAAAGCTCGGTGGACAGGTCCTGGTCCACCCGCCGGGTGACGAATTCCACGGTCTTGGCCTCGCCGTTTTCCGTGGTCTTCAGGGTGCCGCTGATCACGTCGCCGGTGATGGAGACTTCGGTCACGTCCCCGGCCTGGAGCTTCTGGAGGAATTCGGAATAGGGCAGGTTCTTGGGCCCGTAGGTGGTGACGATGAAGTTGTTGAGCAAAAGGACGCCCCAGATGGCGATCAGCACGTACCAGAGGGAGAATCGGTGATGCTTTTCCATGTTCTTCACGGGTTGCTCGAAGGTGGAGGTTGGAGGGATGGTGCTGGTTTTACCCGCTTATACGACGGATCGGGGGCGTTGACAACGCAAGGGACCAAGGACGCGCGCCGGCCGGGCGGGGCGAAAACGGGGAGGGGGATGGAAAAAACCGGAAAAATGAAATTAGGGCTTGCCAAGGTTCGGGGAAGAGCATAAATACCCGTCTTCGCGTCTGCGTGAAGCGGACGTGGCCAAGGGCGAGCGAAAAAAGACTTGACAGGCCCGGCGCCGTGAGCTAACTGACTGCCTCTTGAGCAGCTGGCGTAGCTCAACTGGCAGAGCAGCTGATTTGTAATCAGCAGGTTGCGGGTTCGAGTCCCATCGCCAGCTCCAGAGCGGAGGGGTTCCCGAGTGGCCAAAGGGAACAGACTGTAAATCTGTCGGCGTACGCCTTCGGAGGTTCAAATCCTCCCCCCTCCACCATAACGCGCGAATGCTGTAGGAGACAGGAAGCCCTGTCGCATGGACTACGTGTGACATACGCGGGAATAGCTCAATTGGCTAGAGCATCAGCCTTCCAAGCTGAGGGTTGCGAGTTCGAGTCTCGTTTCCCGCTCCAAAGCCTCCCGTGTCCTACGCAGAACAAGGCCCACGTAGCTCAGTCGGTAGAGCACTTCCTTGGTAAGGAAGAGGTCACCGGTTCAAATCCGGTCGTGGGCTCCATATCTCAATACACCTCACAAAACCTGAGAAGCCAAACCGCTTAGGCAGGGGGACGACATGGGCAAGGCGAAATTCGAGCGGACCAAGCCGCACGTCAACATCGGCACCATCGGTCACATCGACCACGGCAAAACCACGCTGACCGCGGCCATCACCCGTCTGGCCAGC
>CAZIJE010000114.1:0-11535 GCA_964539435.1 uncultured Desulfovibrio sp.
AACCGCGGACCGGGCCGTGGCCGCGGCCTCCCGGTCCGGCGCGGCCGTGTGCGTCACCAGCCACCTGGGCGCGCCGCTGCCCCCCGGCCCGGCCCTGGGCCTGACCCTCGAAGGCGGCCGGATCATCGACGCCGGCCTGGCCGCGTCCGTGCTGGAGCGCTACCGGACCGGCGCGGACGCCGCGCCGGTCCGGGCGGGCGCGGCGTTGCCGCCGCCCGTGTCCGGGGGCTGCCCGGACGGCGCGCCGCTGGTGGTGCTGGAGCACGCCTCGGTCTTTCTGGACCGGCGCGAGATCCTGCGCGACATCTGCCTGACCGTGCGGCAAGGCGGCCACATGGCCGTCATCGGGGCCAACGGCGCGGGCAAGTCCACCCTGCTACGGCTCATCGCCGGCGAGCTGCATCCGGCCCTGGGCGGCCGGGCGACCCGGCCGGGGCTGGCCGCGCCCGAGGGCCTGACGGACCTGCGCGACATCCGGCGGCGCATCGGCATGGTCTCCTTCGAACTGGAGGCGGACTACGACAAGGAGCTGCCGGCCCTGGACCTGGTCCTGTCCGGCATCGCGGCCACGGTCGGGCTCCATGCCGCGCCATCGGACCGCGACGTGGCGGCGGCCAGGCGGTGGCTGGAATTTTTCGGTGTGGCCGACCTGGCCGGACGCCGCCTGGGCCAGCTCTCGGCCGGCCAGACGCGGCGGCTCTTTTTGGCCCGGGCCATGGTCGGCCAGCCCAGGCTGCTCCTGCTGGACGAGCCCTTTTCCGGCCTGGACGCGGCCTCGCGGCGGCTGGCCATGGAGGCCGTGTCGGCCACGGCCCGGTCCGGGGTGACCGTGCTGGCCGCCATCCACCGCCCGGGCGACGTGATTCCGGAGATCCAGACCGTGATGCGGGTGACCGGCGGCCGGCTCCTTCCGGCCGGACCGGCCTGACGCCTACTTTTCCACGGCTTCGGCTCCGCCCGCCGCCACCACGATGATGTTCCCGGCGATCTTGGAATTCGGGATGATGACGGTTTCCCCGGCATCGGAGCGGATGGTGGTGTTGAAGACGTCGATGGCCTCGACCACTCCGGCCGCGCCGGCCAGGGCGGGCAGGCTGACCCGGTCGCCCACATGGAAAAACCGGAACAAGAGCAGCATGATGCCCGAGGCGAAGTTGGCCAGGGTGTCCTTGAGGGCCAGGCTGACGGCCAGTCCGGCCGCGCCGAAAAGGGCCAGAAGCGACGTGATGTTGCACCCGAGCTGCCCCAGGGCGGCGATGAGCACCACGAGGTACAGAGTGTAGCGGACCAGGTTGCCGACAAAGGAGACGATCTCGGTGGGCGCGCGGCGGGCGGCGAGCAACCGGCCGACGAGCCTCCCCACCTTGCCGGCCAGCCAGATGCCGACTGCGAACAGCACGGCCGCCGACAGGAGCCGGCTGCCCAGGTCGAGGGTCCAGGCCAGAATCTGGTCGGCGAAAAACGTCTTTCCTCCCAGCGCGATCCTGGTCCGGTCCCCCACCTTGTCCACGAGCACAGGGGTTGCGGGAACGGCCGGCCCATGGGGCGCGGTCTCCCGGACGGCCGGGGCGTCCTGGCCGACGGTCACGGCCGGGGGCGCGGCAGGTTCGGACGGGGCCGCCACGGCCGTGTCGGCCCTTGGCGCGGCGGTCTCGGACGCGGCGGTCCTGGCCGGGGCATCGGGCAGGTCGCGTCCGGCAGGCGCGGCCGACAGGGGCTCGGTGGCCTGGGGGGCCTTTTGGGGCCGCAGTTCGATGCCGCCCGGCGACGGGGCGGACAAGGCCGCGGGCGTCGGGGCTGCCGGCTCGGCGGCGGCGCGGCCGGCGGCCGGGATGACGATCTCCTTGCCGAGCTGGAGCCGGGCCGGGTCCAGGCCCGGATTGGCCCTGACAATGGCCGCCGCCGGCACGCCGTAGCGCTGGGCCAGGAGGTTCAGGGTATCGCCGGCCTTGATGACGTGTTTGGCCGGGCCGGCCGCCAAAAGAATCACCGGGGCCGGCTCGCCGGTCCGGGAGAAACAGGGGCCGGCGTCCGTGGCCAGGACGCACAGGGCCAGGATGGCCGTCAGGCCCACAAACTTCGCCACATCACCAAACATCGTCACCTCCATGGCTCCGGGCCGGCCCATGCTGGCCGCCGGCCCGGATACGACCACCCATCACAGCGTCAGTTGCTCGTCATTGACCGGAACGCGCCGGTCCTCGGCCGGGCAACGGGCCACGAGCAGGCCCGAGCCGATGGGCACGACCACGGCGTCCAGGCGCGGGTCGGCCAGAATCCGGTCCACCACGCCCGGGATCTCGTGGGCGTGGCTGATGACGTTGTCCGCCACCACCATGCCGCCCGGCACGAGCCGGTCGGTCAGGAGCTCCAGGCAGGGCAGCAGCACGTCCCGGTCGGCGTCGACAAAGGCGAAGGCCACGGCGTCCAGGCCGGCCAGGACCCGCAAGGCGTCGCCCGGGACCAGGCGGACCACGTCCCCGGTCCCGGTCAGGCGCAGGGTCTCCCGGGCCATGGCCAGCTTGTCCGGGTCGTGGTCGATGGACACGAGCACCCCGCCCCGCTCCCGGCAGGCCAGGGACAGCCACAGGGCGGAATAGCCGGCGCTGGCCCCGACCTCGACCATGGCCCCGACCGGCGCGCCAACGGCCAGGAGGGCCAGGAACCGTCCCGTGTCCGGCGAAATCTGGCGCAACCGCCGGTGGTGGGGCGTACCGTCCGCGCGGTCGGCGGCGTCGATGGCTTCCAGGGCCCGCATCCGCTTCCGCACGGCCTCGGATATCGGGTGAAACATGGCAGCCTCCCTTTGGCCGGCCTGGCGGCCGGTCACTGGAAAACGAATTCCGTGAAAAAGACGTTTTTCACCTTGCCCGCGCCGGCGTACTTGGAGAACAGGTCGATGAGTTCGCGGCGCAGGATCATCTTGCCGGGATTGCCGAGCAGGTCCTCGGCCATCTTGGAGGACAGGAAAAAGACCAGGTCCTCCTTGGCGTCGGGCAACAGCAGCCGTTCGGCCGCGTCGTTGTCCGCGCACTCGACCTGCATGGCCAGGCGCAAAAACCGGTAGCCCTTGTTGCTGAGCACATTGACGGTCACCGGGCCGATGGCAATGACCCCGTCCACGGCCTTGGCCGCGTCCTTCTTGTCGCCCTTTTTCTCGCCCTTCTTGGCGTCGCCGCCGTGGCCGCCCTCGGACGAGGCGTAAAGCGTTTCTCCGTGCGGCTGCGTCAGGAGAAACGCCAGCAGGAGCAGGCCGATTTTTAGCAGGTGTCCCATGCGCGTGTTCCTTTTTCCTGGCCGCATCCGGCAGCGGCCGCGCCTGGCCGTGCCCGGCCGACTCAGGCCCCGGCCTTGGCCTGGCGGCGGCGGGCGGTCAGAATCGGTTCGGTGTAGCCGTTCGGCTGTTCGCGGCCGAGAAAAATCAGGTCCCGGGCCGCGGCAAAGGCCGCGCTTGTCGTGCCGGACGCCATGGGCCGGTAGGCCGGGTCCAGGGCGTTCTGGCGGTCCACCACCGCGGCCATGCGGCCAAGCGTCTCCATGACCTGCTCTTCGGTGCAGATGCCGTGGCGCAGCCAGTTGGCGATGTGCTGGCTGGAGATGCGCAGGGTGGCCCGGTCCTCCATGAGGCCGACGTCGGCCAGGTCCGGCACCTTGGAGCAGCCGATGCCCTGGTCCACCCAGCGCGAGACATAGCCGAGGATGCTCTGGACATTGGTGTCGAGCTCGCGGGCCACGGTCTCGGCCGAAGGCCGGGCCTCGCCCAGGAGCGGCAGGGTGAGCAGGGCCTCGCGGTCGTGGCGCGGCCTGCCGGCCAGCTCCCGCTGGCGCTCGAACACGTCCACGGCGTGGTAGTGCATGGCGTGGAGCGTGGCCGCCGTGGGCGACGGGACCCAGGCGCAGTTGGCTCCGGCCCGGGGGTGGACGATCTTGGCGGCCACCATCTCGGCCATCCTGTCCGGCTTGGCCCACATGCCCTTGCCGATCTGGGCCCGGCCGGAAAAACCGCAGGCCAGGCCCACGTCCACGTTGCCGTCCTCGTAGGCGCCCATCCAGGGCTCAAGCCGCATGTCGTTTTTCCCGACCACCGGCCCGGCCTCCATGACGGTGTGGATCTCGTCGCCGGTGCGGTCGAGAAAGCCGGTGTTGATGAAAATGATCCGGTCCCGGGCGGCGCGCACGCACTCCTTGAGGTTGAGCGACGTGCGCCGCTCCTCGTCCATGACCCCGATTTTCAGCGTGTGGCGCTTGAGGCCCAGGGCGTCCTCCACCCGGTCGAACAGTTCGCAGGCAAAGGCCACTTCCTCGGGGCCGTGCATCTTGGGCTTGACGATGTAGACCGCCCCGGCCCGGGAGTTGCGCAGCCGCCCCTTGCCGCGCAGGTCGTGCAGGCCGACCAGGCCCGTGACCATGGCGTCGAGCATGCCTTCGGGGATCTCCCGGCCGTCCGCGTCCAGGACCGCGTCCGTGGTCATCAGGTGGCCGACGTTACGCACCAACAGCAGGCTGCGGCCGGGAAGGGTCAGGTCCCCGCCGTCCGGAGCCGCATAGGTCCGGTCCGGGGCCAGGCCCCGGTCCACGGTGCGGCCGGCCTTTTCGAAACTGGCGGTCAGGTCGCCCCGGAAAAGACCCAGCAGGTTGCGGTAGGCGGCGGCCTTGTCCGGGCCGTCGACCACGGCCACGGAGTCCTCGCAGTCGAGGATGGTGGTCACGGCCGCCTCCAGGACCACGTCCTTGAGGCCGCTGGCGCTGGCCGCGCCGACCGGATGGTTGCGGTCGAACAAAAATTCGACGTGCAGGCCGTTGTTGCGCAGGAGGATGGCCTTGGGCGCGCCGGCTTCCCCGACAAAGCCCACGCACTGGTCGGGGCGGGCCAGGGCCGTGGCCTGGCCGCCGGCCAGGGTGACGGCCAGGCGGCCGTCGCTCACGGCATAGCCGGCCGCGTCGGCATGGCGGCCATAGGCCAGCGGCGCGGCCATGTCCAGGAAGTCGGCGGCATAGGCCACCACGGCCGCGCCCCGCGTCGGGTTGTAGCCCGGCCCCTTGGCCGCGCCGCCGGTCTCCGGGATCACGTCCGTGCCGTAGAGGGCGTCGTAGAGGCTCCCCCACCGGGCGTTGGCCGCGTTGATGGCGTAGCGGGCGTTGGTGGCCGGCACCACGAGCTGGGGACCGGGCACCACCGCGATCTCCGGGTCCACGCCCACGGTGTCGATGGCGAAATCCGGGCCTTCGGGGAGCAGGTAGCCGAGACCGACCAGGAAGCACTTGTAGGCCTCGGCGTCGTGGGGCTGGCCGCGCCGCTCGTTGTGCCAGACGTCGATGGCGGCCTGCATGGCGTCGCGCTTGGCCAGCAGTTCGCGGTTTTTCGGGCCAAGGTCCCGCACCACGGCGGCCAGGGAGGCGAAAAAAGGTTCGGCCGCAAGGTTCGTGTCCGGCAGGATCTCCTTGACGATCACGTCATGCAGGCTTTTTTCCACGGACAGGCCGGCGACAACGACGCGCTGGGTCATGACGGCACTCCTTGCAGGTCCTTGTGGTGCGCCCGGTGGGGCGAGTTTCGGGGAGTGTACGGAATTTGGGGGGCTGCGGAAAGGGGAAAGCCGGCTGGACGCAGGCGAGAGGCCCCGGGCAAGGCGTGTTCTTGGAAGGAATTGCGCGGCTGGGCGCGGACGGGCAAGGGCCAGCCGTCCGTCCGCGCCCGCGCCGGACCTCAGCGGAGGATGATCTCCTCCAGGGTCTTGCGTTTCCTCGGATAGACCGTCGGCTCGTCCGGCCGCCCCACGGCCAGGATGTTGACGATGCGGCAGCCGGCCGGGATGGCGAACCGGCTCCGGATGGCGCCTTCGTCGAACATGCCGACCCAGCAGGTCCCAAGCCCCATCTCCACGGCCCGCAGCATCACGAAGGCCTCGGCCAGGGCCACGTTCATGGCGCAGGCCCCGAACCTGGCCTGCTCGGCCCCGGCCGCCTCCCGGGACACGTAGGCGTCGATGCCGTCCATGGTCTCGCCCGTGATGATCTGGTTGTCGCGGTAGAAAAAGGCCGCGGACTGGGAATCCTTCACGTAGTGCTCGAGGTCCGCGCAGCAGATGACGATGGCGGCCGCGCCGGCCAGCCACGCCTGCTTGCGCGTGGCCTCGCTGGTCCCGAACCAGGCGATGTCGGCCAGGTCTGTGACGACCTTGAACCGCCAGGGCTGGCTGTTGAGGCTCGACGGCGCGTTGCGCGCGGCTTCGAGCAGTTCCGCGATCTGGTCTTCGGACAACGGCTCCTTGGCAAAGGCGCGCACACTGTGGCGCGCGGCAATGGCTTCCTTCACGCCCATGACGTTTGTCGCCTGCGGCATATCCCCTCCTTGCCGCCTCCAGGCGGCTTGTTTCCGATCAACGGCCGGGACGGGAACGCCGGAACGTTTCCCGGCGGGCAGGCAGAGATCTACCGCAAAACAGGATTCCCTTCCACCGGTTGGACAGCCGGGGCTGCAAAAGCACAAAAAAAACGGCAGGCGTCCGCACGGACTCCTGCCGTCGTGGTTTGGAGCAAAAAACGCCCCTCTCCAATGGTTCCGACGACGCCACCGGCCCGAGACGCCGCCCAGGCCCCGAGCGCGCCCCGGGACCTGGGCAGGCCACAGCCGACCGTCACCCGGAACGCCTCATTTCCCGGCCGGCCCCTCGCCTCCTGGGTTTCCGGCGGCCTTTGCGAGGTCGCCGCGCTCCATCATCCGGCAGCACGGAAACATCCCATGCCCCCGGCGGCGGGCCCGCAGGCAGAAAAACAGCATGATCAGGCCAAGGGCGGCCATCAGCAACGGGCACAGGAGCATCCAACCGCTCCAGGGATACCAAAACATAGACACCTCCTCGGACAGGATTCGCTTTCCCGTCCGGTGTTCGTCCGGGTCAAAAGCATGGGGACAGCACCTTCCCCGACGTTCAGGCTATGGCGAGCTTTTCCCTGATCCGTTCGGCCACGGTGGCGGCGAGGGCCTGTATCTGTCCCGCCGGCATCTCGTCGATGCCAAACAGATTGGGGTCGAACTCGCACAGTCCGCTGGCGATAAAGACCTCGGGCGCAAGTTCTCCCGGAACAACGCCCTGCATCATCCGCGTGGCGCACAGGGTGCCGCACCCCTCGATGGCCACCAGTCGCGGCGCGTTGCGGACCAGGCCCCGCTGGCCGGTGTTCTTGGTGAACGCCCCTCCCAGGCAGATCCGGACGGACGTGTCCGGCAGCAGGGAAAAGCTCAGGACGTTGGCCGCCTGCCGGGCGATCTCGCCGCGCAGACAGGCGCCCTCGCAACTCATGACCGCAATGGGCTTTGCGGCCTGCCGTGTGGCGTAGTCCTCGCAGAGGGTACAGCTGAAGGTCGTCTTGGGTATCCGGGCCACTTCAAAGCCGCTGTCGCCCTGGGCGCGGGCCGTGTCCGAACATGCTTGGCTGCAGTCCATAAGGGTCCTCCGGGTGGCATTTTTCCCTTTAGACGAAGGCGGCCTCCAAAAGATACACTCCCCCCCGACGCCCTGGGAACGGCGTGCCCGGGACGCCCATCTGCAAGGGGAAAAAGACTGTCGGGAGCATTGCCGCTTGCGGGAACGCTTTCCAAGGAGGAACGCCACCCATGCCTGAGCCTCTCGATTTTGCCGCTCTTCACCTCGCCCACCGGCCGGGCATCCTGCGATTTTTGCGGCGCATGGTCGGGCAGGCAGAGGCCGAGGATTTGACGCAAATGGTCTTCGAACGGGCCCATCGGGCCCTGCCGGAATTTCGGGGCGAATGCTCGGCCGCCACCTGGCTCTATCGCATCGCCACCAACGTGGCCCTGGACTTGCTGCGAAGCCCGGCGTTTCGCCGCCAAGACGCTTCCTTGGAGGAAGTCGCGGAACCGGACCGAAGCCTTCACGCCGCCAGGACGCCGAACAGCGAGCAGCAGGCCATCCGCAACGAGATGCACGCCTGCATACGCGAGACCGTGGACGCACTGCCCGCCAATTACCGGGTGGTTCTAGTGCTGGCCGACATCGAGGGCTACAGCGCCGCGCAAGTGGCCGAACGGCTGGGGCTCAGCCTGGAGGCCGCGAAAATCCGGCTCCACAGGGCCAGGGGACGTCTGCGCCAAGCGCTCGAACGGAAATGTCTCTTCTACCGGACGGAATCCGGGCATCTGGCCTGCGACCGCAGGCAGGAAGAAAACGTGTAGCCGGATTTTCGCAAGCGGGAAGGCGTTGACGCGTTGGGACGTCGGTCATCCGGCGGAAACGCTCAGCCTTCCATCCCGACCGAGGCGGCAAAGACCGCCAGATACTCCTGGTTGCCCTTGGGCCCCTTGACCTTGGACGGCGTCACGCCGACCAGGGCGAGCCCGAGCGCGTGCCGGGCGAAGTCCGTCACCTTGGCCACGGCCTCCTGCCGCCAGGCCTCCTCGCGGACCACGCCGCCGTGGCCGACCTTGTCCGGCGGCAGTTCGAACTGGGGCTTGACCAGGGCCACCACCCGGCCGCCGGGCCGTAGAAACTGCAGGCAGGCCGGCAGGACCTTGGTCAGGGAAATAAAGGACACGTCCGCGACCACCATGTCCACGGGCTCGGGCAGGAGATCGGCCGGGGCGTGGCGCAGGTTGCAGTTCTCCATGGAGACCACGCGGGGATCGGCCCGGAGCTTCTCGTGGAGCTGGGCCGTGCCCACGTCCACGGCATAGACCCGGGCCGCGCCGCGCTGCAGCAGACAGTCCGTGAACCCGCCGGTGGAGGCCCCGGCGTCCAGGGCCACCAGCCCGGCCACGTCCAGGCCGAAGACGTCCAGGGCCGTGGCCAGCTTGCCCCCGCCCCGGCTGACGTAGGGGTCGCCCTGGACCAGGGAGAAGACCGCGTGCGCCGGAAACAGCAGGCCGGGCTTGTCCACCGCGACGCGCTTCCCGCCCCGCTCCACCCGGACCTGGCCGGCCATGACCAGACGCATGGCCGCATCCTGGCTCTCGGCCAATCCCTGCTCAAAGACCAGCCGGTCGGCCCGAAATTTTTCCTTGGCCACGCCTTTCTTTTCCCTCGCCTTCCCGGACGCGTTTCACGTCCATTGTCGCAGATTAAAGACTCGTTCCTCGTCCCTTCCCACCCCCCATCGGGGGGGACCGGGGGGAATCATTCCCCCCGGCGGGTCCAGGGCAGAGCCCTGGTTCTTTCTCCTCTCCCCCTATTCCTCGTCCCGCCGACCCAGAATGCGGCGCAGGGTGTCCTTGGAGATGCCGAGTTCGCGGCAGGCGGCGTTGCGGTTGCCGTTGCACCGCTCCACGGCCTCCTGGGCGGCCTGGAACCGGATGGCGGCCATGGTCCGCGACGCGCCCTGGGCGTGGGGAGACGCCTGGCCGCGCAGGTGCTCGGGCAGGTGGCCCGCCTCGATAACCCGGCCCGGGCAGAGGATGGCGGCGTATTCGAGGATGTTTTCCAGTTCCCGGATGTTGCCGGGGTAGTCGTGGGCCAGGAGCCGCTCCATGGCCTCGGGGCTGATCCCCTCGATCCGCTTGGCCACGGCCATGCGGCACCGGCCGAGCAGCCGCTCGACCAAAAGCGGCACATCGCTTGGCCGCTCCCGCAGGGGCGGGATGCGCAGGACCACCACGCTCAGGCGGTAATAGAGGTCCTGGCGGAACGTCCCCTCGGCCACCATCCGGCCGAGGTCGCGGTTGGTGGCGGCCACGACCCGCACGTCGGCCGGCAGGGTCTCGACCCCGCCCAGGGGCTCGTAGGCCCGCTCCTGAAGGGCGCGCAGGATCTTGGCCTGCATGGCGTAGGGCAGGTCGCCGATCTCGTCGAGGAGCAGCGTGCCGCCCTCGGCCAGGGCCAGCCGGCCGGGCTTGTCCTTGCGGGCGTCGGTGAAGGCCCCGGACTTGTAGCCGAAGAGCTCGGATTCCATGAGCTGCTCGGGCAGGGCGCCGCAGTTGACGGCCACGAAGGGGCCGCCGCCCCGCTGGGAGAGCTTGTGGATGGCCCGGGCGAAGACCTCCTTGCCCGTGCCGGATTCGCCGAGGAGCAGGACCGTGGAGTCGCTCTGGGCGATCTGCGGCAGCATGCGCACGATTTCCGACAGGTGGGGATCGCGGGTGCCGAAATCGTCCTGGGGCTGGAGCCCGGCCAGCCGGCTGACGAATCCGCCGCCGGACAGGTCACGGAAGACCTGGACACCGCCGATGACCGCCCCGCCCATGGCCCAGATGGGCGCGGCGCTGATGGTGACCGGCACGTCCGGACAGCCCTGGCGCTTGAGGGTCACGATCCGGTTGGCGATGGGCCGGGCCTCTTCCATGCTCTGGCGCAGTACGCAGACCGAACGGCAGTTGGACACGCCGAAGACTTCGCGGCAGGTCCGGCCGATGGCCTGGGCCGGATCGATGCGGGCGATCTCCCCGGCCGACAGGTTGCAGTAGCGGACGATGAAATCCCGGTCCACGGCAAAGACGCCGTCGGCCACGTTCTCCAGGGCGAAGGCGCTGGCCTCGTCCCCGGGAAACGGCCCGAGGGGCCGCTTCACGGCCGCCTCCGGCCCTGGACCAATCGCGCGGCGGGCGGACGCGCCTTGCCGCCCTTCCGAAAGGGGACAGCCGGGGACGCGGCGGGAGCTGGGCGGACAGGATGCATGCCGCCAGTGTGCGCCCGGCGCGGTTTCCGGTCAACGGCATCGGAAGCAAAAATCGTCCGCCGCCTTGCCGGCTCCAGGGGCATCACCAAACAACCGACTGAATTTTCAGGCCATGTTCCACGGCATGAAAAGTGCTTTTTTTCCCATTGCCGCGACCCAAGCGGCTGCAACCGACCGCCCCTCCAAGGAGATCGTATATGGACCTGACCCTGACCCTCACCGGCTTCTGCTGCGACCTGGCCCTGCACCCGGTGGACACCGAAACCGCCGCCCGGGTCTGCGCCCTGGGCGAAGACCTCTACAAGACCAATTCCATCGAATGGTGGCGGGCCAACACCAACAACACCTGCGCCATGCGCCTGACGCCCGACTCCCTGATCGAGGCGGCCCTTGACGGCCAAACCGTCCGCCTGGAGCCTTCCCGCATCGCCACGGCCGCGTCCATGGTCGTGCAGCGGCCCTTCCTGGACAGCCCCGAGGCCCAGCTGTGCCTGCTCGGCTACGACGACGAGGCCTGCTCCAGGACCTGGACCTGGAAAAACGTGGCCCGCTACGACGCGCGCCGGTTCCAGTTCTTTGTGCAGCGGTGGGACCGGATCCTGGGGATGTCCGACTACCTGGTGCTCGACGACGTCTGCTACGACGGCCGGATCGCGGATGCGGCCGTGTGGGGCGAAAGCCGGGGCTTCACCTTTCGCGAGCCCCTGGTGGTGGCCATGGACGCGGCCCGGGCCGCCTTTGGCGCTGCCACGAAAAAAGCGGCCTGACCGCCCCCCTCCCCGGCCGTCAACGCAGACGCCGGCCCGGAGGCTGCCCCTCCGGACCGGCGTTTGCATTTGTCCGTAGCGCCCCCCGCCCAGGGGGCCCGGGGGGGATGATCCCCCCCGGCGGAGAGGTCCAGGAGAG
>CAZIJE010000115.1:0-1720 GCA_964539435.1 uncultured Desulfovibrio sp.
CCATGGGCGGCGTGCGCACCAACAAGGACGGCGCGGCCTACGGCCTCAAGGGCCTCTTCTCGGCCGGCGAGGCCTCGTGCTGGGACATGCACGGATTTAACCGCCTGGGCGGCAACTCCCTGGCCGAAACCGTGGTCGCCGGCATGCTCGTCGGCGGCAAGATCGTGGAATTCCTCAAGGGGTCCGAGACCACCTTCTCCTCGGCCGCGGTCCGGGACGCCATGGCCAAGCAGACCTCCCGCATCGCCGATCTGGTCTCCCGGAAAAACGGCTCGGAAAACCCCTACGCCGTCAGAAACGCCATGTTCGACTCCATCATGAAGGGAGCCGGCATCTTCCGGAACGGCGCGGACCTGGAAAAGTGCGTGGCCGAGCTCCAGGAGATCCTGGGCCGGGCCCGCAAGGTCGGCCTGCGCTCAAACGGCAAGGGAGCCAACCCCGAGCTGACCATGGCCCTCAAGATCGAAGGCATGGTCAAGCTGGCCCTGTGCGTGGCCTACGGGGCGCTCATGCGCACCGAATCGCGCGGCGCCCACACCCGCGAGGACTTCCCGGCCCGAAACGACCGCGACTGGCTCAAGCGCACGCTGGCCACCTGGAACGAGGGCGCGGACCTGCCCACGCTCAACTACGAGCCCGCGACCCACATCTTCGAAATGCCCCCCGGCGACCGCGGCTACGGCGGCGGCCAGATCATCCCCATGGAAGGCAAGGCGTAGAGGCCGGAGAGGAAGATGCCTCCGGCGGCCGGGGGGATCATCCCCCCGGACCCCCTGAAAGGGGAGTTCCCGGCGACCGGAAAGCGTTAGTGTAATCGCAAGGATACCAAGGAGAAAACGGTCATGGGCAGAACGCTCACCTTCAATATATTCCGGTACAATCCCACGGATGCGGACAGCACGCCGCACATGGACACGTTCAAGCTCGACGAGACCGAGCGCATGACGCTTTTCATCGCGCTCAACCGCATCCGCGAGGAGATCGACCCGACGCTCATGTTCGACTTCTGCTGCCGGGCCGGCATCTGCGGGGCCTGCGCCATGGTGATAAACGGCCGCCCGGGCCTGGCCTGCCACACCAAGACCAAGGACATGCCGTCGGAGATCACCCTCATGCCGCTGCCGGTCTTCAAGCTGGTCGGCGACCTGTCCGTGGACACCGGAACCTGGTTCCGGGGCATGTACCAGCGGGTCGGGTCCTGGGTGCACACCAAAAAGGTCTTCGACCCCACGGCCCAGGAAGAGCGCATGGACAACGCCCTGGCCGAGCAGATCTACGAGCTCGACCGGTGCATCGAGTGCGGCTGCTGCGTGGCCGCCTGCGGCACGGCGCTCATGCGCCCGGACTTCCTCGGCGCCGTGGCCCTGAACCGCCTGGCCCGGTTCATCCTCGACCCCCGTGACGAACGGACCGAGAAGGACTACTTCGACGTCGTCGGCACGGACGAGGGCATCTTCGGCTGCATGGGGCTTCTCGCCTGCGAGGACGTCTGCCCCAAGGAGATCCCGCTCCAGGAGCAGCTCGGCAAGCTCCGGCGCAAGATGGCCCTGGCCGCCGTCAAAAACATCCTGCCAAGCTTCCTCAAAAAGGACTTCTAGCATGAAGACGATACCGGCAACTGACATCCTCGAGGCCGTGGCCGCCATGTGCGTCGCGGCCAACCACGAGCTTCCCGCCGACGTCCAGGCCGCCTTCGAGGCCGCCAGCGCCGCCGAGGAGG
>CAZIJE010000115.1:1730-11439 GCA_964539435.1 uncultured Desulfovibrio sp.
CCCGGCGGCCAAGGAGATCTTCCGGCAGCTGCTGGAAAACTCCCAGCTCTCCCGCGACACCAACCTGCCGCTTTGCCAGGACACGGGCCTTGGCGTCTTTTTCGTCGAGGTCGGCGAGGACGTGAAGGTCGAAGGCGGGAGCCTCAGGCAGGCCATCAACGACGGCATGGTCAAGGGCTACAAGGACGGCTACCTGCGCAAGTCCTCCTGCGATCCCTTCACCCGGAAAAACACCGGCGACAACTCCCCGGCCATCATCCACTTCGACGTGGTACCGGGCGATGCGCTCAAGATCTGCATGATGGCCAAGGGCGGCGGCTCGGAGAACATGTCCCGGGTCACCATGCTGTCCCCGGCCCAGGGCTGGAAGGGCATCAAGGAGTTCGTGGTGAACCGCGTGGCCGAGGCCGGTCCCAACCCCTGCCCGCCCACCGTGGTCGGCGTCGGCATCGGCGGCAATTTCGAGTTGGCGGCCGTCAACTCGAAAAAGGCCCTGATGCGGCCCCTTGACGACCGCCACCCCGACCCGGAGATCGCCAAGCTCGAGGACGAGTTGATCGAAGCCATCAACAACCTCGGCATCGGCCCCATGGGCCTTGGCGGCAAGACCACCAGCCTTGGCGTCAAGATCAAGGTCGCGCCCTGCCACCTGGCCAGCCTGCCGCTGGCCGTCAACATCCAGTGCCACAGCGCCCGCCACAAGGAGGTCACCTTCTAATGGCCGAGTACCATCTCACCACGCCGCTGACCGACGCAGACGTGGAACAACTCAAGTCCGGGGACGTGGTGTTCGTCTCCGGCCACATCTACACGGCCCGCGACGCGGCCCACAAACGCCTGGTCGAGTCACTGGACGCCGGAGAAACCCTTCCCTTTGACCTGAAAGGGGCGCTCATCTACTATGTCGGCCCCTCCCCCGCGCCTCCGGGACGTCCCATCGGCGCGGCCGGACCCACCACCAGTTACCGCATGGACACCTACGCCCCCAGGCTCCACTCCCTGGGACTCAAGGGGTCCATCGGCAAGGGCAAGCGCAACGATGCCGTCAAGGCCGCGCTTTCCCAGCACAAGGCGGTGTATCTGGGGGCCACCGGCGGGGCCGGCGCGCTCCTTTCGCAGCGCATCGAAGCCGCCCGGGTCATCGCCTACGACGACCTGGGGCCGGAGGCCATCCGGGAGTTGACGGTCAAGGACTTCCCGCTGCTGGTCATCAACGACTGCCACGGCGGTGAACTGTATGTGAAGCCAAACCTCGGCTAAGCCGCGCCACTCGGGCGTGCATGGAGCACCGATGCCAAGCCGGATCCTGCGCAAGCGAAGGCTTATTGAGGGCCAGACCACCGAACTGGTGATCGAGGCCCCGCACATCGCCGCCAAGGCCCAACCCGGGAACTTCGTGATCCTACGGGTCTGGGAGGAAGGGGAACGCATCCCCCTGACCATAGCAGACGCCGATCCGGCGGCCGGGACCATCACCCTGGTGTTTCTCATCATGGGCAAGACCACGGCCCACCTGGACACCCTGGAGGCCGGGGACGACATCCTGGACCTGTGCGGCCCGCTCGGTCGGCCCACCGAGATTCACAAGCTCGACGGACCGGTCATCTGCGTCGGCGGCGGCACCGGCATCGCGGCCATGCACCACATCGCCAAGGGCCACCACCGGGCCGGCAACCATGTGGTGACCATCATCGGCGCGCGCTGCGAGGACCTGCTGCTGTTCCGCGAGGAACTGTGCTCCTTTTGCCCCGAGGTCCTGATCAGCACCAACGACGGCAGCTGCGGCCGGCAGGGGTTTGTCACGGACCTGCTCGTCGAGCGGCTGACGGAAGATGCGACCGTGGCCGAAGTGGTGGCCATCGGCCCGGTCCCCATGATGCGGGCCGTGGCCGAGGCCACGAAGCCCTTTGGCGTCAAGACCACGGTCAGCCTCAACTCCATCATGGTTGACGGCATCGGCATGTGCGGGGCCTGCCGGGTCAGCGTCGGCGGCGAGACCAGATTCGCCTGCGTCGACGGCCCGGAATTCGACGGCCACCAGGTGGACTTCGCCGGCCTCGCGGCCCGGCTGACGTCCTTCAAGGAACAAGAACGCCTTTCCTACGAGGAGTTTAAGAAAAGCCATGACTGCACATGCTCCAAGTAAGAAGGCAAAGACCCCCCGCACCCCCATGCCCGAACAGCCGCCCCGCCAGCGGGCGCGCAACTTCGAGGAAGTGGCCCTCGGCTACACCCCGGAAATGGCCCAGACCGAGGCAAAACGGTGCCTTCAGTGCAAAAAGCCGGCCTGCCGCAAGGGCTGTCCGGTGGAAGTCGACATCCCGGGCTTCATCAAGAAGGTCCTGGAAAAGGACCTGGACGGCTCCTACGGCGTCCTGCGCGACACCAACTCGCTCCCGGCCGTCTGCGGCCGGGTCTGCCCCCAGGAAAACCAGTGCGAGGGGGCCTGCATCCTCGGCAAGAAGGGCGAACCCGTGGCCATCGGCCGGCTGGAGCGGTTCGTGGCCGACACCTATCTGGCCAAGTCGGCCTGCGAGACCGTGACCGGCGGCCCGGCCTGCGTCATGCCCCGGGACGACCTCAAGGTCGCCTGCATCGGCTCGGGCCCGTCGAGCCTGACCTGCGCCGGCTACCTGGCGGCGCGCGGCATCCCGGTCACCATCTTCGAGGCCCTGCACGAGGTCGGCGGCGTGCTGGTCTACGGCATACCGGAGTTCCGGCTGCCCAAGGCCGTGGTGCGCCAGGAGGTCGAGGCATTAAAGGCCCTCGGCGTGGAGCTGCGCACCAACTGGGTGGGCGGCAAGACCATCACCGTGCCGGAGCTGCTGGAGGCGGGCTACAATGCCGTCTTCATCGGCGTCGGGGCCGGGCTGCCGCGTTTCCTCGGCATCCCGGGCGAGAACCTGATCGGCGTCTTCTCGGCCAACGAATACCTGACCCGGGTCAACCTCGGCCGGGCCTACAAGTTCCCGGCCGCCGACACCCCGACCTTCCCGGCCAAGCACGCTGTGGTCTTCGGCGGCGGCAACGTGGCCATGGACGCGGCCCGCACGGCCATGCGCCTGGGGGCCGAAAAGGTGTCCCTGGCCTACCGCCGCACCGAGCACGAAATGCCCTGCCGGCTGGAGGAGCTCCACCACGCCAAGGAGGAGGGGCTCGACATCCTGTGCCTGAACGCGCCGCTGGAATTCATCGGCGACGCGAACGGCAGGCTCAAGCAGATCGTGCTGCAGCGCATGGTCCTCGGCGAGCCCGACGCCTCGGGCCGGTGCGCGCCCGTGGCCTGCGAGGGCGACACCTGCGTCATAGAGGCCGACATGGCCGTGGTGGCCGTCGGCACCGGGGCCAATCCCCTGATCAGCCAGACCACGCCGGGCCTTGAAACCTACCGCCGGGGCTACATCACGGCCGATCCGGCCACCGGCGAAACCTCGATTCCAAACGTCTTCGCCGGGGGCGACATCGTCACCGGCGCGGCCACGGTCATCTCGGCCATGGGCGCCGGCCGGCGGGCGGCCAAGGCCATTGCCGAACGGCTCCTGGGGCCGGCCGCGGCCGCATCGCAACCGGCACAGGTGGCGGACGGTTCCGCCGGCGCATAGAGCACAACCAACCCTGCAAGGAGACCTCCATGGCGCTTTTCACCAAGGAAGAGGCCCTGCGCTACCACTCCGTGTGGCGCACCGGCAAAATCGAGACCGTGCCCATCAAGCCCTGCCGCAACCAGAAGGACCTGTCCATGGCCTACTCCCCCGGCGTGGCCCAGGCCTGTCTCGAAATCGCCGCCGATCCTGAAAACGTCTGGAAATACACGAACCGGGGCAACCTGGTGGCTGTCGTTTCCAACGGCACGGCGGTCCTTGGCCTCGGCAACATCGGTCCCAAGGCAGGCAAGCCCGTCATGGAAGGCAAGGGCGTGCTGTTCAAGATCTTCGCCGACATCGATGTCTACGACATCAACCTCGACACCACGGACCCGGAAAAGGTGATCGAGACGGTCAAGCTCCTGCAGCCGACCTTCGGCGCCATCAACCTGGAAGACATCAAGGCGCCCGAATGCTTCGAGATCGAGCAGCGCCTGATCGAAATGATGGACATCCCGGTCTTCCACGACGACCAGCACGGCACGGCCATCATCTCCGGCGCGGGCATTTTAAACGCCGTGGAGATCGCCGGGAAAAAGATCGAGGACCTGAAGATCGTGGTTTCGGGCGCGGGCGCGGCCGCCATCGCCTGCTCCAAGTTCTACATCGCCCTGGGCGTCGATCCGGCCAACATCTCCATGTTCGACTCCAAGGGCCACATCCACGCCGGCCGCTCGGGCCTGCACCCGACCAAGGCCCAGTTCGCCCAGAAAAAGGCCCACGCCAACCTCGGCGAGGCCTTCAAGGACGCGGACGTGTTCCTGGGCCTGTCCACTAAGGGCCTGGTTTCCAAGGACATGGTCAAATCCATGGCCAAAAACCCGATCATCTTCGCCATGGCCAACCCGGACCCCGAGATCCCCTACAACGACGCCAAGGAAGCCCGACCCGACGCCATCATGGGCACCGGCCGCTCGGACTTCCCCAACCAGGTCAACAACGTCTCCGGCTTCCCGTTCATCTTCCGCGGCGCCCTGGACGTGGGCTCGAAAAAGATCAACGAGGAGATGAAGATGGCCGCGGCCAAGTCCCTGGCCGCCCTGGCCAAGGAGCCGGTGCCGACCGAGGTCATGGACATGTACGGCGAAAAGGATGTGAAGTTCGGCATCGACTACGTCATCCCCAAGGCCCTGGATTTCCGCATGCTGGAATGGGAAGCCCCGGCCGTGGCCAAGGCGGCCATGGACACGGGCGTGGCCACCCGGACCATCGACCTCGAGCAGTACAAAAAGGACCTCCGGGCCCGCATCGACGCCTCCCACAAGCGCATCGAAGCCTACGTCGGCACCTACAACTACGACTTCTAGCCGCGCGTTCCTGCAATCGCAAAAGCCCGGGACGGCGCGCCGTCCCGGGCTTTTTCATGGGCGCGGGCGCAAGAGGCAACGCCTCCGGCCGCATCCACGGTCAGGGTTCGTAGATCCGGTCGGACAGCGGCCAGGGGCCCGGGCGCAGCACCAGGGAGATGTCGTTGCCGGCCGGACCGTCCAGGGTCACGTCCAGGTCCGGACCGGCCGGACGCAACGGCGGCAGGACGGAGGCGTCGAGATCGGCCTCAATGTACATGCCGTCCACGTTCCAGGACGGGGACAGAAATCCCGCCTCGCCCCCCTTTTCCAACTCGAAGGCCAGGCGCAGGCTGGTTACGGGCTTCTCGAACGCCAGGCGTTGCGTGACGTAGGCGGCCGGAGACGTCCAGGAGCAGGCCTCGCCTCCCGTCTCCCGCACGAGCCGTTGCCAGGTCCGACCGTCGTCCGTGGACACCGCCACCCGGGCCTCGTTGCCCGGGCACTTACGGCAGGGGTTGGCGTAGACCTGGGGAAAGACCTTGAGCCGCAGTTCGGTGATGGGCAGGCCCGTGACCACGGAGTAGGCAAAGGCGCACCCGCCCTCGCCCGGCTGGCACGTCAGCTCTCCCCGCAGTCGGGAGGACGGGATCACGTCCCTGGCGTAGCTCACGGAGGGGGCAAAGCGCTCCGGCCCGGTCCAGTCCGGCACGAACCGGAGCCGGCCCCGGCCTCCCGGGGTCAGGGTCAGGCTGGAGCCGGCCGGCGCGATGACCGGCAGGGACAGCGTCTGTTCGCCGATGCGAAGGACCGGACTCAGGATGGTTCCGGTCAGGCGCAGAGAAGCCGGGCCGTGGCCGAAAGCCGGTAGCCCGGCCAGGCGGCGGCGCGGCAACCGGTCGGATAAGGCCACGCCCGGTGTCGCCAGGCCCGGGTCGTAGAGAAAGACGGCCGGCCGGCCGGACACATCGGCCAAAGTGTGGACCGGATCAAGGCCGAAATGCCGTTCCCGAAAGCGCGACAAGTCTTCAGGCGTTCCAAGCAAGGGATTGGCGGCGCAGAGGGATGCGTTTCCGGGCGCGGCAAAGGCGAACCGGCCCAGGGTTTCCCTGTCGTCCTCGCGCCAACGGACGGCCCCAACGTTTTCCAGCAGATGCCCGGCCTGGACCGCTAATGGACTCTTCTCCGGCGACGCGGCCGGGTCGGACGGATTGAGGGCGGCGGTCAGGCCGAGGCCGGCCAGATTCAGGAACCCTTCCACATGACCGGGCCTGTAGGAAATCCTGACGAAGAGCCGGTCCGATGCCAGGGCCGGATCCACATCGAACCCGGTCCGAATAATCCGGCACCGGCCGTCGTAGAACCCGATCTCGTCGAAAAAATCCCGCCGCTCTTCCACCGGCCGTCCGTCGCGTTCCGGAAAGGCCTCCTGCCCGATGACGGCCACTGTCGTATACGTTTCGCCGTCCGGCCCGGCTTCCACGGTCAGGGTCGCGTCGGCCGGCAGGTCCGGATGCTTCTTGTACAGCGCGGCCGCCACATCCAGGCGCAGATCCCGGGCCGATTGGCCCGGCGGTGTTTCGAAGACCCAGACCGCCAGGGCCGGGCGGGAATAGCGGGCCGGCCGCAGCATGCCGATCTCCGCATCCAGGGTCATGTTCTCCGACCGGGCGGCGTCCTCGTAAAAACGCCTGGACCGGAAATCGTCGGCATAGCGGAAAACCCCGTCCGGCCCCGGGTCCATGACGACCGGAGAACGGTTGGCAGCCCCGAAGACGCTCACCCGGGTGGTGGCGAACAGGGCGTCGAAGGCCTTCACCACTTGGCCGGGCCAGGCCGGACGGGCGGCGGCCGCATCCCTGTAGGCCGTGTCGATATCCGCCATACGCCGGTAGCCCGGCCTGTCGAAGGTCCCGGCCTCGCCGAAGCGGTCCGGCAGGTACCAGCGGGCGGCGAACCGGCGGGTGTTGCGCTTGTAGCCGTGGAACTCCAGGGCGTCCACGTCGCCCAAGGCGCCGTCGAGCCACTGGAAGAACTCCCGGTCCAGGCTCATGGTCCGGTGGTAATATCCATGGTAGCCGGCAAGGCTCGGCCACAGGAGCCCCAGGCAGGCCAACCCGGCCGCGGCCCCGCCCACGAACCGGCCTCCCCGGAACCGGGACATCGCGCCAGCGGTCAGGTTGCCGAGAAAAACCACCCCCCGGGCGACCAGCAGGACCAGGGCCGGGAAGAGCATGATGAAGTGGCGGCTTTCGAGATTCGGGCGCAGCAGGGTTTTGGAGCACAGCAGGGAGAGGGTTCCGGCCGCGGCCGCCAGGCCCAGGAGCAGCAGCCCCTCCCCGCGGCGGTCCCGCAGCCCGGCCCACAGGCCGCAGCCGGCCAGGCCCCACCAGCCGAGGATATACGCCGGCGACACGTTTGGATCGGGACTGACAAACCCCCTCAGAACCTTGAGGGCGAACGGACCGTCCAGGCCCTCCAGGGGGGCCATGGACGGCGCGCGCAGGAACTCGCCCAGAAAAAAGGCCGCCGGCAGCCACGGCAGGTAGGCGGCGAACACGAGCCCGCCTGTCAGCAGGAACCGGAACCAGCGGAGGCTTCGCACCCGAGGCGTTTCGGTCCGGGACCGGCGGTGGCAGGCCACGGTAGCCCAGGCCAGCTGGGCGGCGAAGGTCGGGAATCCCTGATAGCCGGCGTAGAGCATGCCCAGGGCGCACAGCCCGTAGCCGAACCAGAGGCGGCGGGCGTTATCCTCCACCGCCCGAACCAGCAACCACAGGGAAAAGACGGCCAGGCACAGGAAGACGGCATAAAACTTGATCGATTGGGCGAAATTGATGGGATAGAGGAGAAAGACCGACAGGGCGAAGGCGACAGGACCGACCCCCCGGCCGAGGATTCTCCGGCCGAGGAGCAGCAGCCCGAACGGGGTGACAAGCCCGGCCAGAACGCTCAGCAGGCGCGCGGCCAGGGAACTCTGGTCCACGGCCAGGGCCAGGTGCTCCAGGGCATAAAACAGGGGCGGCTGGAAGTCGAAGATGGTATCCGCCGGCCCCTGGTGCTTCTGGACCGCGAACATGTCGGCCAGCGGCATCATGGCCCGGTCGAGATTGAGATAATCGTCTTCCCACAGCGACGGCGCGTCGAGCCGCCACAGGCGGGTCACGAACAGGACCACGACCAGAAGGCCAAAACCGACCCACTGGAGCCAATGCCCCGTGTCACGCCGCGCGGACAACGCCCCGCGCCCCGGTGCCGGCCAGATCCTTCATCGTCCCGAGTCCGGGAGAAAAAACCCGACGCGAGGAGAACGCCAGTCGCTCCAAAAGTGCCTCCCTGGAAGCCGCAGTGGCGTCTGCATACTGAAAGAGGGCCGCGACGGCAATACGGCTCGTATCCGGAGCGCGTCCACGAGGAGCTTTCGCCTCAGGATAGACCCAGCCGGTCCTGGTCCCGAACCTGTCCCGGGTGGAAAACGTGGGCGCGGGAACGGAGTTCGGGAAAAATGAGCCGTGCCCGGCCCGGGAGCGGGCGACACCGCATGTCGGCCGCTCCCAAACACCGGGCGGATTCTCAGGAAACCAAAGGCTAGGCCAGGAGCGCGGCCGCCTTTTCCATGAGGGAGGCGATGGCCAATCCCCGGGGACAGGCGGCCTCGGCCCCGGAGAAGTCCAGGGAGGCCGGGTCCCGGCGCAGGGCATCGGGCAGGGTGGCGTAGAGCTCCCGGGCCAGGGCGTGCTCCCCGTAGTCTTGGTAGTACATCATGGCCCGCATGACGTCGGCCACGGGCACGGCCCCGCCCATGGCCCCGCCGCACAGGCTGGCGCAGCCGGCGCAGTAGTCGCCGTGGGTGGCTTCCGCGAAACGGGTCAGGGAATCGAAGTCCGCCCGGGCCAGGGCGGTCACGTCCCGGGCCGCGGCCACGTTGGCCGACAGGATGGTCAGGTTCGGCATCTGGGAGCAGACCGAGGCGATGTCCGGGTTGGCCCAGACCGCCTTGAGCTTGGCCTGCTTGTCCGTGAACCCCTTTTCCAGGAACCGGCCGGCCATGTCGAGCTCGGCCTGGCTGTCGGACTTGACCGGCCCGCCGCCCTGGGTCTTCATGGCCACCACGCCGATGCCGGCCTTGACGCAGGCGGCCAGGGCCTCCCGCATCTTCGGCTCGTGCATGAGCCGGAAGTTGTACGTGACCATGGCCGCGTCGATCCAGTCGAGCTTGGCCGCGCCCTGCAGGCAGTCCTCCATGTTGTTGTGGGAACTGAACCCGAAGAACTTGATCTTGCCGGCTTTTTTCTTGGCTGCGGCCCAGTCCCGCATCTGGCCGTCCATTTCCTTGATGCCGGCGATGCCGTGGACGTAGAAAAGGTCCACGTAGTCGGTCTTCAGGCGGGCCAGGGCCGCGTCGAGCCGTTCGTCGAACCGGCCTTCCTTGGGCACGAGCTTGGTGGTGACCACGATCTGCTTGCGGGCCTCGGGGTTGCGCGAGAAAAACCGGCCGAAGCCTTCCTCGGACAGGCCGTTGCCGTAGGCCTCGGCCGTGTCCCAGAAGTTGACGCCCCAGGCCAGGGCCTGCTTGAGCAGGAGCTGGTTGTTGATGGTGTCGAACATGCCGCCGAGGTTGAGGATGGAGACCTCGAGCCCGGTCTTGCCGAGCCTGCGCCGGGGCATGGCCTGGGGATCGGGCTTGGCCGGTTCGCCGGCGGCCGCCCGGGCGGCCTGACCGACTTCCGCTTCAGCGGCCGCAAGAATATCCAGGTCGGCACCCGTACCGCCAGCCAC
>CAZIJE010000116.1:0-11290 GCA_964539435.1 uncultured Desulfovibrio sp.
CCCCTTTTTGCAAAAAGGGGTTCCCTCCCCCGGTTCTCTTCTCTCCGCCCCCCAATAAGGATCATCCATGTCGTTGGAGCGGTATGCCGGGCCGGGTTGCCTGGTGGAGTACATGCAGGGCAACCAGCCGCAGGTGGCCTGGGTGCTGGAGGAGTCGTCCGGACGGTTGCGGCTCTACACCCTGACCCGGCGCGAGGAGAAGATGACCCTCTCCAGGGTGCTGCCCTGGATGGGGCCCCGCTACGACGGGGCCAGGGACAGAAGCGAGATCCTGGAGATCCTTTCGACCCATCAGTCCCGGCGCGAGGCCGCGGCCAAGGCCATCGCGCCGCTGGAACTGTGGGAGCTGGCCCAGGGCGAGGTCCGCGAGGAGACGGCCGAGTGGTTTGCCGGACTGGTGGGCGAGCACCCCGACGTGGACGCCGTGGCCGCCATGGGCCGGGCGCTCCTTGGCTGCAAGACCCATTTCAAGTTCCATCCGCCCAAGTTCGAGGTCTTCCCGGCCGAGATGGTGGAGCGGCGCCTGGCCGAGGCGGCCCTGGCCGAGGAGCGGGAAAAGGTGGTCGTGGCCGGCCAGGCCTTTTTCAAGGAGCTGTGGACCGGCTGGGCCTCGGGCGACCGCAAGAAGGGACAGGCCCTGGCCGCCAAACTCGATCCGGCGGCCGCGACCCGGCTGGCCGATCTGCTGCGCCGGCTGATGGCCGACGCCGACGACCCGGACATGGCCGCGCTGTGGGCCATGCTCAGGAAGGGCCTGCCCGAGCATCCGCTCCAGGCCTACATCCTGGCCACCCAGTGGGGCATCGTCCCGCCGCACTACAACTACCTGCTCGATCAGGCCGACTACGCCCCGGGCGACGACTGGTGGCAGCCTTTCGCGGCAGAGATCGAGGCCAGAACGGCCGGGCTGGCCTCGCTTTGCCGCGAGCCCGAGCCCATTCCCTTTGTCAGCGTCGATTCGCCCACCACCCGGGACATCGACGACGCCTTTTTCGCCGAACGGCGGGAAGACGGCGGCATCCGGCTGGTCCTGGCCCTGGCCGACCCGGCCCTGGACTGGGAGTTCGGCGGTCCTCTGGATAAGGCCGTGGCCCACCGGGCCTCGAGCATCTACCTGCCCGAAGGGGTCAGCCACATGCTGCCCGAGGTCCTCGGCACCGGACTCTACAGCCTGTGCGCCGGCGAGATCCGGCCGTCGCTGGTCATGGAGTGGGAGTTTTCTCCGGAAGGGGAGACGGTCGGGTTCGGCATGCGCAAGACGTTTGTCCGCGTGGCCGAGAACACGACCTACGCGGCGGTGGAGGCCGCCCTGGACGGGCCGGCCGCGCCCGCGCAGCTCGCCCTGGGATACGAGCTGGCCGTCAGGCTCAGGCAACAGCGCCTGGAGCGGGGGGCCGTCATCATCGAGCGGCCGGAGCCGGACATCATGCTCAAGGGCTATCCCGACAACACGGTCGTGGACATGGGCGTCTGCCCCGCCTACCCGAAATCCCAGCTCATGGTCAGCGAGTTCATGATCCTCGGCAACACGGCCGCGGCCGAATACGCCGTGTCCCACGGCGCGGCCATGCTGTTTCGGACCCAGGACGCGACCCTGCCGCCCGAGGTCCGGGGCGTCCACGACGATCCGCCCTCCATCCAGCGGGCCGTGCGCGAGCTGCCGCCCACCCTGACCGAGCCCGACCCGAGGCCCCACGCCACCCTGGCCGCTCCGGCCTACGCCCCGGTCACCTCGCCCTTGCGCCGCTACGCCGATCTCATGAACCTGGCCCAGCTCGAAAGCCTGCTGCGCACCGGCGCTCCGCGCTGGAGCCGGGGCGAACTGGAGGCCATGCTGCCGGTCCTGTCCTCGCGCATCGAGGCCGTGGGCCGGGTGCAGCGGTTCCGGCCGCGCTACTGGAAGCTGCTCTTTTTGCAGCGGACCTGCCGGGAGCGGACCTTCGAGGGCGTGGTGGTGGACCTTGGGGGCGGCGGCTTCGTGTCCCTGTCCCTGCCCGATTTCCAGATCTACGTCCGGGCCACCCGCGACACCCTGGGGGACACGATTTACATCGGCCAGCGGTATGCGCTACGTCTGGGCCGGATCGACCCGCTGACCAACGAACTGCGCGTCTTCGGCGCGGAGGAGATTCCGGCCAGCCTGCCCGAAAGCACGGAGGCCCTTTTTATGGGAACCGGCGCGTCGTAGGGAAGAAGAGAAGATGCCTCCGGCGGCCGGGGGGAATCATTCCCCCCGGACCCCCTGGAAGGGGGGAGGCGAGAGGGAGTGATGCAAAAATGGCGTATGTTTTTTTTATCGGCCTGACGTATCTGGTGAGCGCTTTTCCCTTTGGCCTGGCCGTGGCCATGGCCGGGTGCGGCATCGATCCCAGGCTCGCCGGCAGCCGCAACACCGGCGCGACCAACGTGGCCCGGCTCTGCGGCACGCGCTACGGCGTCCTGACCCTGGTCCTGGACCTGGCCAAGGGGCTCCTGCCCGTGGTGACGGCCCGGATCATGTCCAGTTCCGTGCTCTTCCTTTCGCTGGTGGTCGTGGCCGCCGTGGTCGGGCACATGTATTCCGTGTTCCTCTACGGCAAGGGCGGCAAGGGCGTGTCCACCACCATCGGCGTCTTCCTGGGCGCGACCCCGCTGGCGGCCCTGGTGTCCGTGGCGGCCTGCGTGGCCGTCATCTGGGCCACGGGCTACGTGTCGGCCGGCTCCCTGGTCCTGGCCGCGTCCCTGCCGGTCATGGCCTTTCTGCTCGGCCACCCCTCCCTGGTCCCGGCCGCCCTGGTCGTGGCCGGACTCATTGTCTGGAAGCACCGGGAAAACATCGCCCGCCTGCGGGCCGGACAGGAAAAGCCCTGGCGCAAGGGCTGCGGCACGGCCGGTTCGTAAGCCCATGCTCCACCTGCTGTACGTGGTGTTGGCCCTGGTCGGGGCCAACGGCCTTGCCCTATGGGGCCTCTCCCGGCTGCGGCCCGGACGGGCCAGAAGCGGCGGCCTGGCCGCCCTGGTCGCGGCGGACGCGGTCCTGGCCGCCCTGTTGGCGCTGGAACTGGGCATGGCCCTTTTTTTCGCCCAGTCCGACGGCTTCAACATCACCATGTCCAGCCGCAACTGGTTCGCCCGCCACTGGCATCCGGTCAACGGCCTGGGCTACCGCGACGCCGAGCCGCGTGAAAAGGCCCCGGGCGAGCAGCTGGTGCTGGTGGTCGGGGATTCCTTTGCCGCCGGCCACGGCGTGGACCGGGCCGAGGACCGGTTCGGCGACGTCCTCGGCCGCGACCTCGGCCCGGGCTGGCGGGTGGCCAACGCCTCGAAGATCGGCTGGGACACCGTGGACGAGGACCAGGCCCTGCGGGCCTATCCCGTGACGCCGGACGTGGTGGTCCTGGCCTATTTCGTCAACGACATCTACCGCGCCGCCGAAAAGAGCCAGTTTCCGTTGCCCTTTGCCGTGCAGTTCCCGAAAAGCGCGGTGTCACGGTACCTGGTCGACCACTTCGCCCTGGCCAACTTCGTCTACTGGCGGCTGGCCCGGATCGGCAACGTGGAGGACGCCTCGCGCGGCTTCTGGGGCCGGCTGGCCGCGGCCTACGCCGACCCGGCGGTCTTTGCCGCCCACGCGGCCGAGCTTGATTCCATTGTCGGCTGGTGCCGGGACCATCGCGTCCGGCTGATCGCCCTGATCATCCCCAACCTGGCCGACGTGGCCGGCAGCGCCCCCATGACCGCCCGGGTGGCCGCCTTTTTCAAGGACCGGGGCGTCGAGACCGTGGACCTGACCCCGGTCCTGGCCGGAAAAAAACCATCGGAACTGGTGGTCAACAGCGTGGACACCCACGCCAATGTAGGGCTTAATGCCGTCATGGCCGGACTGCTGCGTCAGGCCATCCTCGCCCCGGCCAGCTCCGACGCTCCCGGCCAATAGGCCCGTCCGGGCTTCGGCCGGGAAAAACCGGCTGCCCTGCCAGGGGCGGCCGGCATTGCCACGGGAGGGTCCATGACCGACAAGGCCTTGATCATCGTGGACATGCTAAACGACTTCATCACCCCGGGCGGCAGGCTCTACTTCGCCGGCGGCGACAAGGTCATCGCGCCCATCGTCCGGCTGCGGGCCGCCTTTCGGGCCGCCGGCGCGCCGGTCCTCTACGACAACGACGCCCACCCCGAAGACGCGGCCGAATTCAAGGTCTGGCCGCCCCACTGCGTGGTGGGCACGGCCGGAGCACGCATCGTCGATCCCCTGGCCGCCGGTCCCGGGGACATCATCCTCCACAAGGACGCGCTGTCGCTTTTTTCCGAGCCCCTGGCCCCGGACCTCCTGCGCTGCCTCGGGGCCCACACCCTGTACCTGACCGGCGTGGCCACGGAATACTGCGTGAAGGAAGCGGCAGTGGACGCCCTGGCCAGGGGGTTCGCCGTGGTGGTGGTGATCGACGCCATTGCCGGCGCGAACCTGGAGGCCGGGGACAGCGACCGGGCCATGGAAGCCATGCGCATTGCCGGCGCGGCCTTTGCCTCCACCGAGCAGGTGCTGGCCGAACTGGCCTGAGTGTCGACGCGTTTACGCGGCCGGCTCCGGGACATGCTGGATGTGGAGCATGACCGTGTCCGGCGGGGCGAAGACGAAGGTCATGTCGCACAGGCCGGCCGCGTCCGCGCCGGGCGGGCGGAAGGACAGCCGCCTGCGCCCGGGCAGACGCGATTCCAGGGCGTTCCACAGGCCCAGGTAGACGTCCGGCGTCTCCTCGAACAGCGACTCGGCCGCGGCCTCCAGGCAGACGCCGAGACGGCCCCGAAACAGGGCCTCGGCTGCCCGGTTGGCGTCGTGAAGGACCAGTTCCCGACCGCGCAGCCGAAAGGTCAGGGTCGGCAGGGGGACGTTTCGCAGCTGGGTGGTCAGGCGTTCCTCCCGGGCCGCCAGGTCGCGGTCGCTCTCCATCCCCGGGGCCGACGCCTCCACAGAACCCTCCACCACCGTGCGCCCGTCCAACCCGGCCGCCAGCCGGAGGCGCAGACGGCCTGAAAAAACCGTTCCGTCCCGTCGCGCCAGGATCTCCTCGAAATCGGCCAGGTCCGACTCCCGTTCCAGCCGGCCCGCGATCGCCTGAAACCGGTCCGGCGCAGGAAGCACCATGGCCATATCCCCGGATGCCGCCACCATGGCTTCGGGCGAGGCTTGGCCGAAGAGCCGGGCCATGGCCGGGTTGACGGACAGGAGCCGGCCCGTGGCCGTGGCCGTGAAAAGGGCCACGGGCGTATCCTCGAAGAGCCGCCGGCGCCGGGCCTCGGCCAGGGTCAGGGCCTGGGCGGCCGCCCGTTCCCGGGTTGCGTCCCGGCCGTAGAGGTTGGCCCCGTCCGGGCCGGGCAGGGGGGAGATGGTCACGGCCAGGATTGTTTCCCCGACCGGAATGTCGATTTCCAGACGCCGGCCGGCGGTCCTGGCCTGGATCACGGCCTCGGCCAGGTGGGGCGGCAGGGGCTGGCCCAGGCCCAGGCCCAGGGCCTCGAGCAGCGGCTGGCTGGCGGCATTGGCATAGGCCAGCAGGCCCTCGCCGGTCACCCGGAGCACCGGGTTGGGGCTATCCTCGGGAAATCGGGCCATGGAGCGCAGATTGTCCATGGCCTGGCGTTCGGTGGTCACGTCCTGGACCGTGCCGTGGAGCCGCACGGTCCGGCCCGAGGCGTCGCATTCGGCCCGGGCCACGGCCTTGGCGTGCCGCCACAGGCCGTCGCTCCGCCGGAACCGGTAGGCGTAGCGCAGGGGGCCTTCGCCGGCCAGAAGCTTGTGCCGCACGGCCACGACCGCCGGCCGGTCGTCCGGGTGGATCAGGCTCAGGAACTGGTCGTAGTTCGGGGTCGAGTTGTCCGGGGGCAGGCCGAAGATGCGGAAAAATTCCTCGGACCAGAAGTCCTCGCCCGTGACAAGGTCGCGGGTGAAGCTGCCGACCCGGGCCAGGCGCTGGGTTTCCCGAAACGAAGTCAGAAGGGTGGCCGCGTCGCGGCCGGCCAGCACCTCGGCGTCTGGCCGGTCGGCCAGTCCCCGGACCAGGGCGGCAAAGGCTTCGGGCCGGGACAGCAGGACGTCGCGGACGTCGGAAGGGATCTTGCCGGCCAGGGCCAGCAGCCTGTCCGGGTGGTCGCCCAGGGCCTCGGCCAGGGCCAGGATGCGGTCTTCGGGCAGACGGGGCGCGGCGCCGCGTTCCAGGCGGCGCAGGGTCGCGGCCGGCAGGCCCAGGCGCGCGGCCAGTCGGGCCAGGGAATAGGCCGGATCCCGGGCCGCGAGGGCCAGCCGTTTTTGGCGGATCCATTGGCCGAAGGGGTGGCTGGGCATGGCGCGTGCGTCCCTGGACCGGGGGCCGGCAGGTGACCGCGACACCGGTCTCAGGCCGAAGCCGTCTCCGGCAGCAGGGCCGTGGCCCGGGCCAGGGCTTCCAGGTCCAGGCGCAGGGCGGCCAGATCCGTGTCGCCGTCCGCCTCGAGGGCCTTGGCCGCGCCTGCGGCCGCGTCCACGAGTTCCGGGCGCTCGGGATCGGCAAAGGCGGCCAGGGCGGCCGCCGCGCGTTCCCGTTTGCCAAGGGCCAGGAAGGTGAGGCCGAGCCCCAGCCGGGCCAGCCGGTCCTGGCCTTCGGTCAGGCGCAGGACGTGCTCGAATTCCACCCGGGCCTGGACGAACTGGCCCAGGGCGTAGAGGGCGTGGCCGAGCCGCACCCGCAGGGCGGTGTTGGACAGGTCGTCCCGCACCAGGGTCCGAAAGGCGGCGACGGCGGCCGGATAGTCGCCGGCCGCGTAGGCCGCGTCGGCCGTGGCGGCGACGGAGGCCTTGGCGTCGGCCGCCGCCGGTCCGGGCTCACCGGCCGGGACCTCCCGGCCGAGCAGGGCCCGCACCAGGTGGCGGCGGGACACTTTGGGACGGGCGTCATGGGTCATGGCACTTCCCCTGTTACTGGGTCGCGGTGGTGGGAGGGGTGAAAAAAACGGATTCAATGTCCTGGATGCGGGTGTCCCCGGCGGCGGCCACGGCGGCCAGATCCGCCGCCGCGAGGCCGAGCGCCCGCCAGGCCGACTGGGACAGGCCGGGCACGGGCGCGCCGGAAAAGGCCGGCCAGGTCCAGGCCGTGGCCAGGATGTCGGCCACATGGACCACGGCCACCTCCCGGTCGCCCGGGTGGTCGTCGGGCCGGTGGTGGCCGGCGGCCATGGCCGTCAGCGTTTCGGGAAAATGCCAGTTGGTAAGGAGCGCCTGGCTGACGGCCGCATGGTCGAAGCCGAGGACCGCGGTTTCCGCCTCGGCCAGAGGCAGGCCTTCCATGCGCGACAGGAGCAGGGCCCGGCCGGCGGCCGCCGGCAGCTTGCGCAGGATCACGAGTTGCCCGATGTCGTGGAGGAGCCCGCCCACGAAGACCCGGTCCGGGGCCAGGCCCGGACAGGCGTCGGCCAGGAGCGCGGCATAGACGCCGCAGGCGGCGGCGTGCCGCCAGAAGGCCCGCATGTCGCACAGCTCGGGCGTGATGTCCCCGAAGGCGGCAAGGGCCGCCAGGCCCATGACCAGGGAAGTCAGCTCCTTGCGGCCGACCAGGGCCACGGCCCGGCTGATGGTGTCCACGGGCGCGCGGGAGCCGTAGTGGGGGCTGTTGACGAGCCGCAGCAGCCGCGCGGCCAGGCTCGGGTCCCGGCCGATGATGGCGGCCAGGTCCTGGGCCGAGGTCTTGTCGGAGTGGAGGGCCTGGATCAGGCGGGCGTGGACCTCGGGCAGGGTGGCCAGCTCCACTTCGCCGGACACGAGGCTCTGCGGGTCCACGTCCTTGGGGCTGAAAAGATACCGCTCCGGCGGCAGGGAAACGAGGGGCGGGGCGGCCGGCACGGCCTCCAGGTCCAGGCCGTCGGCCAGGACCCGGGCCGTGGCCCGTTCCACGGCCAGATCGAAGACCGCGCGGCCGAAGGAGGCGGCCAGATCCAGGGCCGCGAAGCGGGGCAGGAGCAGGTTGCGGCACCGGTCTGCCACGGCCGCCCGCCGGGCTGTTTCGTCAGGGGGCTCGGCGTTCGCGGAAACCACGTGCAGGTCGCGCACGCCGTAGGCGCGCATGGCCCGGATCTGCTCCTCGCCGATGGTGACGCCCCGAGCCAGCACGAACGCCCCGTGCTGCCCGCTCACGTCCTCGGCGGTCACCATGCCGTGCTCCACGTCCTCGATGCTGACCTTGATCACCGTGTCCCGTGCCTCCCTGCCGGCCTGTCCGCGACCGGCCCGGCCGTCGCCTCGGACCCGCCGTCGCCTCGGGCGGGTGTTTCGGGGCGCTTGGCGTTAAGATTGTAATAAAGCTAACCGAAAAGAAAGGGGAGAGGGACGGGTCTGGATCGGTCAAAGCGGACCTGGAGAGAAGGCCTTTTTGTAACCATATGAAAAATTGAAATAAAATTTTTACGGTCCAGGACGATATTCTGGCCCCTGTTTTGCTTTAGGGACAGCAGAGTGCGGTGGGCGCAAGCCGAAACCACACCGCAAAAATCACCTGGCCGTGGCGGCCACCCCCTAGCCTCCTCCCCCAACACGCCACCACGGCCTTTTTAGGAAGCCGCTTGGGCCACTCCCTGGGCCTGGGCGGCTTCCGCTTTTGTGCGGGCTTGGCCCGCTTTTCCCGGCCAAGGCCTTGAACCGGCGGCGATTCATGTTTATAGCCCGTTAACACCGGCGGCACGGCCAAACGCGGCATTTCCTAGCGCACCGGGGGAGATTTGTTTGGAACAGTCTGTAGAGAACAGGGAATCCGGACCCCAGGCCTTCCTGGAATTCGTCAACCAGCGGCTGGCCAAGCGGCAGCGGGAACTGGAGGCGGCCGTGAAATTTTCCAGCCACTACGCGCAGGTCGAGACCGTCGTCCAGGAACTCAAGGCCATCCGGGCCAAGTACCTCACCCTGATGCGTCGGGAGGGACTCCTATGAACCGCGTCCGGCCGATCCCGGCCCTTTTCCTGCCCTGCCTCTGCCTGCTGGCCTGCCTGTCCGGCCGCGAGGCCCTGGGGCAGGTGTCCGGCGACCTGACCGGCGACTGGACCGCCACGGTCCTCGGCCAACCGGTCACGGCCAGCTTCACCCGCCAGGGCGACATGCTCTACGGCGTCATCGTCATCCCGGACATCGGCGGCGGGAGCAACACCTACCACGTGGCCGGCGTGGTCCTTGGCGACGAGTTCGCGGCCCAGCACGGGAGCGGCCATCTCCTCAAGGGGACCATGCTCGGCCCCAACGAGGCCAGGGCCGTCTTCTCCCCGAAAAACGGGCCGCCCCTCAACCTGGTCTTCAAGCGCCGCGTTCCCTGACCGGCCGGACGGGGTTGCCTTCCCGCACGGACGGGCCGGCTCAGGCGGCGGTTTTTTTCTGTCCCTGCGGCACCACCGGCACGGTCTCGTCCTTGGCCCGCTCGGTCCAGGCCCGCTTTACCGTCTCCACGTCCTCCGGGGACAGGGTGGCCTCGATGGCGTCAAAGGTCCGGTTCCGGAAAAAGACCAGGTCCTGATAGCTCGGGGCATTGGCGATCATATCCAGGTAATAGGCGAGATCCTTGTCCTTCTGCTCCACAACGGCACTCCTCCCGACGACTCCAGGCGTCCTTGGCGCGAGGTGTAGCCGAGTCGGCGGCGGCCGGCAACACCCGGTCAGCACTCTGGACTATTGAAGGAGCCGCATTCGCTGCAAACGAAGCCGGGATAGGCCGGCGCTCCGTCCTCGAACGCGACTTCGACCTCGTTTCGTTTGGAACAGCGGCTGCAGTAGACTTCGGCAACGCGGCTCAGGGGGTCGTATTCGCATTCCACCCCGCCGAGCACCACGGTTTCGTCAAATGCCATGGCTTGGGTCCTCCCTGCGGCGCATGGATTTCCCTGTCACTGTAACACGGACCATCCCGGGAGCAAGAGGGGCCGCGCACTTTTGGGGTCCGCCCCGCCCCCATTGCCAGACGCGGCCGGCCACGCTATCCCCGACCCGTTCCGTTGGTTCCGGAACATGCCAAGGAGAAGCCATGCCGACGCGCCAGGACACGCCCCGCCTCGTCCTCCACGACGCCTTCGCCTTTCCCGGCGGCGGCGAGAAGGTGGCCGTGACCCTGGCCCGGGCCTTTGACGCCGCCCTGGTCACGGGCCGCTACGAGGCAGCGGCCTTTCCGGACGGGTATTTTCCCGCCGGCCCGCCCCGGGACATCCGCGCCCTGGCCCGCCACCCCCTGGCCGCCAGGCTCTCCCAAACCCTGGCCATGTGCCTCGCCTTCGAGCATTTCCCGGCCGTGCGCACGTCCCTGGCCTTCCACAGCGGCGCCCTCACCCTCCTGGCCCATGCCCGCATACAGGGGCCGCAGATCCTCTACTGCCACACGCCGCCGCGCATCCTCTACGACCACAAGGGCTTCTACCTGGCCCGGCAGCATCCGCTGCGCCGGCCGCTCTACGCCCTGCTCCTGGCCCGCTACCGCCGGGGCTACGAGCGGGCCGCCCGGGCCATGGACGCCATTGTCGCCAATTCCGAAACCGTGCGCCGGCGCATCGAAACCTTTCTCGGCCTGCCCGCCACGGTCGTGCATCCGCCCGTGGACACGGCCGCCTTTCCCAACCTCGGCCAGGAACCCTTTTACCTGTCCACGGCCCGGGTCGACGTCCTCAAGCGCGTGGACGTCATTGTCCAGGCCTTCCGGGCCATGCCGGACAAGCGGCTGGTCGTGGTCTCGGGCGGCTCGGAACTGTCCCGCGTCCGGGACCTCGCGGCCGGCTGTCCCAACATCGACGTCCGGGGCTGGACGGCCGATGCCGACCTCAAGCGTCTGGTCGGCACCTGTCTGGCCACCGTCTACATCCCCCGCGACGAGGATTTCGGCATCTCGCCCGTGGAGTCCATGGCCGCCGGCAAGCCCGTCATCGGCGTGCGCGAAGGCGGCCTGACCGAAACCGTTATCCATGGCGCAACCGGCATCCTCCTGCCGCCCGACCCCGGCCCGGCGGACGTGGCCGAAGCCGTGGCCGCCCTGGGGGCGGAGCAGGCCCTGGCCATGCGCGAGGCCTGCGAGGCGCGGGCAAAGGCGTTCGACACGGCCGTGTTCGTGGAGCGGATGCGGGAAGTGGTGCAGCGGGTGATGGCGCAGTAGTGGAGTGGGAGAGGGGAGAATGCCTCCGGCGGCCGGGAGGGGGTCACCCCCTCCCGGACCCTCCCGAATGGGGGGCGGGGATGGGGAAGCGGGTGCGGGGATGGGCGTGGGCGGGAGTGCGACGGTGTGGCCGGGATTGGCCTGGCGACGCAGGCCGCGAAGCCGGC
>CAZIJE010000117.1:0-3646 GCA_964539435.1 uncultured Desulfovibrio sp.
GTCATCGAGGACTGGCGCAGAACCTACAACGAGGTGCGACCGCATTCGAGCCTGGGCAAGAGCGTGTCATGAACTGCCCAAAATGAGCGGCACGATTTTCTGGAGCATGAGGCAGGCAAAAGCGATGAAGTGCAGTCCCGCCACCGTCTGCGGCAGCCTTTCATAGTCGCGGACAAGGCGCCTGAAGCGGGTAAGCCAAGCGAAACTTCGCTCGACAACCCACCGTTTTGGCAAGAGAACAAAGCCTCTCTTTGCCTCCGACAGCTTGACCACGGAAAGCTCCATTCCATTCTCCGCCGCTTGGCCAGCCGGATTTTCTCCGGTATAACCCTGATCGACAAAAGCTATTTTGACCGTGCCGTCCGTTGCCTCCTGAACCTCCGAGGCCAGTTGCCCCACCTGGGCTCGATCCTGCTCACTTGCCGGGGTTACATGCGCCGCCAGGAGGTTGCCCAGGGTGTCCACGGCCATATGTAACTTGCTGCCACGTTTCTTTTTATGCCCGTCGTAACCGGCCCTGTGCCCGCTCTCGGGAGAGCTTCGCAAGGTTCGGCTGTCCATGATCACCGCCGAAGGCTGCTCCTTCTTGCCTGCTGCCAGGCGTAAGACCTGTCGCAGGTCCTGGGTGAGATCTTCAAAGCAGCCGGCGGCAATCCACCGCAAGGTTTGCTGGTGCACCGCCTGCCACGGGGGAAAATCGTTTGGCAGCATCCGCCAGGGAGCTCCTGCCCGCACGATCCAGCGAAGCGCATTAAACACCTCGCGCAGCTCATGTTTTCTCTGTCCAGCATCTTTAGGAAGTAAAGCAAGATAAGGGGCGACGAAGTACCACTCCTCGTCGCTGACGTCCGTCGGGTACGGCTTACGGTAAGTCATCCCCTATCTATAATCACTCCCTCAGGTTCATGACACGCTCTAGGCTCGTGTGTCATAAGAAGGTGAATTATGGATAATGTTAGGGAATTAAAAGACACCGTTGCTGCTCTTAAGAAGAAACTTGCACTTCTCGAAGAAAGCTTGGAAGAGCCAGAGCATAACGCAGTCGCGGTGGTGGAAGAAGTCAGTGCTCCTCGTGGCCCTGGCAGGCCACCGCATTTTTCATCCGTCGAACAAATGCAGACTGTGATCGATCAGTATTTTGAGGACGCTGACGCCAAGAAGTGGCCGTATACCGTTCCGGATTTGGCGCTAGCCTTGGGCTTCACTTCACGCCAGTCTCTTCTCAATTACCAATACAAACCTGAATATATGGACACGATAAAAAGGGCGAAGCTGCGCATTGAGGGCCAGCGCGCTCGGCAACTCGTCCAGGGCCAGGGGGTGGTGGCAGGGCAGATTTTCGACCTGAAGAATAATTTTGGATGGCGGGACCAGCCGGAGTCGGTTGATCAAGGGGACGAGCCAGCTATTGTTCAAAGCAACGCCGGTCTGTTTGGCTTTCCGCCCCGCCCCAAGAGCATCGAGGAGTGGGAAGGCTGGTATCGACGATATATGGAAGACAAGGGCGAGCAAGAACCAATTGGAAAGACTTACAAAGTTATTGATTGTCTGGATGTCGAATAGGTGGGGAAGGAAGGCGGGAAGCGGAAGTACTTCCGGAAGTACTTCACAGGCGGAAGGGGGAGAGTTTTGCCTCCTGGTGCAAGGCTAACTGGCTGAAATGATGGGTGGTGCTATCTTTTTGGCGTTCTTGGGCAAGCCCTTTCACGCCGGTAACAGGGGTTCAAATCCCCTTGGGGACGCCAAAGAAATCAAAGGGTTATCCAAAAGGATAGCCCTTTTTTCGTTTTGGACTCACGACTGGACACATTTTTCAAAATCCCGCCGGTGTCCTTCGGAATTTTGCCGTGAATTCATAGGGCTGGATGCGCTATTGAGAACGGGACCGTAAGTCAGGGCTATCGACGACGGCGACCTCCTCTTCCCGCGTAACCGCCGTGCATCCTTCGGCCCGGCCGCGCGGACACTTCGGTCTCAAACTCCGTAGAAGACTACCCCACTCGCTCAGACACTATGCCGCCGCATGGCGCTTACGCGTTTCCTCTTTGGCATCAAAAAATGACGGATCTCTTCCCGAGCGATGGGAAGCGCCGCCCCGCCTACAGGAGGAGATCAAGGAAGCGCGGACAAACGAAGAAGGAAACCATCCCGTCGCTCTAGAGGTTTTTCTCATTCCAGGCGTCCAGCGCGGCAAAGCCCTTGCCCAGGGGCAGATACCGCTTCTGGCCCGGATCGAACCGGTAAGTCTCGCGGAAGGTCTTCGGCCGGATGGACGTCTTGCCGCCCGGACAGTCGGTGCGGGGCGACAGCGCCACCGTGGCCGTGACGTCCGGCCGGTCGCTCCCGGGCCGGGGCGAGACGCCGAAGCGCAGGATCTCGAAAAAGGTGTTGCCGCAATCCATGCGCACGTCCAGGGTGAAGACCGAGGCGATGCGCCGCAGCCGGCCGTCCACAATGTGGTAAAGCCCGGAGTCCATGTAGCTCTGGTTGGAATTGCTGTGGCGGTTGTACACGGCGAAGGCCTGATCCGGGCCCAGGTCCAGGAGCTCCTTGTACTTCACCGAGCAGAAGACGTCGGTCTGGACGCTGGCCACGTCCGTCGGCTCCTCCGCGCCGTCGGGAAAGACGGCCAGCACCGTGGCCCTGTCGCCCGGATACTCGATCTGGGCCGCCACGGACCACACGGTCACGAGAAACGTCCGGCCGCCGCCGCGCACCCGGAAGGACTCCACCGAACCGACCTTGGCCCCGGCGGGCAGGGTGACGCGCTCCTTGGTGGCGGGCTGGCGCAGGACCTTTTCCGTTGTGATGGCCCAGCCCCCGGCCGCCTCGTCCCGGGCCACGCCCCGGAACACGGCCTGGCCGAGCCTGGCGAAGGTCAGGTTCGACCCCGGGGCCACGGGCGTGTCCAGGTCCTCCACCGCGGCGGCCCGGGCCGGATGGACGGTCAGCAGGGTCAGGAGGGCCAGGACCGCCAGGATCGGGCGGCCGGCCGGAGACGACGACAAGGCGGGCGGGCGTCGCATGGTTCCTCCCGGGTCGGGCGTTCAGGCCTCATTCGGCGGCCGCGCCAAGAAAGATGCGGGCCACCCGGCCGTTTTTGAAGGTCAGGATCAGGCCGTCGTAGACCGAGCCGGCCACCAGGGACGCGCCGGCCCGGCTCATCTCCCGGTCCCTGAACCGGCCGTAGGCGGTGGTCGCCTTGGCCTCGGTCGAGCCGATCCGGACGCCCCGGCCCGTGGCCAGTTCGGACGGCGCGGTCACGGTGACGGCGGCCACGGTCTTCGGCCCGCCCTTCTTCGGACCGGCCAGCTTCAGCTCCAGGCCGCACGGCAGCGTCCAGACCTGGATGAAATCCCCGGTGGCCTGCTCCAGGACCTCCCGGCCCTTCCGCGGCGGGCACGGCGCGGCCGCCTCGGCCTCCCCGGCCGGCATGCCGAGGCGCAGGCCGCCGATCCGCTCGGCCGCCGTGTCAAAGGCGGCCGCCTTGCCGGCGCACCACCCCGGACCGGCGACGCCGCAAAGCCAGAGGCAGGCAACCATGATGAGAAGGACTTTCCACATGTTCATGTGCGCTCCAGTGGGAAGAGGGGGGGGGCGCCCCCGCCCCCGCCCGGGGGGGGGTGGGGGGGGGGGTTGTTGTGTT
>CAZIJE010000117.1:3656-11180 GCA_964539435.1 uncultured Desulfovibrio sp.
GGCAACCATGTTGCGAAGGACGTTCCACAGGTTCATGGGCGCTCCTGTGGGAAGACCGGGGCTCCGCCCCGGACCCCGCCGGGGGGAATCATTTCCCCCGGCCCCCCCGGTCTGTCCGGAGAGCGGGCGAGGGATGAAAGAGCTTTCATGGGGCTGGTTTTTCACACTTCCCGGACGCTGTCCAATGCCATGGCCCGGCCGCTGCCGGGCCGGCGCATTGACGGCGCGGGCCTCGCCCCGTACTGATGCCCCACGCGGCGGCCCGCCCGCCCGAATCCCCACTCCGGCGCCTCGGCCGCCGCAGACGCGAGACACCCATGGCCCGCATCCTCTACGGCGTGCACGGCACCCAGCACGGCCACGCCATCCGCGCCCTGATCCTGGCCCGCCACCTCGCGGCCAAAGGCCACGAGTTCCTGTTCGTCTCCAGCGAGGAGGGGGCGGGGCTCCTTTCGCGCGAGTTCCGGGTGGAGCGGTTCGAGAATCCCGGCACCCGCTATAAAAATCAGCGCCTGGACACCCCGGCCACCCTCATGCTCGCCGCCCGGACCCTGGTCCGGCGCGGCTCGGAACTGGCCCGGCTCAAAACCCTGATCCGCGATTTCCGGCCCGACGCCGCCATCTCGGACTACGAATACTTTGTGCCCATTGCCGCCCAAAGAGCCGGCATCCCGTGCCTGTCCATCGACCACCAGCACGTGATCTCCTGCTGCGACCACGACCTGCCGCCACGCCTCCTTCCGGGCTATATCGGCATCCGGGCCTCGATCCGGTTCCTTTTTTCCGCCTGCACCGACTACCTGGCCATCTCGTTTTTCCAGCCGCCGGCCAAACCCGGGGCCCACGCCCGGGTGGCCCCGGCCATCCTGCGCCAGTCGGTCCTCGACCGGACCCCGAGCCAGGGCAGTCACATCCTGGTCTACCAGAGCTGCGGCATCTGCGACGCCTTTGCCCCGTACCTGCGGCGCATGGACCGGGAATTCCGGGTCTACGGCTACAAAATGGACAAGGTGGACGGCAACCTGACCTTCCGGGACTATTCCGAGCAGGGCTTTCTCGACGACCTGGCCTCGTGCGCCTACGTCATCTGCGGCGGCAGCCACAACCTGATGAGCGAGGCCCTGTTCCACGGCAAGCCGGTCCTGTCCTTTCCCGTGGCCGGGGCCTTCGAGCAGCAGCTAAACGCCCTGTACCTCGAACGCCTGGGCTACGGCCGGGCCGCGAGCATGGAACGCCTGTCCCCGGACCTCCTGCCGGCCTTTGAAAAGGACCTGCCGGCCATGCGGGAACGCATCGGCACGGGCGACTTCTGCGGCAACGACACGGTCTTTTCCCTGGTCGAGGCCTTTTTGCGCGACGGCGTCCTTCCGGGACGGTCGTAGGAACTTGGTCTTGCCGCTGGCATATTGTCCCTGCTTTTCTTAAGGTGCTCCCACCAAACACCCACCCAAGGAGTTCGCCATGCGCCGCGCACTGACCCTTGCGGCAACAGCCGCCCTGCTTTGCTGCCTGGCCGCCACGGCCCTGGCCGCGGACAAACCGCTGACGTTCGGCCTCCTGCTCGTCGGCCCCTACAACGACAAGGGCTACAGCCAGGCCCAGTACGAAGGCGGCAAGTACGTGGAGGAGCGCCTGCCCGGCGCGAAGATGCTCTACCTCGACAAGGTCAATCCGGCCGACCGGCCCGGGTTCACCATCCCCCAGCTGGTGGACGACCTGGCCGCCAAGGGGGCCACGCTCATCCTGGCCGGGTCCGACGACATGAAGGACGGCATCGGCGAAGCCGCCGCCCAGCACCCGGAACTGACCTTCGTCCACATCTCGGGCGACGACGTCCTGACCGGCAAGGCCCCGAAAAACCTCGGCAACCTCTTCTCCAAGATGGAATACGCCAAGATGATGGCCGGCTTTTCCGCGGCCATGACCACCAAGACCGGCAAGATCGGGTTCCTGGGGCCGCTCATCAACGACGAGACCCGCCGCCTGGCCGACGCCGCCTTCCTCGGCGCGCGCTACGCCTGGGAGAAGGTGCGGGGCCAAAAGCCCGAGGACCTGTCGTTTAAAGTCAACTGGATCGGCTTCTGGTTCAACATCCCTGGCGTGACCTCGGACCCCAACCAGGTGGCCGGCTCGTTTTTCGACCAGGGCTACGACGTGGTCATCTCCGGCATCGACACCCCCGAGGCCCTGACCGTGGCCGGCGCGCGCCGCAAGGCCGGAGCCGACGTCTACGCCCTGCCCTACGACTATAAGCTGGCCTGCCAGGGCGCTCCCGAAGCCTGCCTCGGCGTCCCCTACTTCAACTGGGGCCCGCCGCTTCTGATCCTGGCCAAGGCCGTGGCCGCCGGAACCTACACGCCGGCCTTCGAATGGCTCCCGCCTGACTTCGCCGCCTTAAACGACCCGGACAAAAGCCCGGTGGGCTTTCTCCCGGGCCAGGCCCTGTCCGCGGAGGCCAAAAAGGCCCTGGACCAGTTCGTGGCCGACCTGGGCTCGGGCAAGGTCAACCTGTACGCCGGTCCCCTGGAATACCAGGACGGCACGGTCTTCGTGAAAGCCGGCCAGACGGCCACGGACAAGGACATCTGGTTCTGCCCGCAGCTTCTGCGCGGCATGGAAGGGGCCAGCGCCTCCAAATAGGGGGCCGGCCGCAAGGAAGCATCGTGGACGTCGTCCTTTCCCGCATCGTCAAGCGTTTCGGCCCGCTCGCGGCCAACGACGACGTCACCGTGGCCCTGGCTTCGGGCCGCATCCACGGCATCCTCGGCGAGAACGGGGCCGGCAAGTCCACCCTCATGCGCGTCCTTTGCGGCGTGCTGGCCCCGGACGCCGGAACCATCACTGTAAACGGCCGCGACCACGACCGGCTGACCCCCGAGGCGGCCAGCCGGCTCGGCATCGGCATGCTGACCCAGGACCCCCTGGATTTCCCGCCCCTGGCGGTCTGGGAGAACTTCGCCCTGGGCGGCGGGCCGGTCGTGGCCCGGGGCGAGGCCAGGGAACGTCTGGCCGAGGCCTGCGGCCGGATGGGCTTTTGCCTGCTGCCCGACGCGTCCGTGTCCAGCCTGACCGTGGCCGAGCGCCAGCAACTGGAGCTGGCAAGGCTTTTCGACCGCGACGTCAGGCTCCTGATTCTCGACGAACCGACCACCGGCATCTCTCCTGCCCAGAAGGAAGTCCTTTTCAACGTGCTGCGCCGGTTCGTGGCCCACGGCGACCGGACCGTGGCCCTGGTCACCCACAAGCTGGCCGAGGCCCGGGAACTGTGCGACCGGGTCTATGTCCTGCGCCAGGGCAGGCTTGCGGGCGCGTTTGACGCGCCGCTTAATCCTCCGGCCATCCTGGCCACCATGTTCGGGGCCGAAAACGCGGCCCTGGCCGCGGCCGCGCCCCCGCCGCCGCCCCCGGCCCGGACCGGGGCCCGGCCCCTGGTCCGCCTGGTCGACGCGGTTTTCGCTGACGACAAGACCGTCCTCGACCCGGTGTCCCTGGCCGTGCGGCCCGGCGAGATCGTGGGCCTGGCCGGCATCTCGGGTGGCGGCCAGGAGGCCTTCCTGCGCGGCCTGGCCGGCATCGCCCCGGCCATCGCCGGCACCCTGGAGGCGGCCGGCCAGAGCCTGGCCGGTCGGCCCCACGAGCGGTTCCTGGCCGCCGGGGTCCATTACCTGCCGGCCGCGCGCCTGGAGGAAGGGCTCTTCGGGGGCTTGACCCTCCTCGACCATGTCCGCCTCGCCTTTCCGGACCGCCGCCGCGAGGCGGCCGCCATCTTCCGGGACCAGTGCGTGGGCCGCTTCCGCCTGACCGACACGCCGCACGCCAAGGCGGCCTCCCTTTCCGGCGGCAACCAGCAGCGCCTGCTGTTGTCGCTCATTCCGGACGACACCAAGCTCCTTTTGGCCGACAACCCGACCCGGGGCCTGGACGCCGCCTCCATCGCCCAGATCTGGGACCACTTCCGCGAGCGGGCCGGGGCCGGAGCAACGGTTATCTTTTTCTCCGAGGACCTCGACGAGCTCCTGGCCCATGCCGGACGGGTCCTGGTCTTCTACAACCGGGCCGTGGCCGCCGACCTGCCGGCAACGGCCTGCGACGCGGGCCTGGTCGGCGACCTGATGACCGGCCGGACCGCGCCGGCCACGGAGGCCGCATGACCGGCCGCGCCGCGCCGCTTGTCCGGGCCGCCTTTTCCCTGGGCCTGGCCCTGGCCGCCACCCTGGCCATCCTGTTCGCCGCCGGCGCGCCGCCGCTGGCCACCCTGTCGGTCATGGCCGAGGGCGGGCTCGGCTCGTGGCCCGTGCTCCTGCGCACCCTGTCGGCCTTCGCCCCGCTGCTGTTGTGCGGCGCGGCCCTTTGCGTCACCTTTGCCGCCAACCTCTGGAACATCGGCGTGGAAGGCCAGATCACCATGGGCTCGGTCTTCTGCCTCTGGTGGCTGCGGGCCTTCGATCCGGCCGGGAGCCTCCCCCCGGACCTGGTCCTCGGCCTGTCGCTTGCGGCCGCCGCCTGCGGCGGCACGGCCTGGGCGCTCTTGTCCGGGGTGCTGCGGACCCACGGCCGGGTCCACGAGATCTTCTCGGGCCTGGGGCTCAACTTCGTGGCCACGGGCATCACCCTGTGGCTCATCCTCGGCCCGTGGAAGCGGCCCGGCATGGCCTCCATGAGCGGCACCGAACCCCTGGCCGCCGATTTCTGGCTGCCGGCCTGGGGCGGGCGGCCCATGAGCCTGTGGGGCCTGATCCTGGCCGTGGCCGGGTTCGCCTTCGCGGCCTGGCTGCTCCACCGGACCTTTTTCGGCCTGACGCTGTCGGCCGTGCGCCAAAACGCCATGGCGGCCGAGCGCCTGGGCCTGCGGCCCAGGCGCCGTATGCTGGCGGCCATGGCCCTGTGCGGCGGCCTGGCCGGGCTGGCCGGCGGCATCCTGGTCACCGGCCTCTACCACCGCCTGATCCCGTCGATCTCCGGCAACTACGGCTACACCGCCATCCTGGCCGTGCTCCTGGCCTCGGGCAGCCTGCGCCTGCTGCCCCTGGCCTGCCTGTTTTTCGCGGTCCTGACGGTCGGGTCCATCCAGCTGCCCCTGACCCTGTCCCTGGATTCGTCCCTGGCCGGGGTCATCCAGGGGGTCATGGTCCTGGCCCTTTTCGCCGCCCGGTCCTGGCTGCCTGCCGGGCAGGGGAAAAAACCATGACCCTGGACTACGCCGCCGCCCTGGTCGCGGCCGTGCTCTTCGCCGCCGCGCCCCTGATCCTGGCTTCGCTCGGGGAAACGGTTTCCGAACGCGGCGGCATGATCAACCTGTCCCTGGACGGGACCGTGCTCTTTGCCGCCATGGCCTCCTTCGCCGTGGCCCGGACCTGGGGCGACCCCTGGCTGGGCCTGGCCGCCGGAGCCGCGGCCGGCGCGGCCATCGCCCTGGTCCTGGCCGTCTTCGGCCTGCTGTGGCGGGCCTCGGAACTGGCGGTCGGGTTCGTGCTGACCCTTTTTTGCCGCGAACTGGCCTATTTCATGGGCCATGGCCAGGCCCGCCAGCCCGGGCCGGACCTCGGCGCCCTGGACATCCCGGGCCTGGCCGACCTCCCGGTCCTCGGCCAGGCGCTTTTCCGCCAGAGCCCGGTGGTGCTCCTGAGCCTCGCCGCCGTGGCCGGGGTCTGGTTTTTCCTCATGCGCACCCGGCCGGGGCTGGTCCTGCGGGCCGTGGGCGAATCGCCGGCCGCGGCCCTGGCCCGCGGGCTGCCCGTGCGCCGGGTCCGGTTCCTGTGCTGCCTGGCCGGCGGGGCCATGGCCGGGGTGGCCGGCGGGTTCTTGTCCCTGGCCGTCAAGCCCGGCTGGGGCCACCCCCAGGGCTGCGAGGGGGCCGGCTGGATCGCCCTGGCCATCGTCATCTTCGGCGGCTGGAAGCCGGTGCGGGTGGCGCTCGGGGCGCTTTTCTTCGCCGCCATCCAGGTGGCCGGCATCGCCCTCCAGGACGCCCTGCCCGGGCTCTCGGGCACGCTTTTCCAGATCGCGCCGTTTCCGGTCATGATCCTGACCCTGCTGGTGGTCAACCTGCGCCGCTCGGCCGCCTTCCGCGAGGCCGCCCGGCGCGTGCCGCTGCTTGGCCGGCTGGTGCCCCGCTCGGCCGGCGGCGCTCCCGGGGCCATCGCCGGGGCCCTGGACAAGGGCTTTTAAGCCGCGTCCGGCCGGGCTTTCCGGGCCGTTGCGGTTGCCACCCGCCGCCATTTGCGATAACGCAACGCCAAGTCGCGACCCGAGCGGCCAAACCCTGCCAGACGGACCGGAGAGCCATGAGAAAACGACCGCTGACCCCGGAAACGTATTATCGCCTGCCTTGGAATCTGGCCGACAACGCCATCACCTGGTTGGAACCGACCACCAAGTGCAACCTGTACTGCGAGGGGTGCTACCGCGAGAACGACCCCGACGGGCACAGGCCCCTGGCCGACGTCATCCGGGAGCTGGAAACGGTCAAGAAGCTCAGGCGCACCGACGGCATCTCCATCGCCGGCGGCGAGCCGCTGATCTATCCGGACATCGTGCCCCTGGTCCGCTACGTGGCCTCCCAGGGCTGGAAGCCCATCATCAATTCCAACGGCCAAGCCCTGACCCCGGAACTGGTCCGCGAGCTGGCCGCCGCCGGCCTGGTCGGGTTCACCATGCACGTGGACTCCCACCAGAAGCGGCCCGGGTGGAAGGGGGCCAGCGAAAAGGACCTGTGCGAACTGCGCCTGAGGCTCGCGGAGATGATCCACGAGCACGGCGAGGGCAAGGTCTCGTGCTCGTTTAACGCCACCATCTACCGCGACACCCTGGCCGACATCCCCATGCTGACCCGGTGGGCCCACGCGCATATCGACCTGGTCCAGACCATGGTCTACATCCTCTTTCGCTCGGCCCGCAAAAAGAACAATTTCGACGTCTTCGTCCATGGCAAGCCCGTGGACGTCGGCAACCTCGTCTACCAGCTCGACCACCAGGAAGACCACCAGGACCTGGTGTCCCAGGAGATCGCGGACGCCATCCGCCTGTCCTACCCCGAGCACGAGCCCTGCGCCTACTTAAACGGCACCGAGGACCCGCTGTCCATGAAGTGGCTGCTGACGCTGCGCGCCGGCACCAAGGACGAGATCCTCGGCTACCTCGATCCGAAGTTCGCGGAGTGGATGCAGATCTTCCACCACCTCCTGTTCGGGACCTACATCGCCTACACCCGGCCCTGCTGGACGGCCTGGCTCCAGAAGATGGCCCTGCTCGCTCCGTTCAACGCCAGCCTGCGCAAGATTTTCGGCCGGCTCCTCAAAAAGCCCAAGCTGTGGACCCAGCCGATCCACATCCAGTCGATCATGGTCATCCAGCCCTGCGACCTGTTCGACGACGGCCGCCAGAACATGTGCGACGGCTGCCCGGACGCCATCCTGCACGACGGCAAGATGGTCTGGAGCTGCCGGGTGGACGAACTGGAGAAGTTCGGCGCGTTCATTCAGTGCGCCCCGCGCGGCTGCTGCGGCGGCCGCCCGGACGGGACGC
>CAZIJE010000118.1:0-11074 GCA_964539435.1 uncultured Desulfovibrio sp.
CGACCGGTCAGGACCAGGGAAGCCACGTTGCACCGGGCGTGGGGATCGCCGCGCCGGGCCGCCTCCAGCATCCAGCGCAGGGCCTCCTGGTCGTGGGCCCGCCCGCCCGTGCCGGTCAGGGGCATGAGCCCCCGGGTGGACAGGGCCCGGGTGTCGCCGGCCGCGGCCGCCTTTTAGTACCACTGCCGGGCCTCGGCAAAGTCCGGCGGTCCGGCCAGACCCTTGGAGAGCAGCGACCCCAGGGCGAATCCGGCCTCGACGTTGCCGGCCTCGGCCGCCTCGCGGTAGAAGTCCATGGCCTTGGCCAGGTTGGCGGCGCTCGGAAACTCCTCCTCGGACAGGGCCGCCAGCAGGGCCTTGGCTTCGGGCAGGCCGGCCTCGGCCGCCTGGCGGCACCAGCGGAAGGCTTCGGCCGGATTGCCGGACACGCCCTTGTTGGCCAGATGGAGCAGGGCCATGGCGTACATGGCTTCGGCGTCGCCGGCCCAGGCGGCCCGGGACAACAGGGCCGTGCCCGTGGCCACGTCGCCGGGCAGCCGGCCGCGCACCATGCCGAGGCCGAGCAGGGCGGCCGCGCCGGCGTTTCCGGCCTCGGCCGCCTTGGAGCAGAACCGCACGGCCCGCTCCGGGTCGCGCCGGTCCTCCGGGCCGGCGGCGAACAACCGGCACAGCTCCGTGGCCGCCGCCTCGCTGGCCTCGCCGGCGGCGTCGTACAGGGCCATGGCCCGGGCCTGGTCGCGGAAGACGCCGAGCCCGGTCTGGTACATCTCGGCCAGGCGGAGCATGGCCGCCACATGGCCCGCGTCCGCCGCCCGCTCGAGCAGCCGGCCCGCCTCCAGGGGATAGGCGGTCACGCCCTGGCCCGAGAGGTACATGAGCCCCAGGGCGTAGGCGGCCGGGGCGTAGCCCGCGTCCGCCGCCAGTCGCCGCAGGGCCGCGGCCTGGGTCAGGTTCCGGGCCACGCCCCGGCCGGCGGCGTACAGGTCGGCCAGACGGCTTTGGGCCTCGGGATCGCCGGCCTCGCCGGCCTGGCGGAAAAAGGCGGCCGCCTCGTCCAGGGAGCCGGCCCGGGAATCGCCGGCTTCGTGGAGAGCCAGCAGGGCCTGGCCCAGGGCCGTGGCCGCCTGGACGTCGCCCACGGCGGCCGCCCGGCGCAGCCAGAAAAGAGCCGCGTCGATATCGGCAGGGACGCCGGTTCCGGTCATCAGCAGGATGCCGAGCCTGGTCATGGCCTCGGGCAGGCCCCGGTCGGCGGCCCGGCGGTACCAGGCGGCCGCGCCCGCGTCGTCGCGGGTCACGGTCCTGGACAGGTCCCCGGCCCTGACCATGCTCGGAAGAGAGCCGTGCCCGGCGGCGAAGGCGAAAAGTTCCAGCGCCCGGGCCGGGTCCGCCGGAACGTCGCGGCCGGCTTCGAGGGCGAGGCCCAGGCGGTGGGAGGCGGGAACCGAGCCCCGCGCCGCCGCGGCCTCCAGGAGCGGCAGGGCCTCGGCCACGCGGCCGGCGTCGTAGAGGCGCGAGCCGCGCTCGGGCGTGTCGCAGCTGAGGGCGATCAGGAGGAACGCGGCGAAAAGGACCAGGCCGCTGCCGACGACGGCCAGGGTGCTGCGGCGGCGGGCGTTGTTGGCGTCAGGGTTTGGCATGGGCCTTTGGCTCCGGCGAGGGAAATGCGCCTCTTACGGATGTTGCGCCAAAGCCCGCTCGCGGTCAATCCCGGGTGTCAGAAACCGGGCAGGACCAGCCTGAGGTACGCGCCTTCGAAGGCGTACAGGGCCATGGCCGCCAGCGCGCCAACGGCGACGGCCGGACCGTAGCACGGACGGGGAGGGACGGTCGCCCCGGGCCGGGCCAGCCGCAGCCAGGCCAGCCACAGGAGCACCTGGAGCCCGCCGGCGATGCTCGTGAACAAAAAGACCGTCAACAGGGCCTGGCTGCCGAGGCCGGCCCCGACCACGGCCATGAGCTTGACGTCGCCGGCCCCCATGACCCGAAACAGGTGGGGCACAAGGAAGATCAGGAAACCGCCGCACAGGCCCAGGGCCGACTCGCCAAGTCCGGGGAGGCCGGAGAACGCGCCGTGCAGGGCTAAAAGGACGAGCATGGCCGGAAAGGTGATCCGGTTGGGGATGCGCCGGGACCGCAGGTCGACGACGGCGGCGGACAGGCAGGCGGCGAGGGTGACGGCAAAGGCCAGGATTGTTTCCAGATCCAGGGACATGGCGGCTCCCGCGGGTTTGGCCATCCATAGCGGCAACCCGGGACCTTGTCCAATGCGAGGCGGCCGCGACGGGCCGGGCCGGCCTTGACGCCATGGGTGGAAAAAGTCAGTTTTGCCGCATGGCGACGGCAACCGTTGCGCACCTTCCAGGCCCCGTCCGGGGCGTACCGGAGTCTTTCATGGAGCAGGACAAGCCCGGGGACGCGACCTTGCGCGCCGCCGTGGCGGCCTTGTCGGAGGAGCGCGGCCGGTTGCGGGCGCGGCTTGAGGCGGCCGAGGCCGCCAACGCCCGGTTGCGCGGCGAGGCCGAGGCCGCGACCCGGGCCAAGGCCGATTTCATGGCCCGCATGACCCACGAACTGCGCACCCCGCTTTCGGCCATCATCGGCCTGGCCAACCTGGCCACGCCCCTTTCCGGCGATCCCAGGATCGGCGACTACCTGGCCAAGATAACGGGTTCGGCCAAGGGCCTGCTCGACGTGGTGGACGACATCACGGATTTCGTGCGCCTGGAAAAGGGCTTGGCCGATCTTGTCCCGGTCCCCTTCGACCTGGCCGTCTCCCTGGACCGGGTCCTGGCCCGGTTCGCGGAACCGGCCCGGGCCAAGGGCCTGGCCCTGGCCGCGCGCCTGGACCCGTGCGCGCCCGTGCGCCTGGTCGGGGACAACGCCCGGCTCGAGGCCGTGCTGGCCCACCTGGTCGGCAATGCCGTGAAATTTACGGAAACAGGGTCCGTGGAGGTCGCGGCCGGGCTGGTGCGGCGCGAGGCCGGAACCGTGCGCCTGGCCCTGTCCGTGCGCGACACGGGCATCGGCATGGACGCGGCGACCATCCCGGACATGCTCGAATCCTTCACCCAGGCCGACGGCTCCCTGTCCAGGCCCTACGGCGGCACCGGGCTCGGCCTGGCCCTGGTGCGGCGCGGCGCGGCCCTGCTCGGCGGCGAGCTGGAGGTCTCCAGCCTGCCGGGCCGTGGGACATGCTTTTCCTTTGAGGCCGTGTTCGCCGAGGACGCGGGAAACCCGGCGACCGAGGGCGCCTGCCGCGCCGAGGCGGCCCCGCCGGCCGGAGCGCCGGAAGCGCCGCCCCGGGCCTGGCCGGAGACGGCGCGGCCCCTGTCCGGCACCCTGGTCCTTCTGGTCGAGGACAACGCCATCAACCAGCAGGTGGCCCGGGACCTGCTGCAGCGGTTCGGCGCGTCCGTGGACGTGGCCCGAAACGGCCGCGAGGCCGTGGAAATGGTCAAGGGAACCTTTTACGACGTCGTGCTCATGGACGTGCAGATGCCGGTCATGGACGGCCTGACCGCCACCCGCTGCATCCGGGCCCTGCCGGGCGGGGCCGACCTGCCCATCGTGGCCCTGACCGCCCACGCCCTGGCCGAGGACCGGGACCGGTGCCTGGAAGCCGGCATGAACGACTACCTGACCAAGCCCATTGACAGCGGCCGGCTGCTGGCGGCGCTTGGCCAGTGGATCGCCCCGGCGGCGGCCGCGGCCGACGAAGGCCCGGCCCCGGGAGAGGGGCGCGGGACGCCGGTTCCGGGGGAGGCCCCGGACGCGGCGGCCCCCATGGGCCTCGACACGGCCAAGGCCCTGGCCCGCCTGGGCGGCAACGAACGGCTCCTCTTGAGCGTGGCCGCGGAATTTTGCCGGGACTACCGGGAGAGCGCCGGAGTCCTGGTCCGCCGCCTGGAGGCCGGCGACCTGGACGGGGCCCGGCGGCTGGCCCATACGGTCAAGGGCGTGGCCGGCAACATCGCGGCCGACGCCCTGGCCGACGCGGCCCGGGACCTGGAGGCGGTCCTGGCGGCGGGCGAGATCCCGGAGCGGCAGGCCCTGGACGCCTTTGCCGCGGCCCTGGCCGCCACGGTGGAGGCCGCCTCCGGGCTGGCCCCGCCGCCGACAGCCGCGCCGGCCTGCGTCCGGCCCGACTGCTGGCGGATCCTCCTGGTCGACGACGCCAAGCTCAACCGGGCGATTTTTTCCCAGATCCTGCGCAACGCAGGGCACGAGGTGGACACGGCCGCCAACGGCAAGGAGGCCTGCCGGGTCCTGTTCGGCCACAAGGCCACGGGCCGGCCCTACGACCTGATCCTCATGGACATCGAGATGCCGGAGATGGACGGCCCGGCCGCCACCCGGGTCATCCGGGGGCTGCTTGCGGCCAGCGCCAAGCCGCCGTGCCCGCCGGGCGTGCCCATCGTGGCCCTGACCTCCCACGAGGTGTCGGTGGAGCGGGCCCGGTGCCTGGAGGCCGGGATGGACGAGTGCCTGCCCAAGGTCTTCGAGCACGACGCCCTGCTCGACTCCCTGGAGCGGGTGATGCAGGGCCGGGAGCCCAGGGCCGGACGCGCGGACCGGCCCCGGCCGCCGAAAGTCACGGGCGCGGCCCTGACCCCGCTTTTGCGCCGCCTGGCCGGCCATCTGGCCGAGGGCAGCATCCGGGCCGACGAGGACATGGCTGTTTTGCGCGAGGCCCTGGCCGGTTCCGCCGCGCCCCCGGAAGTGGAGGAGCTGTCCCAGGCCATCGAGCGGTACGAATTCGCCGCGGCCCTGGCCGTCATCGACCGGCTGGCCCCGCTTTTGGGCGTGGACCCGGACGCGCTGCCGGCCAGGCCGGGAGCGGGGCGGCGGCCCTGAGGCAAAAGGCGGGAACGGCTTACTTGCGGCGCAGCTTGCGGCCGAGCACGATGCCGATCACCAAGGATAAGACGACGATGAGCGTCACGATCGCCAGATTCGCTCCCATGATTCCTGTCCTCCTTTGCCGCGCGCGGCGCGTGGCGGCGGCCGGCCCGGCCGGGGGAGTATAGGGGGGAAACCCACCGGGCGCAAAAGGGAATGCGCCGCAACCGGCGGCCGGGACCCGTCCCGCGCCTGGAGAAGCCCATGGGCACCGTGATCGAGGGGCTGCGCAATCTGGTGGCCAGTTTCACGCGCCGCGCTCCGGCGGCGCAAAACGAAGCCACGTCCGCCGTTTTCCGGACCAAGTACAACCATTTCCAGTCGCTGCTCGAATCCAATACCGAAGTCCTTAAGATCTGCGCGGAAATGGAAGCCATGCTGGAAGGCCGGGAGGTCTTCGGCATGGCCTTCATCCGCTCGCGGTCCAGCCGGGCCATCTTCCACGCCATCCGCATGGTCAAGAGCTTCGAGCTCCTGTCGGGCCGGCCCCAGCCCGTGCTTCTCGACCTGATTGAGCGGCTGGCCGCCGAGATCAAGGAGGCCGTGGCCCGCCGGGTCAATCCCCTGCGGGGCAAGCTGGTCCTCGGGATGCCGGAGATCACGGCCGACAAGGTGGACCAGGTCGGCGGCAAGTGCGCCAATCTGGGCGAGATCGCCAACCGGGTGGGACTGCCCGTGCCGGCCGGGTTTTCCGTGACCACCGCCGCCTTCCGGGCCTTTTTCGAGGAGGCCGGACTCTTCGAGACCATCGCCAGCCTGCGGCTCGGCATCAGGCCGGATGACCCGGCCTCCATGGCCGCCGCGGCCGAGGAGATCCAGGCCGCCATCCTGCGGGCCCCCCGGCCCGGGGCCGTGACCGCGGCCCTGGCCGAGGCCGCAACGGCTGTCGGCCAGGGCCGGGACCCCGACGGCGGCCCGGTCCGCTTCGCCGTGCGTTCGAGCGCCATCGGCGAGGACGGGGAACTGTCCTTCGCCGGCCAGTACCTGACCATGCTCAACGTCGCCCCGGACCGGATCGCCAGCGCCTACAAGTTCGTCATCGCCAGCCTCTACACGCCCCGGGCCATGTCCTACCGGCTGCTCAAGGGCATCCCGGACGACGACGTGGCCATGGCCGTGGCCTGCCTGGAACTGATTCCGTCCAAGGCGGCCGGCGTCCTCTACACCCGGCTCCCCGAGGACCCGTGCCGGGACGAGGTGCTCATCAACGCCGTCTGGGGCCTCGGTCCCTATGCCGTGGACGGGGTCATCACCCCGGACACGGTCCGCCTGGACCGCGATTCCCTGGCCGTGACCGGGCGCGAAACGGCCGAAAAGCCGCGCATGCTCGTGCCTACCGAAGCCGGCGGCCTGGCCGACGCGGCCGTGGATCCGGCCCTTCGCGGCGCGCCCTGCCTGACCGACGGCCAGGCCCGGGACCTGGCCGCCTGGGGGCTTTTGCTCGAACGCCATTTCGGCCGGCCCCAGGACATGGAGTGGGCCCTGGACGCGGCCGGAAACCTGGTCATCCTCCAGTCCCGGCAACTGACGGCCGTAAGCGACGCCGGCTGCCTGGCCGGCGGACCGCCCGTGCCCGGGGCCGAGGTCCTGTTCGAGGGGGGGCAGACGGCCTGCGCGGGCGCGGGGGCCGGGCCGGTCCACCTGGTCCTGACCGACGAGGACCTGGACGCCTTTCCGCCGGGCGCGGTCCTGGTGGCCCCGCACAGCGCGCCCCAGTTCATGGTGGCCATGAAGCGGGCGGCGGCCATCGTCACGGACCAGGGGAGCGTCACCGGGCACATGGCCTCGCTGTCGCGAGAATTCGGCGTGCCCACGGTCCTTGGGCTCAAGGACGCCACGCGGCTCCTGCGCCAAGGCGAGACCGTCACCGTGGACGCGGCCTCGGGCCGGATCTACCGGGGCCGGGTGGAGAGCCTTTTGGGCGCGTCCGACGCCGATGGCGAGGCCTTCATGGCCGGCACCCAGGTCCACGCCATCCTGGCCGAGGTGGCCCGGCGCGTCATCCCGCTCACACTCCTCAATCCCAAGGCCCCGACCTTCCGGCCGGAATACTGCCAGAGCCTGCACGACATCATCCGGCTCCTGCACGAATGGTCCTACGGCGAGATGTTCGCCATCAGCGACCTGGCCGCCGGCCAGCACGGGGTGACGGCGGTCCTCGAGGCCACCACTGGCCTCGACCTCCACATCATCGACCTTGGCGGCGGCATCCGGGAGGCGGCGGCCGGCCGGGGGCGGGTCACGCCCGAAGACATCGTGTCCCGGCCGTTCGCCGCGCTGCTGACCGGCCTGGTCCTGACCGGGGAGGCCAAGGCCGTGCGGCCCGTCAATCTGGGCGGGTTCCTGTCGGTCATGTCCGAGCAGATGCTCAACCAGCCCAAGGCCGGCACGGACCGGTTCGGGGAGAAGTCCTACGCCATCATTTCCGAGAAATACTTGAACTTCAGCTCCCGAGTCGGCTACCACTACGGCGTGCTCGACTGCTACTGCGGGGCCACGGTCAACAAGAACTACATCACCTTCTCCTTTTCCGGTGGCGCGGCCGACGACGTCAAGCGCTCGCGCCGGGTCCGGGCCATCGCCAGAATCCTGGAGGCCCTGGGGTTCACCGTGGAGACCGTGGCCGACCGGGTGTCGGGCCGGTTCCAGAAGGTCCCGGCCGCCGACATCGAGGAAAAGCTCGGCCACATGGGGCGGCTTTTGCAGTTCACCCGCCAGACGGATATGCTGATGGTCAGCGAATCGAGCATCGACGCCATGGTCGGCTGCTTCCTGTCCGGCGCGCCCTGTTTCGACCCGGCCGCCGCCGGGGCCGCGCCCGACGCCCTGGGCTGACCGGATCCACCAACCTTTTCCACCCTGGAGTCCGCCATGCCGCGATTGGCCGCCAACCTGACCATGCTGTTCACGGAGCTGCCGTTTCCGCAGCGCTTCGCCGCCGCCGCCCAGGCCGGGTTCCGCCATGTCGAATACCTCTTTCCCTACGACCATCCGGCCCAGGAGCTGCGGGAGCACCTGGACGCCAACGGCCTGGGCCAGGTCCTTTTCAACCTGCCGAGCGGCGACTGGGCGGCCGGGGACCGGGGCATCGCCGCCGATCCGTCCCGGGTGTCGGAATTCAAGGAAGGCGTTGCCAAGGCAATGGCCTACGCCCAGGTCCTGGACGCGCCACGGCTCAACTGCCTGGCCGGCAAGCTGCCCCCGGGCGTCGCCCGTGAGGCGGCCCTGGAGACCCTGGCGGAAAACGTGGCCTACGCCGCCGACCTCCTGGCCGGGGAGGGGCTCGATCTGGTCGTGGAGGCCATCAACCGGTTCGACATCCCGGGGTTTGTCCTCAACCGCACCGATCAGGTGATGGCCCTGCTGGACGCCGTCGGCCGGCCCAACGCGGCCATGCAGTACGACGTCTACCACGCCCAGCGCGAGGAGGGGGAGCTGGCCGCCACCCTGGCCGCCAACCTGCCCCGCATCGGCCACATCCAGATCGCGGACAATCCGGGCCGCCACCAGCCCGGCACGGGCGAGATCCGGTTCCCGTTCCTGTTTTCCGAGCTCGACCGCCTGGGCTACGACGGTTTCGTCGGCCTGGAATACATTCCCCAACCCGACACCCTCGGCTCCCTGGCCTGGATCAGGGACATGGGCCTGACCCTTTAGCTTTTCCCCTTCCGGGTGGGTCCGGGAGGGGGTGACCCCCTCCCGGCCGCCGGAGGCATCTTCTCTCTTGCAACAAGGACATCCACCATGAAAAACATCGGATTCATCGGCCTTGGCATCATGGGCAAGCCCATGTGCCGCAACCTGCTCAAGGCGGGCTACGCACTGACGGTCTTCAGCCGCAGCAAGGACAACGTGGCGGCCGTGACCGGCCACGGCGCGCGCTACGCCCCGTCGCCGGCGGCCGTGGCCGAGGCCTCGGAGCTGGTCATCACCATGGTGCCGGATTCGCCCCAGGTCAAAGAGGTGGTCCTCGGCGAGGGGGGCGTGATCCACGGGGCCCGGGAAGGGCTCTATGTGGTGGACATGAGCTCCATCGCGCCCCTGGCCAGCCGGGAGATCGGCGCGGCCCTGGCCCAAAAGGGCGTCCGGTTCCTGGACGCGCCGGTCAGCGGCGGCGAGCCCAAGGCCATCGACGGCACCCTGACCGTCATGGCCGGCGGCGATGCGGCCGATTTCGAGGCCGTGCGGCCCGTGCTCGCGGCCATGGCCGCGTCCGTGACCCGCGTCGGCGATGTCGGGGCCGGCAACGTGGCCAAGCTGGCCAACCAGATCGTGGTGGCGCTTAACATCGCGGCCATGTCCGAGGCCCTGGTCCTGGCCACCAAGGCCGGGGTGGAGCCGGACCTGGTCTACCAGGCCATCCGCGGCGGCCTGGCCGGGTCCACGGTCCTGGACGCCAAGGCCCCGCTGGTCATGGACCGGAAGTTCGAGCCGGGGTTCCGCATCAAGCTCCACGTCAAGGACCTGGCCAACGTGATGCAGACGGCAAACGAATTGCATGTGCCCCTGCCGTTGACCGCCTCGGTCATGGAGGTCATGCAGGCCATGCTGGCCGACGGCTGCGGCGAGGACGACCACGGAAGCATCATCCGCCATTTCGAGAAGCTGGCCCATGTGACGGTCAGCCGCTGAAACGGCGTTTTGACGATTTGTCGGCAAAACCACGGCTCCGCCCGCCTGCCCGTGGGGCGTGTGCCGCAACCGGCGCCGGGGAGGCGCCACAAAGGAGGCCGTTGTGGGTAGTCGGAAACTGGCCATGGCCCTGGCCGTGGTCCTGACCCTGTGCGGGGTCGGGGCCATTGCCGCCAAGGTCATGAGCGTGTCGGTGCGCGATGGACAGGTCCGGGAGACGCCGTCGTTTCTCGGCAAGATCGTGGGCAAGGCCACCTACGGCCAGACCGTGGACGTGGGGGCCGAGCAGGGCGACTGGTTCCAGGTGACCATCGCCGGCGGGGCGTCGGGCTGGATGCACCGCTCGGCCCTGACCGCCGGCAAGCTGGCCCTGTCCGGCGGCTCGGACGCGGCCGGCAGCGTGTCCGGCAAGGAGATGGCCCTGGCCGGCAAGGGCTTTTCCGCCCAGGTCGAGGCCGATTACCGGCGTTCCCACGGCGGGGACTACGCCGCCATCGACGCCATGGAGCGGGTGCGCTTCGACCCGCCGGCGCTCCTGGCCTTTCTGGGCCAGGGCGACGTCAAGCCCCAGGGAGGCGGCCGATGAAACCGCGCATCCTCCTCGCCTGCGCCGGCCTGATCCTGGCCGGTTTCGCCCTGTACGGCTGCAACAACCCCGACGGCGTGTCCCGGGTGCTCGGCTCCTTCGGCAGTATCGGCGGCGCGCCCGTCGGCGACTACGCCGCCTCGGCGGTCAAGGGCGGCATGGCCGTGGCCAAGGCGGCCGAAGACTTCAACCCGGAGCAGGAATACTACATCGGCCGGTCGGTGGGCGCGTCGCTTCTGGCCAAGTACCGGCCCTACAACGACGCCAAGGCCAATGCCTATGTCAACGAAGTGGGCCAGGCCCTGGCCATGTTCTCGGACATGCCCCAGACCTACGGCGGCTACCATTTCCTGATCCTGGACTCGGCCGACATCAACGCCTTTGCCGCGCCGGGCGGGCTCATCTTCATCACGCGCGGCATGCTGCGGTGCTGCTCGGGCGAAAACGCCCTGGCCGCGGTCCTGGCCCACGAGATCGCCCACGTGCAGGGCAAGGACGCCATGCGGGCCATCAAGAAGTCCCGGACCACCGAGGCCCTGGCCATCATCGGCGGCGAGGCCGTCAAGCACGCCGGCGGCGGCCAGATGGCCCAGCTGACCAACATCTTCGCCGACACCATCGGCGACATCATGACCACCATGGTCAACAACGGCTACTCCCGGACCCTGGAATACCAGGCCGACAAGAACGCCGTGACCATCCTGACCCGCACCGGCTACAGCCCGGCCGGCCTGCCGGCCATGCTGGCCGAAATGCAGAAGCGGCTCGCCCCGGGCGGCGCGGACTTCGCCAAGACCCACCCCGCGCCGGCCGACCGGATCACCGAACTGGCCAACCTCGCCCGGGTGGCCGAGATCAACGAGCCCCCGGCCCGCGCCGCCCGCTTCAAGGCCGCACTCGGGAGCATATAAAAAGATGCCTCCGGCGGCCGGGGGGCATGATGCCCCCCGGTCC
>CAZIJE010000119.1:0-11021 GCA_964539435.1 uncultured Desulfovibrio sp.
CTCCGGCGGCCGGGGGAACCCTTTTTGAAAAAAGGGTTCCCCCGGACCCCTTCCCCAAAACTTTCCACCGACTCCGCGTGGCGCGCGGGAACCTTTACCCCTTTCGAGGGGGTCCGGGGGGAATCATTCCCCCCGGCGGGTCCAGGGCAGAGCCCTGGCGAGGTCCGGGGCAGAGCCCCGGCGGGGTCCGGGGCAGAGCCCCGGCGGGGTCCGGGGCAGAGCCCCGGGCATCAGGGCCGTCCGGCCCGGCCGAGCAGGTGGAATCCGGTTTCCGGGTCAAGGGCCCGGGCCAGGTCCGTGCCCAGGATCTCGATCACCACCACCTCCAGGATTTTCCAGACGTCCAGGCCCGGCCGGACGCACCCGGCCCGGGCCGTTTCGCCCCGGCCCAGCACGCCGTGCATGTGGAGCGCGGGCCGGCCGTCCTGGTTCGGAAAAAGCGTGCCCACGCAGGCCACCTCGTGGACCGCGCCGATGGCCGCGAGCATGGCCTGGGGCGGCATGACGGTCCCGTCCTCTGGCCCGACCACCAGCTTGCCGTTTTCAAGGCCGCCCAGGGCCAGGACCAGGCCGGCGGACACTCCCCGGGTCCTGGCGAAATCCTCGATGGCGTCCGGAATCCGGTCCCCGTCGCCCAGGCGCAGCACGAACACCCGGCCGAGCCGGCCTTCGGATACGATCATACGCTCCTCCGCGTTGTTGCGGCCCCAAATGGCGCCGTGTTGGGTTTTGCGGGCCGGACACCCAGGTCTGGAGAATGCGGCGTCCGGGCCGTGTTCACGGTGGCGGCTGGCGGAGGCTTTCCGGCCGGGCCGGCGGAAACGGCCCACGCTCCTGTCGCCCGGTGCGGCCCGAAAAAAAGGACCCGTCCTGGCGGGCGGGTCCTCGGAAGCAGCGGAAACGAAAGGGGCCTAGCCGAGCTTGTCGGCCACGGCCTTGCCGATGGTCCGTCCCATGTCCACGCAGGCGGCAAGCTGCTCGTGGGTGGGCACGTAGAGGATGCGGACCGGGTCCACGGGCATTTCCATGCCCATGGCTTCGAGCCAGCCGGCGATGTCCTTGACCGCCTCGCCGCTCCAGCCGTAGGAGCCGAACGCCCCGCCGATCTTGTCCTTGGGCTTTAAGCCCTTCATGTAGGTCAGCATGTCCGCGACCTTGGGCAGCATGCCGTTGTTGTGGGTGGGCGAGCCCACCAGCACGGCGGCCGCGTCCCAGACCTCCTCCATGACGTCGGAGTGGTCGAAGACGTGCAGGTTCATGAGCTTGACCGAGAGGCCGTGCTCCATGAGGCCCGTGGCGATGGCCTCGGCCATGTTGGCGGTGGAGTGCCACATGGTGTCGAAGACCAGGACAGCCTTTTTCTTCTGCTTCTGGGCGGCCAGTTCCTTGTAGCGCGCGACGACCCAGGCCACGTCCTCGGGGGTCCGGAACATCAGGCCGTGGTCCGGGGCGATGCACCGGATGTCGAGCTTCATGGACTCGATGGTTTCGATGGTCTTCTGGGCGATGGGGGAAAACGGCAGCACGATGTTGGCGAAGTAGCGGTCGAGCTCCCTCTGGAGCCGCGAACGGTCCACCTCGTCCGCGAACCGCTCGCTGGTGGCCCAGTTCTGGCCGAAGGCGTCCGAGGAGATGAGCAGGCCGTCCTCGGGCACGTAGGTGGCCATGTTGTCCGGCCAGTGGAGCATGCGGGTCTCCAGGAACTGGAGGGTCCGCTTGCCGAGCGAGATCGACGAGCCGGTTTTGACCACTTCGATGGGCCAGTCGGCGCAGTCGAAGTGGGCGCGCAGGGCCCGCTCGCCCATGGGCGAGACGAAGATCTTCTCCGGCCGGGTCCGGGCCACGAGGTCGGGCAGGCCGCCGGAGTGGTCCATTTCCACATGGTTGACGATCAGGTAGTCGACCTGCTCGGGGTTGACGACATGGGCCACGCGGCACAGCATTTCATGGCTGTGGCTGGCCTTGACGGAATCGAACAGGGCGATTTTCTCGTCCTTGATCAAAAAGGCGTTGTAGGTCGTCCCGGTGGGCGCGGTCATGTAGCCGTGGAAGTTACGACACTCCCAATCCACGGCCCCGACCCAATAGACGTCCTTGCAACAGAGTTCCACAGGTCGCATGGGATTCCTCGAATCGCCGCGCAAGCGCGGCGGGAAGCACGGGTTAGGCTTTGTTGAATTCGCTTTTGGGCGCGCCGCAGACCGGGCAGACCCAGTCTTCGGGGATGTCTTCGAACTTGGTGCCGGGCGCCACGCCGTTGTCCGGGTCGCCGGCCGCGGGATCGTACACGTAGCCGCAGATGCTGCACTCGTATTTGTCCATGATGCGCTCCTTTGGGTTTTGCCGGTTCGGCAATCCTTATTTGCCCTCAGCGCCGGGTCCGCCAAGCGCCCTTGCCTGAGCGGCAACAAGGTCAAATCCCGTCGTCGCGGCCGGCCCGAGAAGGGCTCGCGTCCGCGCTGCCGGAAACGGCCTGGCCGACAGGAGGCGCGGCCGAATCAAGGCTCGCGCCTGCCTGAGTTTATCTTTTAATTTGGACGGGATTGTCAAGGCCGGACTCCGGCCCGGCCCGGATCATTCCTCCCGGAACTGCTCCACCAGCTCGGCCAGATGGTGGGCCATGGTCCGCACCTCGCCGATGCGGGCGTTGGCGTCCGCGATCTGTCGGGCGATGTCCTTGGACAGCTCGTTGATATGGTTCACGCTGCTGTTGACCTCCTCGCTGGTGGCGGACTGCTGCTCCGAGGCGGCCGCGATGTTGCGCACCATGTCCGCGATGTGGTTGGACTGCTCCACGATGCGGGTCAGGACCACGCCCGACTGCTCGGCCATGCCGGCGGTCAGCTCCACCTTGGCCTTGGCGTCGTTCATGCCCGAAACCACCTGCCGCGTGCTCTCCTGGATGTCCGTGACGGCCGTGGCCACCTCGGCCGTGGCGGTCATGGTCTTTTCGGCCAGCTTTCTGACCTCGTCGGCCACCACGGCGAATCCCCGGCCGGCGTCCCCGGCCCGGGCCGCCTCGATGGCGGCGTTTAGGGCCAGGAGGTTGGTCTGGTCCGCGATGTCTCCGATCACGGACATGACCTGGCCGATGTTGACGGCCCGGGTTTCCAACTGGGCCAGGGAATCGGCCAGCACGGCGGTCTTTTCCGCGACCTGCCGGGTCTCGTCCACGGTCCGGGCCACTTCCTGGCCGCCGTCGACAGCGGCCTTGGTGGCCACGTCCGAGGCCTGGGCCGTGTCCCCGGCGTTCTGGGCCACCTCCAGGACCGTGGCGTTCATCTCCTCCATGGCCGTGGCCACCCGGTCGGTCTCCCGGGCGGTGTTCTCCACGCCCTGGGTCAGTTCGCCCATGCGCGTGGTCAGGGCGTCCGAGGCGTCGGACAGGTCCCTGGCCACGCTCGTCACCTCGTCGGCCACGGCCAACAGCTTTTCGCGCTGGGACCGGATGTGGTCCTTGTCCTTTTCCTCCTGGGTCAGGTCGATCAGGACGCCGATGACCCCGACCACCGCGCCGGAGGCGTTTTTGAGCGGCGAGATCTCGTAGTGCAGGGGAAAGACGTGGCCGTCGTTCCGGGTGAAGCGGGTGAATCCGCTGGCGCACTCGCCCGTGGCCAGGACCGCGGCGCAGCCCGAGCGGCCGTCCTCGCGGATGAAGCTCTCGGAAACCAGCCGGCCGAGCATCTCGGACTCGGCTTTGCCCAGGATGTGCTGGAGCGGGGTGTTGACGAACTCGAAGCGCCGCTCCCGGTCGGCCACGAAGATCGGGATGATGACGCCGTTTAAGATGCCCTTGTTGTATTCGAGCTGGTCCTTGATGGCCCGGACCATGGCGGACAGGTTGTCGGCCAGGGAGGCGATCTCGTCGCGTCCGGGCACGTGGAAGGACAGGTCCAGGGAGCCCTGGCTGATGGCGGCCGAGAGGCCGGCCAGCTTCTTGACCCGGCCGACCACGGAATGCTTCATGAAAAGGAGCAGGGCCGCGAGCAGGGCGGCCATGCCGCCGACCGACAGGGCGGCGCTCTTGTACTGGTCCGCGGCCAGCCTGGACAGTTCGGGCGCGATGTCCTGGACCATGACCATGGCGCCGAGGATCGGCTTGGAGGCCCCGTGGCAGTGGTGGCAGTCGGCCTCGTTGGCGATGGAGTTGACCGCGACATAGGCCTGGCCGCCGGCCCAGGGCAGGATGTCGCCGCCGTGGAAGTCCCCGGCCAGGGACTTTTTCACCAGGGCCGCCAGGCCCGGGTCCCGGGCGATGTCCGGCAGGTCGCGGCGCACGGCGGCCGGGTCCGTGGAATAGGTCACATTGCCTTTGAAATCCGTCAGATAGACCTGGATGTCCTTGTGGGCCGCGCCGAGCTTGGCGAACTGGGCGGCGGTTTCGGCGTTCTTGCCCAGGCGCATGGGCTCCTCGATGCCCATGCGCAGCATGTCGCTGACGCGTCCGGCCGCGCGGCTGATCTGGCTCACCGACCCCTGGCGCTGCCAGTGGGCGTTGGCCAGGAACAGGCCGGCAAAGGCGAGGATGGTCAGGCCGGAGACAAGGAGCAGCACCTTGAGGCCCAGGGAGCGGGAAATGACACCCATCACGACCTCCTAGTGCGCGCCGGCGAACAGCATGGGTTTGAAATTGAACGTCCGGACCCGCTCGGCGCTGTGGCACCGTTCGCACTCGGACATGGACAGCTTGGCCTTGATCAGCGACGGGTCGCCGCCGGAGTCGGCATGGGCGGCTCCGGGGCCGTGGCAGACCTCGCAACCGGCGTTGGCCATGTCCGGGGTCTGCTCGAAGCTGACGAAACCGCCTGGCCGACCGTAACCCGTGGTGTGGCAGGCGAAACAGCCCCGCAGTTCGTCGGGCGTGAGCTTTGGGGCCATGATCTTGACCGACTGGGACGAATGGGCCTTTTTGGAATACTTCGCATAGGATTCGTATTCCTTGGGATGGCAGCCCTGGCAGGCCTTGGAGCCGACATAGGCCGGGGCTGTTGCGCCGGCGGCCGGACCGCCGGTCTGTTGGGCGGACAGGAAACCGGCCGGGCAGGCGCATAGACCTGCCGCTAGCACTGCCGCAACACACGCGCGCCAACGGGCCATGGAAAGGCTCCTCTGCTGGGGTGGGAAGAGAAAATTGAACTTCGATACCGTATTCGGTCCACTGGATCAATACGGGGGCGGCGATGGACGCGGTTCGCCGCACCCGGCGGACAGGCCGCCAAGCCGCTCCCGGAGCCGGTTTCCGCCAACCGGGGTGTCTCGGAAAAGATTTTCCAGGCTCTCCAGGCGGACGCGCAGGCGCGGGCCGGGACAAAAAAAGGCCGGGGCGCGGTCGCGTCCCGGCCTGATGCGGCGAGGCGAGGGAAGGGTCGGCTACCAGTCCAGGGTGGCCTTGAAGGCCCGGGCCAGGTCCTCGGCCGGCTCGCGGCAAAGGACCGTCCGGCCCCGGCGCAGGGCCAGGTCCTGGCCGGCCGCCACCGTGCCGAGCAGGCCGCACGGCTGGCCCGCGAACAGGGCCTCGAAAGCGGGCCTTTTTTCCGGGGCCACGGTGACTACCAGCCGGCTTTGGGATTCGCTGTACAGGAGCTCCAGGTCGGTCAAGCCCGGCGCGGCCGGGGCGGCGTCCAGATCCAGGTCCGCGCCCAGGCGGCCGCCGATGGCCATTTCGGCCAGGGCCACGGCCAGGCCGCCGTCCGAGCAGTCGTGGCAGGCGTTGACCAGCCCCTGGCGGATGGCGGCGTGGAGCGTGTGGTAGCGGCGCACGGCCGAGACGGCCTCGACCTGGGGCACGTCGGGCGACGTGAATCCGAGTTCCTCGGCCAGCTCCGTTGCGCCGAGTTCGGCCAGGGTCGCGCCGAGCACGTAGACGCAGTCGCCCGGGTTCTTGAAGTCCGACGTCACCACCCGGGAGACGTCGGGCACGAACCCCATGACCGAAAAAAGGACCGTGGGCGGAATGGAGATCTTCACCCCGCCGCCGGAGTAGTCGTTTTTCATGGAGTCCTTGCCCGAGACGCAGGGGGTGCGGTAGGCCCGGCAGAAGTGGGCCAGGGCCTTGTTGGCCCGCACGAGCTGGGCCAGCTTGTAGCGTCCGTCCGGGGTCTTTTCCGACTCCACGGGGTCGCACCAGCAGAAATTGTCCACCCCGGCCAGGCGGGACGGGTCCGCGCCCACGGCCACGGCCCCGCGCACGGCCTCGTCGATGGCCGCGGCCATCATCCAGTAGGTGTCGATGTCCGAGTAGCGGGGGCAGATGCCGTGGGACAGGGCCACGCCCTCGGGCCGGTCCAGGTCCGGGCGCAGGACGCCGGCGTCGGACGGGCCGTCCCGGCGCGCGCCGCACAGCGGCTTGACCGCCGAGCCGCCCTTGACCTCGTGGTCGTACTGCCGGACCACGTATTCCTTGCTGCAGATGTTGAGCCGGCCGAGCATCCGTTTGAGGAGCGCGCCGTGTCCCTCCACGGGCATGGCCGGTTCGGTCCGGCTGATGGCCGGCCGCTTCCAGGCGGCGGCCAGGCGCATGCGCGGCGTGCCGTCGTGGAGGAAGTCCATGTCCAGGTAGGCCACGGTCCGCTTGTCGTAATAGACGCGGAAGTAGCCGGAATTGGTGAAGTTGCCGAGCTCCGTGGACTCGACGCCCATTTCCCGCGACAGCTGCATGAATGCCGCGAAGCGTTCGGGCGGCACGGCCACGGTCATGCGCTCCTGGGCTTCGGAAGTGAGGATCTCCCAGGGCACCAGGCCGTCGTACTTGAGCGGCACCCGGTCGAGGTAGAGTTCGCAGCCGCCCGAGTCGCGGGCCATTTCGCCGACAGAGCTCGAAAGGCCTCCGGCCCCGTTGTCCGTGATGGCGTGGTACAGGCCCAGGTCCCGGGCCCGCATGAGGAAGTCGTACATCCGGCGCTGGGTGATGGGGTCGCCGATCTGCACGGCCGTGGCCGGAGAGCCCTCGTGGAGCTCCTCGGAGGAGAAGGTCGCGCCGTGGATGCCGTCCTTGCCCACCCGGCCGCCGACCATGACGATGTAGTCCCCGGGCAGGGCCTTTTTCTCGTAGCTCGGCTTGCCGTGGAGGGTGGCCGGCAGGGTGCCGACCGTGCCGCAAAAGACCAGCGGTTTGCCCAGGTAGCGTTCGTCGAAGACGATGGAGCCGTTGACCGTGGGCACGCCGGACTTGTTGCCCCCGTGCTCCACGCCCTCGCGCACGCCCTCGAGGACCCGGCGGGGGTGCAGCAGCCGCGGCGGCAGCTGGCCCTCGAAAAACGGCGAGGCAAAGCAGAAGACGTCGGTGTTGCAGAGCAGATTCGCGCCCATGCCCGTGCCCATGGGGTCGCGGTTGACGCCCACGATGCCGGTCAGGGCGCCGCCGTAGGGGTCCAGGGCCGAGGGGCTGTTGTGGGTCTCGACCTTGATGCACAGGTGGAGGTCGTCGGTGAATTTGACCACGCCGGCGTTGTCGGAAAAGACCGACAGGCAGAAGTCGTCCGCGCCGAGGGCCTTTCTGATGTCGCGGGTCGCGCCCTGGATGTAGGTCCGATACAGGCTCTCGATGGCTTCTTCGTCGCCGGTCTCTTCGTCGCGGTAGGCGATGGCGGCGGTGAAGATCTTGTGCTTGCAGTGCTCGGACCAGGTCTGGGCGATGCACTCCAGCTCCACGTCGGTTGGGTTGTGGATGAGCCCCCAGGAGACCCGGCGGATCTTGTAGCCCGGAAGCCCGAAATACTGGCGGATGGCCCACCACTCCTCAAGGGACAGGGCCAGGGTGTGCTCCCGGCCGTAGGCCAGCATGTCCGCTTCGAGCATGTTGAAGAGGTCCGGCGTCTCGACCTTGGAGCTGGCCTGGCCGGTCACCTTGGCGGCCCGGGCGGCAAATCCCGGGGATTTGCGCCATGCGTCGCCGGATTTGATCTCGTGGCGCTGGAGCAGGTCGTTGCCGAGCAGGTCCACGGCCACGTGCTCGGCGGCCTGGCGGTCCGGCAGGCCCTCGATGTGGTACTGGGCGGCGGTGTAGACGGCGAGCGCCTTGCGCCGGTCCTCGGACAGGTCCAGGGCCAGGCCGATGGCCTCCCTGGCGGTCCTGGCCTCGTTGTCCGTGACCCCGGGCCGGAAGCCGACCTCGATGACCCAGTCCGTGGCCTCGGGAGCCGGGGACAGGGGGGAAAGGGACGCGACCTGGACCACCGGGTCGTGGAGGATCCCGGCCGCGGCGACCTGGGCCGCCTCGTCCTCGGACAGGCCTTCGATGGTGAATATCTTGACGATGCGGACCGCGCCCACGGGCAGGCGCAGTTCGTTTTTGATCTTGCCGGCCACGCGCTGGCCGACCACGTCCGTAACGCTCGGGCGAAGGCCCACGGCGACGCGACTGAGCATGGCGTTCCTTTGGGTAGAGGGTCCAAGGCGCGCCGGCCGCCGCCGGCGGGGCCGAACTATTTGTCCCGGCCGAGCATGGGGGCCAGCACCTGGCCGATCAGTTCGGCTTCGGGCGAGGGCGGGAACAGGGCCAGGGCGGCCTGGGCCTTGGCGAGGTAGGCGGCGGCCATCTCCCGGGTCTTTTCGGCGTGCCCGCCGGCAACGATGTTGCCGCGCAAATATTCGATGTCCTCGGTCGAAAGCTGGTCCTGGCGGAAGTCCTCGGCCAGCCGGCGGCGGGCCTCGAACGGCTGCTCCGCGAGGTAGAGGATCAGCGGCAGGGTGACCTTGCCTTCCTTGAGGTCGCCGCCGGTGGGCTTGCCGGACACGGCGGCCGGGGAGGTGTAGTCCAGGGCGTCGTCCACCAGTTGGAAGGCGATGCCGCAGTTGACGCCAAGGGTCCTGGCCGCCTCGCGCAGACGCGCGTCGGCTCCGGCCAGGACCGCGCCGCAGTGGCAGGCGGCCTGGAGCAGGTAGGCGGTCTTGCCCGTGATGATGGAAAGATAGGTGTCGAGCGGCAGGTCGGTGTCGCGCAGGTGGGCGATCTCCAGGATCTCGCCCGTGGCCGTCTGGAGCAGGGCTTCGGACAGGATGCGGGTCAGCTCGGGCACGTCGTATTCGGCCACGGTCCGGTTGGCCAGGGCCAACAGCACGTCCCCGGCCAGGATGGTGTGGGTCGCGCCGAAGCGGACGTGGGCGGATTCCCGGCCCCGGCGCAGGGTCGCGCCGTCCACGATGTCGTCGTGGAGCAGCGTCGCGGAGTGGAGAAACTCCAGCGAACAGGCCAGGGGATAGACGTCGTCCCGTTCGTGGCCCAGGGCCCTGGCCACGAGAATGGTGAGCAGCGGACGCAGGCGCTTGCCTCCGGCCAAAAGCACGTGGCGCACCACCGGCTGGACGAGCGGACTGAGGGTGGCCGCCGCGTCCTCCAGGTACCGATTGATGGCCGGGACTTCCCGAGATAAAATGTCCGCGAAATCGCTCATCCGCTGGCGTTTAACAGGATTGGTCCGGGGCTGGCAAGGGGGGAGCCGCCGGGAATCGGGTTCCCGCCGCCAAATCGGCCAGGACATCCAGGGCCTTGCGGCCCGTCTCCCCCATCTCCAGGCTCAGGTCCCCGACATAGGCCCGGATATGGGCCTCGATCACGGCCGGGTCCTTTTCCCGGGCCAGCAGGCGGGCCAGGGGGGCCACCTCGCCCGGATGGTCCCGGGCCGCGGCCAGGCTGCGGCGGACCAGGTCGCCGATGGCCGCGATCCGCGCCTGGCCCAGGCTTTTCCTGGCCAGAATGACGCCGAGCGGCACGGGCGCGTCCGGCACCCGGGCCTGCCACCAGATGCCGAGGTCCAGGACCAGGCGCAGGCCGTGGGACGCGGCGGCCAGGGCGGTTTCGTGGATCAGCAGCCCGGCCTCGGCCCGGCCCTGGGCCACGGCATCCACGATGGCGTCGTAGCGGACCGGGAGAAACGGCGCGTCCGGCGGCGGCAGCGCGGGATCGTCCGCGGCCAGGGCGGCGCGCAAAAGCGTCGCGGCCGTGGTGCGCAGCCCGGGCACGGCCACGGTCGCCGGCCGGCCGGCGAAGTTTTGCCGCACCACGAGCTTGGGGCCGGCCCCGAACCCGAAGGCCGCGCCGGACGGCAGCACCGCATACGCCTCGGCCAGGGGCGCGGCCATGGCGGCCGAGACCTTGACCACGTCGAAGCGGCCGGCCAGGGCGGCTTCGTTGAGGGTTTCCACGTCCTCGAAGGCAAAGGCGGCCAGGGCGTCCGGCAGGCGGACGCGGCCGAGGACCCAGGCCCCGAAGATGACCACGTCGTTGGGGCAGGGGGAAATGGCGACGGTCAGGGTGTCCATGGCGAAACCTCGTCAGGAGAGAAGGTCGGCGACGGCCCGGCCCAGGGCGGCGAGCCCGCCGGCCAGGTCCCAGTCCTCGGGCGGGCGCGCGCCGACCCGGTTGGACACGGCGCGCAGTTCCAGAAAGGGGAGAGAGCCGGCGGCCGCGGCCAGGGCCACGGCGAAGCCTTCCATGGATTCGCCGACCGCTCCGTAGGTCCGGGCCAGGGCCTCGGCCCGGCCGGCGTCGCCCGACACCCCGGCCACGGTGACGCACGGCCCGAACCGGGCGTCCCCGGGCAGGGACAGCCCCATGGCCAGGGCCGCATCCGCCGGGCGCAGGCCCAGGCGGTCGTAGACCGGCTCCTTGCCGATGGTCAGCTGGGGAAAGACGATGCCCCTGGGATCGGTCGCGGCCTCGCGGCGCAGCCCGTATTCCGGGAAGGCCTCGGCCGTGGCGACCACGCAGGCCCCGAGCGGGGCCGCGGCCAGGTCGAAGGAACCGGCCACGCCCAGGTTGACCACGCCCGCAACGCCGCCTTCGCACCGTCCGAGAATCCGGCCCACGGCCAGGGCGGCGGCCACCGGTCCGACCCCGGTGACCAGGGCCAGGAGCTCCCGGCCGCCGCGCCGCCAGGAAACGGCCTCCCCGGCCGAAGGGGCCGCCGGCGCGCCCAGGGCCGCCAGCGCGGCCTTGTACTCCTTGGCGGTCGCCAGGACGAGGAGAAGCCTCCGGCGGGGGGGGGGGGGGGGGGGGGGGGGGGGGGGGGGGGGGGGGGGGG
>CAZIJE010000120.1:0-10910 GCA_964539435.1 uncultured Desulfovibrio sp.
CGACCACGACCGCCACTCCACCCGCTTCCCAAATCCCAGGCAGGGCGGGTCCGGGAGGGGCTTAGCTCCTCCCGGCCGCCGGAGGCATCTTCCTTTCCTCTCCCTTCCTCCTCCCCTACCGCGCCTTCGGCGGCCTCAGGCCGCGCACGTGGGCGTCGTACTGGCGGAGCTGCTCGGCCAGAAACCCCTGTTCGCCGTGAAAGACGAACGCTTTTTTCGGGCAGGTGAGAAAGCAGTACAGGCAGCCGAGGCAGTCGGCGTTTCCGCCGGCTGCGGCCACGGCCACGGGATCGAGGCCGGCCGGGCAGAAGTCGCGGCAGACGCCGCAGCCGTCGCAGGCCTGGCGGTCGCAGGCCAGCCGGTCGAGGCGCATCTCTTCCCGGCAGAAGACGTCCTGGCGCAGGCCGGTCTTGAACAGCAGCGCGCCGAACCAGTCCGTGCCGGCCAGCCAGCGGAAAAGCGCGGTGTTGCGCACGGCCAGGAAGTACTTCTGGCGTTTGGGGCTGTGGATGAAGGTGGCGAGCCAGCCGGCCTTGGGCGGGGCGAAGGGCCGGCCGGCCAGGGGGGAGAGGCTCAGGCCGTCGAGGAAGGCGTCCATGTCCGGGGTGGCCAGGCCGCGTCGCCGGGCCTCGGCCAGGGGCCGGACCTGGGCGGCCGGAAAGCCGGCCAGCCGGGCGCAGGCCAGGTCGATCAGGTAGGGGTTTTCGCCGAAGACCAGGGTATCGCACCGCAGCGGCGTGCCGCGCGTGGGGCCGAGGCCCTCCATGGCCACCAGGGCGTCCACGATGTGCAGCCCCGGGCGCACGGCCGCGTTGAGGTTGACGATGTTGGCGGCCAGGCTTTGGTGGGTCTTTTTCTTGTTTTCCTGACCGACCAGGCAGCCCATGAGGTTTTTGAGGCACACGGACATGCCGGCCTCGAAATGGGTCTTGAGCTTGGGCAGGTTGATGACCAGGGCCGCGTCCAGGACCGGCGTGGCCACCAGGGCCGTGACGCCGTTTTCGAAAGCGACCGGGCGGCCCGGGGCCTCGTTGAGGTCCACGGCCGCGTAGCCGAAGGCGGCGGCGGCCCTGTCCACCCGCAGCCGGGCGATGACGCCGATCCGGTTGCGGTAAAAGCCCGAGTTGGTGCCTTCGCCCACGACCACGTTGGCATAGCCGGCATCGCGGAGCCAGCCGAGCAGGGCGGTCAGCAGCCGCAGATCCGTGGTGTTGCCGGTCAGGGCGTTCATGTTGGCGTTGAGGTTGGGCTTGACCAGGATGGGGGCCGCGCGGTCGTCGGGAAAGACGTGGGCGTAGGCCGGCAGGACCTCGTCCAGCACGCGGCGCACGGCGGCCTGGGAGTTGGCGTGGCGGATGGCAAGGCGCATGGGGGGCATGGGGTGTCCGAAATGCTGGCGGTTGACGGGTGGGCTGGCGGACCGGCCGGGCCTGGGACGCGGCGGCAGCATAGCGGCTCGGGCGGACGGTGGCAAACCGGGCGGCGGGATGGTCGGAACGTGGGCAAGGGGCGTCCGGCCGGGACAGGGGACGGTTCCGGCCGGACGCGGGGCGGGGGAAGCCGCTTAGGTTTGCGGATGCAGGCGGCTGGTCGAGGCCAGAACCCGTTCCTGGGCCTCGCATTCGCTCAGGCCCCGACCGTGGCGGTAGATGGTGTAGACCAGGGAGACGGGGCGGGGGACGATCGGGGGGGCCGGGAGGCCGGGGCGTGTGTTTTTCATGGTTTCCTCGTGGGCCCGGGGACGGCCGGGCTGGCGGTGGATGAGCAAGGACCGGGCCAGGGCGTGAAAAGGGCGTAGCCAGCCGGTTTGTACCCGCCGGACGCGACAGAGGAGGAACAATTGTGGAGCGTTTTGCGACACAAATGTGCCAAAATGATGCAGCCGGGCGCGGCAGGAAACGAAAACGGCCGGAGGTGCGCTTGCAGCAAGCGCACCTCCGGCCGACCGTGGCGGGAGGGACGAGTTCAGCCCTTGGCGGCGTCCACGATCCGGGCCACCACCGCGTCCTCGGTCAGATCGGACGTGTCGATGATGACGGCGTCTGCGGCCGGGACCAGCGGCGACTCGGCCCGGTTGCGGTCCTGGTCGTCCCGGCGGCGGATGGCGATCAGGATCTCCTCGTAGTCTGCCGGCCGGCCAAGGGCTGTCAGCTGGCCCACGCGCCGGGCGGCCCGGACCTCGGGCGAGGCGTCCAGGAAGAACTTGCGCGGCGCATCCGGAAAGACCACCGTGCCCATGTCCCGGCCCTCGGCCAGAAGGTCGGCGCTGCGGCCCAGGGCCTGCTGGGCCAGGCGCAGCCGGCGGCGCACCACGGGCAGGACGGCCAGGTTCGAGGCCCAGGCCCCGACCTGCTCGGTCCGGGCCGCGTCGGGCAGCGGCCGGCCGTCGACCAGGAGCACGGTGTCGGCGCCCGATCCGGCCAGGGAGAAGTCCATGGCCGCCAGCCGGGCGTCGAGGACGTCCTCGGGCAGGGTGTGGCCGCCTTCGCCCAGGCGCAGGGCCAGGGCCCGGAACATGGCCCCGGTGTCGAGGTAGGCCAGGCCGAGCAGGCCGGCCGCCCGGCGCGACACCGACGTCTTGCCCGCTCCGGCCGGGCCGTCGATGGTGACGATGCGGCGCGGATCAGCAGCCATGGGCGAGGATGTCCTTCATGGCCGCGAGAAACAGTTCGTTTTCCTCGTCGTTGCCGATGCTGACCCGCAGCAGGTCGGGCAGGCCGTAGCTTGCAAGGGACCGGATGATGATGCCGCGCTCGAGCATGGCCGTGAAAAGGGCTTTTGCGGCGCAGCCCGGGGGCGGGGCGAACATGAGGAAGTTGGCCTGGGACGGGTGGACCCGGCAGCCGAGGGCGGCGAGGGTTTCGGCCAGAAGCGCCCGGCCGCGCAGCACGGTGTCGCGGCTGGCCTGTAGAAACGGCCTGTCCTCCAGGGCGGCGATGCCGGCCGCCTCGGCCAGCAGGTTGACGCTAAAGGGCAGCCGCACCCGCAGCAGGTAGTCGGCCAGCCACTCCGGCATGACGCCAAAGCCCAGCCGCAGCCCGGCCAGGCCGTAGAGCTTGGAAAAGGTGCGCAGGACCACCACGTTGTCGCACTGTCCCCACCGGGCCAGCATGGAATAGTCGGCCTCGGGCGCGGCAAAGTCCACATAGGCCTCGTCGACCACCAGCAGGGCCTTGGGCGGCAGCGACCCGGCCAGGGCCACGACCTGGTCGGCGGGCACGGCGTAGCCGGACGGGTTGTCCGGGTTGGTCAGGAAGACCAGGGCCGTGCGGTCGTCGCAGGCCCTGGCCAGGGCCGGCAGGTCGAAGGCGAAGTCCGGTCCGAGGGGCGGCTGGCGCAGCTCCACCCCGCAAAGGCGCGTCTGCTGCACGTAGATGGAAAAGCAGGGGGCAAAGGCCACCACGTTGTCCTGTCCCGGCCGGCAGGTGACGCGCACGAGCAGGTCGATGATCTCGTCCGAGCCGTTGCCGGCCACCACGCATGCGGGCGGCACGTGGTGGGCCGCGGCCAGGGCCGCGACCAGGGCGGGGTTTCCGGCCCGGGGGTAGCGGAAGACCATGTCGGCCTTGCGGGCCAGGACCCGCTTGACCAGGGGGGAAGCGCCGAGCGGGTTCTCGTTGCTGGCCAGCTTCACCACGCGGGTGAGGCCGTAGCGCTCCTTGATCTCTTCCATGGACAGGCCCGGGGAGTAGGGCGTGAACTCGCGCACGTCCTCCCGGATGCGGTCGCTTGGCAGCATGAACGGTGACTCCAACGGTTTGGCCGCGACGCGCACGGCCCGTTCGGCACGGCGCGGGCGCGTCGCGCTCACAGCAATATCCGCCCCGGCCGGGACAACGCCAGGCCCCACGGGAACCGTGGCCACGGGCCGGCTTTTCCCGGAGCTCCGATCCGCGTCCTCGCCGGCCTTGGCGGCGGGCTCGAACCGTCCGGCTCCCGGCGCTTTCCAAGCGGCGCGATACGGACAATGGGGGCAAAAGGATCGGGTTAGAGCGCGGCCTCCCGGGGCTTGACCGTCAGGACCGGGCAGGCGGCGGTCTTGACCACCATCTCGGCCACGGAGCCGAAGATGATCCGGTCGATGCCGGTGCGGCCGTGGGTGCCCATGACGATCAGGTCGGCCTGCTCGGTTTCGGCGGCCTTGAGGATCTCCTCGGCCGGGTAGCCGGCCAGGACCACGCCCCGGGCGGGCAGGCCCTTGAAATGGTCGGACACGAACTCGTCCATGGTCGTCTCGGCCGAGGCGACCACGTCGCCGATGAAGGTGTCGAGCGCCGCCTGGGGAACGTTGAAGCCCACGTATTCGGCCAGGGACGGGGCGACGTAGACGCACACGATCTCGGCCGTGGTGGCCGTGGCCAGGGTGGCGGCATACTCGGCGACCCGGGGGGAGCCCTCGGAGAAATCGACCGCGCACAAAATCTTTTTCACCGTCGGCATGGAGGCTGCTCCTTTAGGATTGGGCGTGCTCGCTTCGCGCTCAAGTTTTTCCTCGGGTCGGCCGAAAGGAAGGAGGCGACCCGGTTGGCCGAGGATGCCAAAGTGGGTGGCAATAGACAAGGCGTTTCGCCTGTCTTATGGAGAGAGGGCCGGGAGCGCGACGCAGGCCGGGGGGCAAAAATTTCCTGGGGCCGAATTTTAATTTGAAAGCGATTTCGGGGGCTTGCTGCAAGGTGGTGGATGGCAGGCTCCTTGCATGCCTGAAAGAAACGTTACTGCGGGGGAAGGCCGATGAAAATCCAGACCGACCAACTGACCGCCCTGCGGCAGGCTGCGGAACAGGCAAAGGGCGCTTCGGACAGCTCCGACGCCTTTGCCGCCCTTCTGGCCAAGCAAGTCGGCGGCGAACAAGCGGCCCAGGCCACGGGCCTGGCGGCGCCGCCCCTGACCGGGCTGGCGGGGTTGGACATTTCCTGTCTCCAGGAAGCCGGGTCTGTGGAAGAGGCTTCCGCTCAATTCACCGAAGAAGAGCGCGCGGCTATGAAAAACATGGACACCCTGCTGGCCAAGTGGGAAGACTACGCCGACACGCTGGCCTCCGGCGCCGGGGGAGATTCCCTCAAGCAGGCCTACGGCGTCCTGGAAAACATTGAAACCGGCGTCAAGCAGCTCAAGGACGATCTGCCAAGCGACGCCAACGCGGGCCTCGGTTCCCTGGTCAACGAACTGGAAGTCATGACCGTAACCGAAAAGATCAAATTCAACCGGGGCGACTACATCTAAGCGGACCGCCAGGGGCAGGCCGGCCGGACCATCCGGCCCCCCTGCCCAGGTCTGGCGCGCCCGGTCCGGATCGACGCCCGCACCCCATGCCGTACGGAAACGCCGCTTCCCCCCGGAGCGGCGTTTTTCTTTTTCGCTCAGGCCCGGGCCGGAATTGCGGCCAGGACCTCGTGTCGCGTTCCCCCCGGCGCGAGGACCGACCGCCACAAGGTCAAGGATCCCACCTCCGCCGTCGGCCAGGCGGCCTCGGCCAAAAGTCGCAGCACGGCCGGCCAGTCGCCGCCGCGCCCGGGTTCCCGCAGCCGGGCCAGGGTCAGGTGGGCGACGTAGGGCTTTGCCTCGGCCGCGACGCCCAGGGGAGCGAGGGCGTCTTCCACGGCCCGGGCCAGGGTCTGGCAGGCGCCGGCCCCCTCGGCCAGGGCCGCCCAGACCACCCGGGGCCGGGCCGGCCCCGGAAAGAAGCCGCCCCCGGCGAAGCGCAGGCTGAACCTGGGGAAGGTGACTCCCGACAGGGCCTCGGCCACGGCCCCGATGCCGCAGGGACCGGCCTCGGGCACGTCGCCCAAAAACTTGAGCGTCAGATGGGCGTTTTCGGCCCGGACCGGCGAGACCGTTCCCCGCACAAGGGGGGTGATCCGTCGGCCCAGCCGCTCGGCCAGCTCCCGACAGGCATCCGGCAGCGGGATGCCGACAAAGGCGCGCAAGCAGGCCATGGCCGTTGCCTCCTGGTCGCGAAGACGGGAACGCTCCACACGGGGCGCGTCGCCCCAACGCTTTGATGGAGCAAAGAGAGGCTTGACGCAACCGGCATGGCCGCCAGGGGGGGGAGCCATGCAGGGCAAGGGGCCGCCCCAGGTCAGGGAGATCGGGTCAGGGCGCGGGTGTTTTCGGCTTGGCCGGAAATTCCGTGAAATAACGTTCCACGAACTCGTCAATGACCAGGGCCGGCTTCTCCCGTTCGATGGCCGCCCGGTCGAACTGGCGCATTTCGCGGGAGGTGGACGGGTAGGGCCACAGGTAGACCGCGCGGTTGAAATGCTCGGACAGGAACGGGACCAGTTCGTGGGCAAAGGAGTCCCGGAAGATGACGGCCGTGGGCTTGTCCGGGTCGCCTGTCTCCATGACCACGGCCGGCTGGAAATAGGTGGACCTCGGGTAGGGGATGGTTGATTCCACGGCCTGGCGCTGAAACCTCGGGATGAAGGTGATCCGGTTTTCCGGGAACAGGTCGTCCAGGGCCAGCATGCTGGCCAGGCCGCCGTTAAGGCCCGGGGTGATGGCGATGTCGAAGTCGCCGTGGATCTCCGGCTCGAACCGGGGAAACCATGTGGCCAGGCGTTTCATGATGGCGATGTAGCCGGCAAAGGCCCCGAAGCTCGTCCAGTGGGTGTCGGTGCGGTAATAGGCCTGGGCCTGCTTCTTGACCTCGTCCATGGCCGGGCGCAGGTCCAGCACGGCGACGCCGGCGGCGGTGAGGGCCTGCACCAGCTGGTCGGTGCGGTTGATGGCGTTGATCCGGTTGTACCGGTCGGGCAGGTGTTCGGGATAAACCGTGTGCTTGTTGGGCGCGACCACCACCAGATAGCGGATCCCCCGGGCATCGAGCCACGCCTGGCGGCTTTGGTATTCGGCCACCCACCGGGCCAGTTGCTCGGGTGTGAAGAGCCGGCCGGAGCGGTAGTCGTCCACCACATTGAGCTCGGCGTTCTCCTGGGACAGAAACAGCCAGTCCCCCTTGCCCTTGAGCACGGTCTGGTACTGGTTCGATGCCTGGAGCCAGAAGATGTCGAGGATGTTCTCCTGGCGCACGAGGAACTTGCGGAAGCCGAAGGTCTTTTCCAGATAGCCGCGCTGGAGCACGTTGAAGGATTTGAAGGCGTCGGACAGGCAAAATTCCGGCAGGGGCGTGGGGTCGTTTTCCATGAGGCTCACTTCCGGAGCCAGATGCAGGACGTGGTCCGCCACGGGCAGGCAGATCAGGGCCAGAAAGACCAGCGCGCCGGCCAGGGCGATGGCCTGGCGGGAAAATCTCGCGGCAGGGACCATGGCGCCTCTAGAACTGGAAGTAGATGAAGGGGTTGTGGGTGCCGCTGGCCAGGGACATGGCGCACAGGATAAAGACCGTGGGCAGGAGCACCAGGCTGACCACCGCCTCCAGGCCGTCGTCCAGGACCACCGGTCCGATGCGGCGCACGGCCAGGACCCGTTCCCGGGCGGCCGTGAGCCAGGGAATGATCGGCGTCGCTCCGACGACCGCGAGCCCGAGCACGATGATGACCTTGGGGTTCAGGAAAAGCCCGATGTGCCATTCCACCCCGGAACCCTGGGCGAATCCGGCCATGGCCTTCAGATAGGCCAGGGCCACGGGCAGGGTTTCGGCCCGGAAAAAGACCCAGGCCACCATCACCACCAGCATGGTGTAGGCGTGGGCCACCAGGCGCGATCCCTGGGTCAGGCGCTTGCCCAGGGGAAAGCGCTCCAGCACCGAGAAAAAGCCGTGGAACATGCCCCAGATGACGAAGTTCCAGCTCGCGCCGTGCCACAGGCCGCACAGGAAAAAGACCATCACCAGGTTGAAGTACATCCGCGCCGTGCCGGCCCGGTTGCCGCCGAGCGGAATGTAGAGGTAGTCGCGAAACCAGGTGGAAAGGGAGATGTGCCACCGCCGCCAGAATTCCTGGATGGAGCGGGACACATAGGGATAATTGAAATTTTCCATGAACTTGAACCCGAACATGTGGCCGAGCCCGATGGCCATGTCCGAGTAGCCGGAAAAGTCGAAATAGATCTGGAGCGTGTAGCAGACAATGCCGAGCCAGGCCACGGGCGTGGTCAGGTGTTCGGCCGGGATGGCGAAGATCTTGTCCGCCGGCAGGCCCACCACGTTGGCGATCAGCACCTTCTTGCCCAGGCCGATGATGAACCGGTTGATGCCCTTGGAAAACCGCTCGATGCCCACGGTCCGGTGGGTGATCTGGGCCACGATGTCCTTGTAGCGGATGATGGGGCCGGCCACGAGCTGGGGAAAGAGCGAGATGTAGAGCGCCGTGTTGGGCAGGGACATCTGGGGCGGCGTCTGCCGGCGGTAGATGTCCATGATATAGGAGATGCAGTGGAAGGTGAAAAAGGAGATGCCGATGGGCAGGTGGACCTGGCCGATGACGATGGTCGGCAGCCCCAGGTTGCCCAGGAGCAGGTTCAGGTTGCCCACCAGGAAATTGGTGTACTTGAAGGCGACCAGAAGCAGCAGGTTGAAGCCGATGGCCACCGCCACCTGGCGTTTGGCGTCGCTGCGTTCGTGGGCCTTGTAGACCCAGATGCCGAACAGGTAGTTGGCCACGATGGAGAGCAGCATGATGAGCACGTACTCGCCTTCGCCCCAGGTGTAGAAGAACAGGCTCGCCGCGAGCAGGATCCAGTTGCGCAGCCGGCCGAACGAAACGCAGGCGAAATAGGCCGCCAGGACGATCGGCAGGAAATAGAAGAGAAAAGAGGCTGAGCTGAATACCATAGATGATGTGTCGGGTAGGGGGTTTTCCCGCCCGGCCGTCGGCCGGCCGCGCAGGAACGGTGAGGGACTGTCGCTTGCCTCGTCCGGATTGTGGTCGCAGGTGAACGCTCTTACCCAAGGAGCCCGGGTTTGACAACTCCCAACCGGCCTGGGGCCTTGCGTTGCCCGGAAACTCGGTTACAAGGGTGACATGTTGGATGCCGCCCCCGCCCCACCGTCCCTGGACAGCCTCCGCGCCCGCATCGCCCAACTCGGCCCGTCACGGGTCTGGCGTCCGGTGCCCGGACCCGACGGCAGCCTGCTCGCTCCGGGCGAAGGCCCGGACATGGACATGCTCTCCGATTACGTCGGCGGCCTGGACGTGGCCGGCAAGTCCGTGGCCGACCTCGGCTGCAACCTGGGCTACTTCTCGTTCATGACCCGCCGCCTGGGCGCGCGGAGCGTCGTCGGCCTGGACATCGATCCGGAAATCGTCAGCATCGCCAACCTGCTGACCCGGGTCCACGGCCTGGACCAGGTGGAGTTCCGGGCCCTGGACTTCCTGCGCGAAGGGCCGGAAAGCCCCTGCGACATGGCCCTGCTCATCGACTTCATCGGCCGCCAGGGCATCGCCAAGGGCCGCCTGCCCGCCGTCGTTGCCGCGGCCACGGCCTGGGGCAGGCGGGAGCTCTTTTTCACCCTGCGGCCGGCCTATTCCCTGGACGACCTGCCGCTGTCCGCCGCCGACCTGGAACGCCTCTATCCCGGCTCGGTCCGCGACGGCCGTTTCCACCTGGCCGACACCCTGGCCGGCCTCCTCGGCCCGGCCTGGTCCATGCGCCAGCTGACCACCGGCCGCCTGTCCGGCAACGGCAAGGCCCCGGTGGCCAAGGCCGCGCTGTTGTTTACCCGCGTCGCGCCCTAGGGCCGCGCCGGCCGATTTCCCCTGCCGTTCTCCGGCCGCGTGGTGCGGCCCCTTTTTTTGTGGTACTGCCTCCCGGAGCGGTTTCCGCCATGCGACACCAACCGGAGGCAGCATCCATGAGCGTGCTCTTCACCCCCGTCACACTTGGACCCCGGACCCTCAAAAACCGCATCGTCGTGGCCCCCATGTGCCAGTACTCCGCCCTGGACGGCCATCCGACCCACTGGCACGTCATGCACCTCGGCCACCTGGCCGTCTCCGGCGCGGGCATGCTCGTCATCGAGGCCACGGCCGTGGAGGCCAGGGGACGCATCTCCCCGGAAGACCTCGGCCTCTGGTCCGACGCCCACCAGACCTCCCTGGAACGGGTCCTGCGCGCGGTCAAGGCCTATGCCGCCATCCCGATCCTGATCCAGCTGGCCCACGCCGGCCGCAAGGCCTCCACGGCCAAGCCGTGGGAGGGCGGCGCCCAGCTCACCCCGGCCCAGGGCGGCTGGCAGACCGAGGCCCCCTCGCCCATCCCCTACGCCCCGGACGAGGCCGTTCCGCGCCAACTCGACGCCGCCGGCCTCGACCGCGTCCAGGCAGCCTTCGCCGCCGCCGCCAAGCGGGCCGACGCCCTGGAGCTGGCCGGGGTCGAAATCCACTGCGCCCATGGCTATCTGCTCCACGAATTCCTCTCGCCGCTCTCCAACCACCGCGCCGACGACTACGGCGGCAGCCTGGAAAACCGCATGCGGTTCCCCTTGCGCGTCGTGAAGGCCGTGCGGGCCGCGCTGCCGCAAAACCGCATCCTGGGGCTGCGTCTTTCGGCCACGGACTGGGTGGACGGCGGCTGGGACATCGAAGACAGCGTGGTCTTCGCCAGGGAGCTCAAACGCCTGGGCTGCGACTACATCCATGTTTCCAGCGGCGGCCTGTCGCCCGCGCAACGGATTCCGGTCCGGTCCGGCTACCAGGTCCCCTTTGCCGAACGGATCAAGCAGGAAGCCGACATCCCGACCGTGGCCGTGGGACTGATCACCGAGCCGCTCCAGGCCGAAGCCATCGTTGCCTCCGGCCGGGCCGACTGCGTGGCCCTGGCCCGGGGCATGCTCTACGACCCCCGCTGGCCCTGGCACGCCGCCGCCGCCCTCGGCGACCAGGTCGACGCCCCGGCCCAGTACCTGCGCTGCCAGCCCCACGACCTGCCGTTCCTGTTCCGGAAGCCGTAAAGCGAAGGCGTGCCTCCGTCGGCCGGGAGGGGGTCGCCCCCTCCCGGACCCTCCCGTC
>CAZIJE010000121.1:0-10900 GCA_964539435.1 uncultured Desulfovibrio sp.
GCACTACGGCCAGGCCTCGCTCGCCGAACCGGCCAGCCGGGTCTGCGGCCGGGCCATGGGCCTTTCCCGGCGTCTCGAAATGGACCCGGGCTATTTCCCGGCCCGGGCCCGGTTGGCCACGGCCAGCCCGGACAGGCTCAAGCTCGCGGTCTTCATCCCGGTCTTCGAGGCCGTCGGCCGGGCCTGCGACGCCCTCAAGGTGGTGCAGCACGGCCGGGTCCACCTCTACATCCTCTACGTCCTGGCCACGGTCGTGCTGCTTTTGGCCTGGAAGCTCTGAGCCATGAACACCCTTGTCCACATCGCCCTGGCCCTGGTCCTGGCCCCGCTGGTTCCCGGCGTCATCAACCGGGTCAAGGCCCGGGTCGGCGGCCGGGCCGGCAAGCCGCTCCTCCAGACCTACTACGACCTGGCCAAGCTCGCGCGAAAGGGCGCGGTGGTCAGCACCACCGCCTCCTGGGCCTTCGGGGCCGGCCCGGCCGTGTCCCTGGCCGCCGTGGCCTGCGCCCTGCTCCTTTTGCCCGGGCCCGACGGGCCCGCGCCCGTGCGGTTCGCCGGGGACTTCATGTTCATGGCCTATCTGCTCGGCCTGTCCCGGCTGGCCCTGCTCCTGGCCGCCCTGGACACCGGGTCGAGCTTCGAGGGCATGGGCGCGAGCCGCGAGGCCGTGTTTTCGGCCCTGGCCGAGCCGCTGCTTTTCCTCTGTTTTCTGAGCCTGGCCGCCGACGCCTCCGGCCTGTCCCTGTCCACCATGCTCGGCCTCGGCCCGGCCGGGTCCCTGGCCCCGGAGCGGCTGTTCGTGCCGGTCATCCTGTTCGTCCTGCTCCTGACCGAAAACTGCCGCATCCCGGTGGACGACCCCAACACCCACCTGGAGCTGACCATGATCCACGAAGTCATGGTCCTCGACCACTCCGGGCCGGACATGGCCGCCATCGTCTACGCCGCGTCCCTCAAGCTCTGGCTCTTCTGCGCCCTGACCGCCCTGTCCCTGGCCCCGGTGGCGGGACTTTCCGCCCTGGCCGCCTGGGGGACCTTCCTGGCCCTGGTCTTCGGCGTGGCCGTGGCCGTGGGCCTGGTGGAATCGGGCATGGCCCGGCTGCGCCTGGAGCGGGTGCCCCGGCTGCTCGGCGGGGCCGGAGCCCTGGCCGCCCTGTCCCTGGTCCTTACGGTGTGGAGGTAGGCGTGGAACTGTTCCAGTCCGTCATGGTGGCCCTTGTCTGCGTCAACCTGGCCTACCTGGCCGTGACGCGCCTGCGCACGCTGACCCGCCTGACCGCCGTCCAGGGGGCCCTCCTGGCCCTGGCGCCGCTTCTGTGCGCCGGTCCCGGCGAGCAGGGCCACGCAATGTTTCTGTCCCTGGCCGTCCTGGCCATCAAGGGCGTGGGCTTTCCCTGGCTCCTGGCCCGGACCCTGTCGCGCCTGGAGGTCAACCCCGTGGTCGAGCCCTACCTCGGGTTCAACCTGTCGCTGGTGGCCGGGGTGGCCGGGCTGCTCTTTTCCCTGTGGCTCGAAACCCGGCTGCCGTTTCCGCCCGGGCTTTTCCCGCCGCTGCTGTTTCCGGCCGCCCTGACCACCATCTTCACCGGCCTGACCCTGGTCGTGGCCCGGCAAAAGGCCCTGACCCAGGTCATCGGCTACCTGGCGGCCGAAAACGGCATCTTTCTCCTGGGCACGCCGCTCTCGAACCAGGGGTCGGTCTGGCTGGAGCTGTCCGTGCTCCTTGACGTCTTCGTGGCCGTGTTCGTCATGGGCATCGCCCTCCACCACATCAGCAAGACCTTCGAGTCCATCGACGTCGGCCGGTTTTGCAGCCTGCGGGATTGACCACCATGCTTGAGGCCCTGCCCCTCGTTCCCCTGCTCGCCGCCCTGCTCGTCCTGGCCCTGCCGGCCGACGGGCCGCGCCGGGCCGTGCTCGTCGCCACGGGCCTGGCCCACGCCGGACTGGTGGCGGCCACCTTTGTCGCGCCGCCGGCCCCGGCCTACGGCGGGCTCCTGGAGCTCGACGCCCCGGGCCAGCTCTTCCTGGCCCTGGCCAGCGCCCTGTTTTTGGCCGCCTCGGTCTACGCCGCCGGCTACCTGCGCCACGAAGGGGCCGGCCCCAGGCGCGACTTCCAGGACGGCGCGTCCTTCGTCAACGCGCCCGAGCGGATCTTCACCATGTGCCTGTGCCTGTTTCTGGCCGCCATGACCGTGGTCTGCGCCACCCGCAACCTGTCGGTCCTGTGGGTCGGCATCGAGGCCACCACCCTGTCGAGCGCGCCGCTGATCTACTTCCACCGCCACCGCCGGTCCCTGGAGGCCACCTGGAAGTACCTGGTCATCTGCTCGGTGGGCATCGCCCTGGCCCTGCTCGGCAACATCCTCTTTTCCGTCGCCTTTTACGATCCGGCCAGCCCGCTGGCCTCCATGAACCTGTCCGACATGCTGCCGCGCGCCCACGGGGCGGCCACGCCCTGGCTGCGGGCCGCCTTCATCTTCCTCCTGGTCGGCTACGGCTCCAAGATGGGCCTGGCGCCCATGCACAACTGGCTCCCGGACGCCCACAGCCAGTCGCCGTCCCTGGTCTCGGCCCTGCTTTCGGGCGCGCTGTTAAACTGCGCCTTCCTCGGCATCCTGCGGGCCAACCAGGTCCTGTGCGCCGCCGGCATGGGGGCGTTTGGCGGCGAGCTGCTGGTCCTTTTCGGCCTGGTCTCCATGGCCACGGCCGCCGTATTCGTGGTCGGCCAGGGCGACTACAAGCGGCTGCTCGCCTATTCGAGCGTGGAGCACATGGGCATCCTGGCCCTGGGGGTGGGCATCGGCGGGGGCGCGGCCTTCGGGGCCATGCTCCACGCGGTCAACCACTCCCTGACCAAGGGCGCGCTGTTTCTTTTGTCCGGCAACATCCTGGCCGTGTACCACACCCGGTCCTGCCACGACGCCAGGGGCGTCTCCCGGGCCCTGCCCGTGACCGCGGCCCTGTGGACGGCCGGGTTCCTGGCCATCTGCGGCTCCCCGCCCTTCGGCATCTTCGTCAGCGAACTGACCATCCTGCAGACCATGCTGGCCGGGGACCATTTGGTCGCGGCCGTGGCCTACCTGGCCCTTCTGGCCGTGATCTTCGTCGGCATGTCCGTGCCCGTGGCGCGCATGGTCCAGGGGCCGCTGCCCCCGGCCACGCCGCCGCCCGGCCGGGAGGGGTTCCTGGCCGTGGCCCCGCCCCTGGCCCTCTTGGGCGCGACCCTGGTCCTCGGCCTGTACCTGCCCCGGGCCGTGACCGCGTTTTTGCACCGGGCGGCCGCCGCCGTGGCCATGGGAGGCTAGGCCATGGAGTTTTCCCACCACCAGACCATTGCCGTGGCCGACGCCCCGGTCCTGCCCCTGCAGGATTTCCGGCGGCTGGTCCTTGACCGGGTGGCCGACGGCTGGCGGGTCCTGGCCCTGTTCGGCCTGCCGGCCGGCAATGGGACCGCCGCGCTGGCGGCGGTCTGCGGCCGCGACCACGACGGCCGGCTCGCCTTTTGCCGCACCGGGCCCGTGGACCGCTATCCGTCCCTCACCCCGGACTGCCCCCAGTGCCACTGGTTCGAGCGGGAGCTCCACGAGCAGTGGGGCATCGTGCCCGAGGGCCACCCCTGGCTCAAGCCCATCCGGTTCACGGACCCGGCCGCCCTGGCCGGCGGGGCCACGGGCCCCCGCCCGGCCCCGGCCGTGACCGACTATTTCCAGGTCCGGGGCGAGGAGGTCCACGAGGTGGCCGTGGGGCCGGTCCACGCCGGCGTCATCGAGCCCGGCCACTTCCGGTTCCAGTGCGGCGGCGAAGAGGTCTTCCACCTGGAGATCAGCCTCGGATTCCAGCACCGGGGCATCGAGGCCATGCTCGTCGGCGGCCCGGACGCCCGCACGGTCCATTTCATGGAGACCGCCGCCGGCGACACCTCCATCGGCCACTCCCTGGCCCACGCCGCCGTCATCGAGGCCCTGGCCGGCCAGACCGCGCCCCCGCGCGGCCGGGCCATCGGCCGGGCGGCCCTGGAGCTGGAACGCCTGGCCAACCACACCGGCGATATCGGCGCCCTGGCCGGCGACGTCGGTTTTCTGCCGACCCTGTCCTATTGTGGCCGCATCCGGGGCGATTTCCTGAACATGACCGCGCTTTTATGCGGCAACCGGTTCGGCCGGGGCCTGGTGCGGCCCGGCGGCGCGGCCTGCGACCTGGACACCGGCACCCTGCGGGTCCTGTCCGGCCGGCTGGAGGCCGGCCGGCGGGCCGCCTTTGGCGCGGCCGAGCTCCTGTTCGCCGCGTCCACGGTTCTGGCCCGATTCGAGGGCACAGGCAGGCTCACGGCCCAAAACGCAAAGGACCTGGGCCTGGTCGGACCGCCGGCCCGGGCCTGCGGCCTGGCCCGCGACGCCAGGCGGTCCTTTCCCCAGCCCGGGGCCGGAGCCAGGGACACGGCCCTTTCGCTCCACGATTTCGGCGACGTCTACGCCCGGGCCCTGGTCCGCCGCCTGGAGATGGAGGCCTCCCTCGACTTCCTGGACCGGCTCCTGGCCGACCTGCCCAAGGGGCCGACCCGAACGGCCCTGCCGCCGGCCCTGCCGGCCGGCCGGCTGGCGGTCGGGCTCATCGAGGGCTGGCGCGGGGAGATCCGGCACGTGGCCGTCACGGGCCAAAACGGACGGTTTGCGGCCTACAAGATCATCGACCCGTCGTTTCACAACTGGTTCGGCCTGGCCCTGGCCCTGCGCGGCCAGCAGATTTCCGATTTTCCGCTGTGCAACAAGAGTTTCAACCTCTCGTACTGCGGCCACGACCTGTAGGGAAACGCCCATGCTCCACATCCTCGCCGAGCGCCTGCGCCAGGGCCGACGGACCGTCGCCTACCCGAAAACCGTCCCCGACCTGCCCCCGCGCTACCGGGGCCTGCCGGTCCTGTCCGACGGCCCCTGCGCCGGCGACTGCGGGGCCTGCGCCGGCATCTGCCCCACCGGGGCGCTGGGCGCGGACGAGGCCGGCCTGTACCTGGACCTCGGGCGGTGCGTCTTTTGCGGGACCTGCGCCGACGCCTGCCCGGCCAAGCGGGTGACCTTCACCAAGGACCACCGCCTGGCCTCGGACACGCGCCAGGGGCTGGTCCTGCGCCCGGGGACGCGGCCCCAGGTCTCGGCCCTGGAGCCGGCCCGGCGGCGGCTGTTCGCCCGGTCCCTGAAGCTCCGCCAGGTCAGCGCCGGCGGCTGCAACGCCTGCGAGGCCGACCTGAACGTCCTGACCACCGTGGTCTTCGACATCGGCCGGTTCGGCCTGGACTTCGTGGCCTCCCCGCGCCATGCCGACGGCGTGGCCGTGACCGGTCCGGTGACCCGCAACATGCTGGCCGCCACGGTCGGCACCTTCGAGGCCGTACCGGACCCCAGGGTGGCCATTGCCGTCGGGGCCTGCGCCATCTCGGGCGGGGTCTTCGCCGGGAGCCCGGAGACCTGCGGCGGGGCCACGCCCCACCTGCCCGTGGACCTGTTCGTCCCGGGCTGTCCGCCCCATCCCCTGACCATCCTCGACGGCCTGCTGCGGCTTCTGGGCCTGGCCGCGCCCTAGCCGCGTCCTCTCTCCAAACCGGCCCCGCCCGGCCGGCCCCGAGGGACGCGGCCGTCCCCGGTCCGTATTGCGCCGGCCGGCCGAAATGTGCACAATGTGGAAAATGGACGACCCGCGCCGCGACGTTCGCGCGTCCGGCGGAACCACTGCCAAGGAGTCCCCATGCCCAGAGCCACGAATTTCACGCTGTTCAGCGGCGGCGCCCAGGGCGCCGAAGCCGAATTCGGACGCCAGGCCGAGATCCACGGCGTCCAGGAAGTCAATTTCACCTTCGAGGGGCACCGCATCGAGCGCACGCGCGGCATCCGCGTCCTGACCCAGGAGGAACTGGCCAAAAAGGACGTGAGCCTGACCTACGTCTCCAAGCTCCTGTCGCGCAAGTTCTCCAACGGCCCCCAGATCCGCATGGTCCTGCGCACCATCATGCACCAGATCGACGCGGGCCTGGAAGTCTTCGTGGTCGGCACCATCCAGGAGGACGGCACGGTCAAGGGCGGCACGGGCTGGGGCGCGGAATTCGCCAAGATCTGCAACAAGCCGCTTTTCGTCTTCTGCCAGGAAAAGGCCCGCTGGTTCACCTGGGAAAGCGACGCCTGGACCGCCGCCTCGGAACCGGCCATCACCCAGACCCACTTCACGGGCACCGGCACCCGGTTCCTGGAGGACTCGGGCAAGGAAGCCATTGCCGCGCTGTACCAGCGCTCCTTCGGCTAGGCCAGGCGCAAAGACTGTTTAAGGGCCGGGAGGAAACGCATCCCTCCCGGCCCCTGCCACGATCCGCCCCGGTTTCTCCTGCCCGACGTCCGGGCCTCACCGGCCGTCGAAGCCGTCCAGTACCGTGAAGAAGCGGGCCGCGTCGGACGCGTCGTTGTAAAAGTGCGGCGACAGCCGGATGCGGCCGGCCCGAAGCGACACGGCCACCTTGGACGCGCCCAGGCGCGCGAAAAGCCCGGCCGCGTCCGGGTGCTCGAAGGCCAGGATGCCCGACCGCTCGGACGGCTCCAGGGGCGAGGCCACCCGCAGCCCCCGCTCGGCCAATCCGACCGCCAGCCCGTCGATCGCCCCCCAGATCCGGTCCCGGACCGTCTCCGCTCCAACCGCCTCGAGCAGGGACAGGGAGGCCCCGAGGGCGGCGATGGCCGCGATGTCCTGGGTGCCGGGCTCGAACCGGCCGGCCCCGTCCTTGAGACAAAAGACCTCGTTCAGGCTCTCCTCGTCGCGCATGGACCGCCACCCGGCCATGGCCGTGGAAAGGACGGCGTCGGCCTGCCGGGCCACGTAAAAGATCCCCAGGCCCATGGGGCCGAGTTGCCACTTGTGGCAGCCGGCGGCCGCGAAATCCGCCCCCAGGGCCGTCACGTCAAGCGGCATGGCCCCCAGGCCCTGGATCACGTCCAGGCACAGGAGCGCGCCGCTTTCCCGGCAGAGCGCGGCCAGCTCCGCGGCCGGCAGGGCCGCGCCCGTGGTCCAGTCCACGGTGGAGGCCGCCACCAGCCGGCAGCCGGGCACGAGCCGCCGGGCCGCGTCCAGGTCCAGGCGGCCGTCGCGCTTTTGCAACTCCACCACCTGCACGCCGCGTTTGGCCAGGTTGTCGAACGGGAAGCGCAGGGTCGGAAAATCCGGCCAGGTCACGGCCACCCGGTCCCCGGCCCGCCAGTCGATGCCGGCCGCCACCAGGCCCAGGCCGTGGGAGGTGTTGCCCGTGAAGGCTACCCGGTCGGCCGAGGTCCCCAGGAGCCTCGCGGCCCGGTCCCTGGCATTGGCCACGGTCTCGAGCCACTGGAAATAGTCGGCCGAGGCCCGCTGGCACCGGTCCTCGAAGACCGCCTGCCCGGCCAGGCAGGCCCGCCTGGGCAGGGGCGAGACGGCCGCGTGGTTGAAAAAGGTCATGGCGGCCGCGGCCGGAAACTCCTCGCGAAAACGGTCCGGTTCCATCACGCCTCCTTGGCTGCAAAAAAAACCGGGAAGCCGCGAACCACGGCTTCCCGGCGCAACTCGCAACAGGGGAGCGGCCCCCGAAGGGCTAGAACCGCTCGAAATCGTCGTCCTTGTCGTCGAGGTCGATGCCGACCCCGCCCGCCTGGGCCTTGGGCGCGGCCGGACGGGCGGCCGGACGGGCGGCGGGACGCCGGGCGGCGGCGGGCAGGGCCTTGACCGCGCGCATCTGGCGATGGCCGGCTCCGTCCACCCGGAAAAAGGCCATGGTGCTCTGGAGCTGCTCGGCCTGGCTCGAAAGCTCCTCGGAGGTGGAGGCCATCTCCTCGGAGGCCGAGGCGTTTTGCTGCACCACCTGGTCGAGCTGCTGGATGGCCCTGTTGATCTGGTCCGCGCCGGAGTTCTGCTCCTGGCTGGCGGCCGCGATCTCCTGCACCAGATCGGCCGTGCGCTGGATGTCCGGCACCATCTTGGTCAGCATGGTTCCGGCCCGTTCGGCCACCTGAACGCTGGAGGAGGACAGCTCCGAGATCTCGGCCGCGGCCGAACCGCTGCGCTCGGCCAGCTTGCGGACCTCGGCGGCCACCACGGCGAATCCCTTGCCGTGCTCGCCGGCCCGGGCCGCCTCGATGGCGGCGTTTAAGGCCAGCAGGTTGGTCTGCCGGGCGATCTCCTCGATGATGGAGATCTTCTCGGCGATGTTCTTCATGGCCGCAACGGCCGAGACCACGGCCTCGCCGCCCTCCCGGGCGTCCTGGGCGGCCTTGACCGCGATGGCCTGGGTCTGCTGGGCGTTTTCCGCGTTCTGTTTGATGTTCGAGCTCATCTGCTCCATGGACGAGGAGATCTCCTCCACGCTGGCCGCCTGTTCCGTGGCCCCCTGCGACATGCTCTGGGCCGAGGCGGAAAGCTCCTCCGATCCCGAGGCCACGTTTTCCGAGGCCGACTGGACCTCGGCCACCACCTCGCGCAGCTTGCCCACCATGTCGTTGAGCGAGGCGGCCAGGACGCCGATCTCGTCCTTCTGGTCGATGTCGAGCAGGCGGGTGAAGTCGCCCTCGGCCATGGCCTTGGCGAAATTCACGCCCTTGGTGACCGGGCCGGTGATGGCCTTGGTCAGCAGCAGGGCGATGACGATGCCGAGCACCAGGGCCACGGCCAGGCCGCCGATCATGACCGAGGAGGCCGTGGACAGGCTGGCCACCGCCCCGTTGGCGATGTTCTGGGTGGCGTCCAGGGCCGCCTTGGCCGTTTCCTCGGCCGCGTCCTGCACGGCGTTGGCCGCTTCCTGGCGCTTGGCGTTCAGTTCCTGGACGGCCCGGAAGTTGTCCACGAAATCGAGCAGGGCCTGGCGGTACTTGTTGCCCGCCTCCTTGATGGCGGCCAGCTGGCGCAGGTTGGCTTCGGCCCGGGTCTTGGCCCTCAAGGCATCCACACCCTGGTCCAGGGCGGCGAATCCCTTGACCGCCTCCTCGATCAGGCGCGGGTCCCGGAAGAGCTGTCCCCGGTAGTTGCCGACCCGGATGGTGGTGCCGACCCGGATGACCTCGGCGATGCCCGCGATCTTGTCGGCCCGGTCCTTGAGGGCCTCGGCCGCGCCGCCCTTGGCGATCTCGTCGGCCAGGGCCTTTTGCTGGCTGTCCTCGTAGGCCTCGCAGTTCTTGACGAACTCTCCGGCCGCCGTGTCCAGGGTGCGCCGCACGCCGGCAATGGCGTCGAGGCGGGCAACCGTCTCGTTGATCAGCTTTTCGTATTCCGCAGTCTTGGCCTGGGCCTTGGCCACGTCCTCGCGCAGCTTGACCAGGGCGGGATACTTGTCCGAATGGGCCTTGGCCTCGGCCAGGTTGCGTTTGAGCTCGGCCAGGTTGCGCATGCCGGCCTCGTAGAGCTTCTTGTCTTCGGTATAGCCGTAGCTGCGCATCTCCAGCATGGTCTCGAGCGTGGCCCGCTCAATGCTGTTGGCAATGGCCAATTCCGGGAAGTATTCCTTGACCAGGCGCGTGGATTGATCTTCCACGCCGCGCATGTTGAACACGGCCATGGCGCCCAGGGCGCAGGCAATAAGGATCAACAGACCGAAACCGATGCTGATCTTGACACCGAGCTTCAAATTTTTCACGGACGGCTCCCCCTCGAACGTCACGGTCCCAGGCCGCGTCCCTCCGGGACGCGGCTACGGCGCATGCCGACATGCAACGTCGCTTTCCCTACCCTTGGCTTATTTCAATTCCCCTTGCAATCCAAAGATGCCGCGTTTCCCTTGCCCTTGGTGGACCGTGCCGGATTTTTCCCGTAGAAGCGCCACCATGAGAGGGACGCGTCCATGAACAGCATTGCGGAACTGGCTCTGGCCGCCCGGCTGGCCCGGCGGGAACTGCGGGCCGGCATCCGGGGCTTCGGGGTCTTTCTGGCCTGCCTGGCCGTGGGCGTGGCCGCCGTGGCCGGGGTCAGGAGCCTGTCCGCCTCCTATGCCGCCGGCCTGGCCGAGGACGCGGCCGCCCTGCTCGGCGGCGACCTGGAGATCACCCTGCCCCAGCGGCCGGCCGCGCCCGACGAACTGGCCGCCGTGACCGCCCTCGGGACCACCTCCCACCTGGTGTCCATGCAGGTCATGGCCCGGGCCGAGGCCGGCCCGGGCAAGCGGACCCTGGCCACCCTGCGGGCCGTGGACGACGCCTATCCCCTCTACGGCGCGGTGGCCCTCGATCCGCCCCAGCCCCTCCACCAGGCCCTGGCCGAACGGGACGGCCTGCCCGGGGCCGTGGCCGCGCCCGAGGTCCTCTCCCGCCTCGGGATCAGGGTCGGGGACAGCATCCGCGTGGCCGACGGCGTCTTTGCCGTGCGCGCCGTCCTGGTCCGCGACCCCGACGCCTCGGCCAGTCTCACCACCCTCGGGCCGCGCCTGGTGATCTCGGACAGGGGCCTGGCCGCCACCGGGCTCCTGGAGCCGGGCAGCCTGACCCGCCACGCCTACCGGGTGAAGCTGCCGCCTGGGTCCCACGCCCCGGCCCTGGCCAAGGGCCTGCGCGAGGCCTTTCCCACGGCCGGCTGGCGGGTCCGCGACGCCTCCGGGGCCCAGCCGGGCCTGTCGCGGTTCATCGACCGGCTGGTGGCCATCACCGGCCTGGTCGGCCTGGCCGCGCTGCTGCTCGGCGGCATCGGCGTGTCCCAGGCCGTGTCCGCCTACCTCGCGGGCCGGACCCAGTCCATTGCGACGCTCAAAAGCCTGGGCGCGCCCCGGCGCGTGGTCACGGCCGCCTATTTCCTGGTGGTCGCGGTCCTGGCCGCCTGCGGCATCGGCCTGGGCCTGGCCGTGGGCGCGGCCGTGCCGGCCCTGGCCGGACCGGCCATCGGCAACCTGCTGCCCGTGCGCCTGCCGCCCGGC
>CAZIJE010000122.1:0-10540 GCA_964539435.1 uncultured Desulfovibrio sp.
CGAACGCTTCCTTGAAGGCCGCGATGAACGCGGACGTGGACTCGTAGCCGCACTCCAGGCCCGTGGCGGTGACGCTTCTGCCGGTTTCGAGCAGCGACAGGGCGGTGAGCAGCCGCGCCCGGCGTCTCCAGGAACCGAACGTGAGGCCGGTTTCGGCCAGGAAGAGGCGGGCCAGGGTCCGTTCGGTCATGCCGGCGGCCTTGGCCCAGGCGGCGGCGGTGCGGTTGTCGTCCGGGGCGTCGGTCAGGGACTGGCAGACGGCGGCCAGGCGCGGGTCCCTGGACCAGGGCAGGCTGAAGCCGGCCTCGGGCAGGGTGGCCAGCTGGTCGAGGAGCACGGCCACGAGCCGGCCGTCCGGCCCGGCCTCGTTGTAGAGCGGCGGCAGGGCGGCCACGGCCAGGATCAGTTCCCGGGCCAGGGGTGTGACCGAGAGGACGAGGCAGGTGGGCGGGTTGAAGACGTCCTGGTCCGGAGAGACGTAGAGGCTTCGCATCTCGGCCTGGCGGGAGGCGGCCACTTCGTGGGGCATGCCGGCCGGCACCCAGACCGCCCGCTGGGGCGGGGCGACGTGGCTGCCGGTCTGGGTCCGCACGAGCAGCACGCCGACGCCGGCAAAGGACAGTTGCCCGAAAGGGTGGCTGTGGGCCTTGGAGACGGACCCGGCGGGCAGGGTTTCGCTGCGCGGGTAGACCGGCCGTGGCAGCCGGTCGAGGTTTGGGGCGATACGGAGGGTCGGCATGTCTGTTTTGCGGTATATGTTGTCTTTTTAGCGCCAGACGGCAGGTCTGTCCATGCCTAGAGAGGTCCCAGGCGCGGCCCGGTTGCGGGCGGCGCGAGACCCAGGGGCCGTTTGGCGGCCAAGGAGACGGACATGATCGGCAAGCTGTTGCGCAAGATGGCCAGCGACTGGTTTCTGGCCGGGATGGTCACGGCGGTGATCCTGGCTTCGCTTTTTCCGGGATTCGGCGCGGCCGGCGGGGCCATGCACGCGGACACGGTGTCGGATGCCGGCATCTTCGCGGTGTTTCTGCTCCACGGCCTGGCCCTGTCGACCCAGAGCCTGCGCCAGGGCATGGCCCGGTGGAAGCTCCACCTGCTGGTGCAGACGTTGACCTTCGTGGCCTTTCCCCTGCTTTTCATTCCGTTCAAGGCGGTTTTCGGCGGCGTGATCCCCGAGGGGCTGATGCTCGGGTTTTTGTACCTGTGCGCCCTGCCGTCCACCATCCAGTCGTCCGTGGCCATGACCGCCATCGGCAAGGGCAACGTGCCGGCCGCGATTTTCAACGCCACCCTGTCGGGCCTGCTCGGCATCTTCCTGACCCCGGCCATCGTGGGCCTGGCCGTGGACATGCAGGGCGCGGGCGGCATGTCGTTCGGCAAGGCCGTGGCCAACATCGCCACCCTGCTCTTTCTGCCGTTCGTGCTCGGCCAGCTGCTGCGGCCGGTTTTGGGCAACCTGGCGGCGCGGCACAAAAAAACCATCAACGTCTTCGATAAGCTGGTCATCCTGATGCTGGTGTACGGCTCGTTTTGCGACTCCGTCAAATCCGGGCTGTGGACGGATAACGGCATTGGCGTGATCGCCATGACCATTGGCGGGGCCGCGCTCTTTCTGGGCATGGCGCTTTTCATTTCCACCAAGGTGTCGGGTTGGCTCGGGTTCTCCATGGAGGACCGGATCACGGCGATTTTTTGCGGCTCGAAAAAGACCCTGGCCTCGGGCGTGCCCATGGCCCGGCTGCTTTTCGGCGCGCACCCGGCCCTGGGCATGATCGTCCTGCCGATCATGTTCTACCACCAGATCCAGCTCTTCGTCTGCTCGATCATGGCCGGCCGGTTCGCCAGCCGGTTCGACGTCCCCGAGGTCCCGGAAGAAGGGCTTGCCGGGGAGCCGGCGGTGGCGGCCGTGCCGGTGCGCAAGTAGGAGCGGCATTGGAAAAAGGCCGGTTGGCTGTTGACGCAGGCGACCGTGACGGCAGGGGCCGCATCCTCGGAAGGGATGCGGCCCCTTGGTGCTACTGGAAGTCCGTGACCAGGGGAACGCCGGCCGCCTCGCCGGGGCGGGCCACGGCCACGGGCGGCGGGCAGGACCCGACCGGAGGGATGGTCAGCACCCGGCCCACGGCCAGGGACCTGGGGTCCAGCCCGGGGTTGGCCCGGGCCAGGGCCTCCAGGGGAACGCCGAACCGTGCGGCGATGGAGGCCGGAATGTCGCCGGCCGCGACCACGTAACGCAGGCCCGGCGTCTCCTCGTCCGGCAGGGCGGCCACGGCGGCCGGCGCGCCTGGGGCGTCTGGAGTGTTCGGCGCGTCCGGGATCAGGATCATGTCGCCGACCTTGATGCGGCAGGGGTCGAGATGGTTGTTGCGGGCCAGGATGGCGGCCACGGGCACGCGGTAGGCCTTGGCCAGGGCCAGCGGCGTGTCGCCGGGGCGGGCGACGTGGACGGCGTCCGCGGCCAGGGCGGATGGGGAATGCGCCAGAACCCAAGGGAGAACGAACAGCGTGCGCCAGCGCATGGCGGCCCTCCGGGTTGCGGGGATGGTATCCAAGGCCTAGCAGCCCCCACGGCGTTTGACAATCGGTCAGGGCTTTGGGATAGCCGTGCATGGGAGTGCACTGCGCTTTGGGAGGTCTGTGTATGAAAATTCGCAAGGTTGTCGGGCCGGTGGCCCTGGTCGGCCTGCTCGCCGTCCTGCCGGGCTGCGGGATGATGAAAATGTCCGCGTCCGAGCCCACGGGCCAGGACGCGATTGCGGCCGGCAACGCCGCCTACGACCGCAAGGACTACGCCGTGGCCTGCCGGGAGCTGTCCAAGGCCGGGACGTCGGCCGGGGCCGAGACCCTGACCCGGGCCGGCGCGGCCTGCGCCGAGGACGGCCGGCGCAAGGCCGGCCAGGCCTACATGGCCGCCCTCGGGGCCAACGGCGGCTACGCCCCGGCCCTGGAAGGGGCCGGCATGGAGGCCCTGGCCGCCGGCGACCTGCGCCGGGCCACGGACATGCTCGAAGCCGCCGCCCGGGCCGGCGGCCGGGACCCGCGCGCCGCCGTGGCCCTGGGCGACGCTTGGCTGCTGTCCGGACAGTGCGACAAGGCCCAGGCCGCCTACCAGGAGGCCCGGAACCGGGACGGCTCCTTCGCCCAGGCCGGCTCGCGCCTGGACGCGGCCCGGCTGGTCTGCGGCGCGAGAAAAGCCGCTGCGGCCGTTGGCAACGGCGCGCCTGGCGCATTTGCCCCGGCGGGCGCCGCCGGTCCGACCGGCACGCCGCCGGCCGCTCCGGCCAAGGATGCGGGCAAGCCCAAGACCGCGCCCAAGACCATCGACCTCAACGACATTTGAGTCCGTCCGGGCCTGGCCGGGTCACGGCGCTTTTCCGGCCGGGCTCGGCCGTCAGGACAGGCTGACGCCCGGTTCCGGACGGTCGGCGTCCCGGACCGGTCCCGAGCCCGGCCGGGCCGGGACCGGCAGCTCCACCACAAAGGCCGTGCCGTGCGGCAGGCGGCCTTCGGCCCGGATGTCGCCGCCGTAGCGCTCCACGATATGCTTGCAGATGGCCAGGCCCAGGCCCGTGCCCCGGCGGTCCCGTTTCGCGGTGTCGTCCCGGCGGGTCTGGTAGAACTTGTCGAAGATCCGTTCCCGCTCCGCTTCGGGAATGCCCGGGCCGGTGTCGGCCACCCGGAACTCCATGCGGCCCGAGGCCAGGCGTGCGGCCGAGAGCGTGACCTCGCCCTCGCCGGTGTGCCGGGCGGCGTTGGTCAGCAGGTTGACCAGCACCTGCATGAGCCGGTCCGGGTCCAGGCGCAGCGGCGGGAGCGTCCCCTGGATGTCGACCACCAGGGCCAGGCGCTCGTTTTGCTCGTACTCCCCGCCCACGGCGGCCACGGCCGCGCGCACCACCTCGGTCGGGTCCACGGTCCGGTCGTTCCAGTCCAGGTGGCCGGACTCGATCTTGGACAGGTCGAGGAAGTCGTTGACCAGCCGGGTCAACCGGCCGCCCTCGTTCTCTATGATGGCCAGGTTGTCGGCGATCCGCGCCCCCTTGCGCCGCAGTTTGTCGCTCACTTCGGAAAACGGCATGAATTCCTTGATGAAATCGCGCCGGGTCAGCTTGGCGAACCCCAGGACCGAGGTCAGGGGCGTGCGCAGGTCGTGGGTGACCGTGGCCAGGAAGCCGGACTTGAGGGCGTCGAGTTCGCGCAGCCGCTCGTTGGCCTCGGCCAGTTCCCCGGCCTGCCGGGCCAGGGTGTCGGTCCGTTCCGCCACCCGCCGCTCCAGGTCCCGGTTGAGGATCTTGAGCCGTGACAGGGCCATGTTGCGGTCGGTCACGTCGGAAAAAAGCGTCAGCATGAGCGGCGGCTGGCCGGGCAGGCGCAGGGGCGCGCTGGACATGGAGAAGAAACGGCCGTCCAGGGGGCTCTGGATCTCGAGGCTCACGGCCTGGCCGCCGGCCACGGCCTCGCGCGGGCACCACGGGCACGGTTCGGTCCGGCCGTGGACGGCTTCGAAGCAGGCCATGCCCACGGGATCGCGTCCTGTCCGGCCGGACAGGGCCGGGTTGGCGAAGGCCACCCGGAGTTGCGGATCGCAGGCCACGACCAGGCCGGAAAATCCGGACAGAAAGGCGTCGTGCCAGGCCTCGTGCCTGTCCGCCCGTGTCGCCGCCCGGTCGCGTTCGGCCAAAAGGTCGAGGACCGCGCCAAGGCCCCTGGCGTCCAGGCCGCTAAGGACCCGCAGCCGCCAGGACAGGCTTTCCGCCTCCGACGGCGGGGTGAAATCCGGGTCCGTGAGAAACACCGCGTGGACGGGATAATGCTCCCAGTGCCGCAGCAGCCGGGGCAGGGGATCGGGACCGGACAGGCCGAAAAGCGGAATGATGGCGACGTCCGGCAGGGAGGCGGGCGTCAGGGCCAGGGCGGTTTCCACGGCATAGGCGGCCGGACGTCGGCCGGGCGCGAACAGGCGGGCGGCCAGGACGCGGGCGTCCCGGTCCGGACCGCCGGCCAGAAGAAGCCGGCCCCCGGTCACGGCCTTCCCCGGCGCGGGCGCGGCGCTGCGCTGCAAAGCCGCCAACGGCCGCTGGGCGGCCGGCGCCCGAAACGTCGCGATTCTTGCACGGCAATCGTCTCCGCTCGGAAGGCAGACAAAACCGGAAAAGCGTTTCCGTCTGACGGGGAATGCGTACCATAGGGGAGGGACCCGCACAACCACGGGAGTAGAGACCGGCGTCTTTCGGACAGGAGGAGCCCATGACCGGCAACACGATACCCAGGGCGCTCGCCCGCGCGGCCAGGCGGGGCGGACTGCGCCAAGCCGGCCGCACGGCCGTGGCCGCCGTGGCCACCCTTTTTTTGGTCGAGGCCCTGGCCCTGCCCCAAGGATATTGGGCCGTGGTCACGGTGGTCATCGTCATGCAGGCCAACCTCGGCGGCTCCATCCGGGCCGCCTGGACGCGGCTGGCCGGCACGGCCATCGGGGCCGTGTCCGGGGCCGTGGCCGGGCACGTGGGCGGTCCGTCCTGGCTGTCCCTGGGCCTGGCCGTGTTCGCCACCCTGGCCGCCTGCAACGGCATCCCGCGCCTGCGCGAAAGCTCCCGCGTGGCCGGCATCACGGCCGTCATCGTCCTTCTGGCCGGCCACCCCGGGGTCTCGGCCTTCATCCTGGGCCTGGACCGGTTCCTGGAGATCGCGCTCGGCATTGTCACGGCCCTGGCGGTTTCGGCCGTGTTCCTGCCGTCGCGGGCCAGCCGGGCCCTGGCCCACGGCCTGGCCAACGCCTTCGAGGACATGGCCGGGTTTTTCGCCCTGGTGGTGGAGGGCCGGCTGCGCGAGGACTATCCCGAGCGCCAGGTCTTCGCCCTCAAGGACCGGATCCTGCGGACCCTGGCCCGGTGCCGGGAACTCGGCCGGGAGGCCGAGGCCGAGGGCCGGGACGCGGAAGACGTGGCCAGGCGGGCCATGCTCCTTTTTCGCGGGCCACGGCTTTTCGAGCACATCCTGGCCATGGACCACGTGGCCTCGGAATCGCGCGGCCAGGGGCTCCACCGCCACCTGCCCGAGGAGCTGGCCGGCCTGGAACGGGCCGTGGCCGCGGTCCTGGCCGGCCTTGGCGTCCACCTGCGCGGCAACGGCCCCCTGCCGGAACTGGCTCCCATGGAGGCGGCCGTGGCCGCGGCCCGGGAGAAGCTCGGGGCCATGCGCCGCGACCGGGCTCCGGCCGCCTATGACCTGAGCGAGGTCATGCATTTTTTCAGCTTTGTCCACGGCATGCTGGCCTGCGCCGCGGACGCGGCCGAGATCGTCCGGCGTCTGCGGTCCATGGAGGAAGGGTAGGGCCGGCCCGTCGTGCCGGCCATGCCGGCCGCTGGTAGCCTGACACGGATACCGAGAACCGGCTTTTCGGTCCCGGAGGCGCCCGATCCCCATGCTGGCTTCCCAACTGCTCGCCAAGGCGCGCCCGGTGCGCCTGCCCGGCCACGGCGCCACCGACGCCGCCCTGGCCGGCCAGTACCGTTCGGCCTTTCGCGGCTCGGGCATGGAGTTCGAGGAGTCCCGGGAGTACGCGCCGGGCGACGACGCCGCGGCCTTTGACTGGAAGGTCACGGCCCGCATGGGCCGGCCGTTCGTCAAGCGGTTCCGGGAGGAGCGGGAGCGCACGGTCATGCTGGCCGTGGACGTGTCGCGGTCCATGACCGTGGCCGGGCCGGGCGGCCCGCCCCTGGTCGAGGCCGCGGCCGTGGCCGCCGTGACCTTGGCCGTAAGCGCCGGGGCCAGCCGCGACCGGGTGGGACTGGTCCTTTTCTCCGACCGGGTCGAGGCCTTTGTGCCTCCGGCCAAGGGGCCGGGCCGGGCCGTGGCCGTGGCCGCCGCCCTGGCCGGGACCGCGCCGACAGGCGCGGGAACCGATCCCGCGCCGGCCATGCAACTCCTTTCCGCCGCCCTGACCCACCGGTCCGTGATCTTCGTCTTTTCCGATTTCGTCAGCCCCGGATTCGACCGGCCGCTCGGCCGGCTGGCCAGGCAACACGAGGTCACGGCCGTGCGCCTGGCCGGGCCCGAGGCCCAGGTCCTGCCGCCCTACGGGCTGTTGACCGTCGCGGACCTGGAAACCGGGGCCCGCGCCACCCTGGACTGCGGCGACCCCAAGGTCCGGGAGCGCTACGCCGCCGCCCTGCGCGACCGGCGGACCAGGACCCTCGAAGCCCTTGGCGCGGCCGGGGCGGATATCCTGGAACTGCCGGCCGACGCGCCGCCGGCCCCGGCCCTGGAGGCCTTTTTCCGCCGGCGCGGCCGGGGACGGCGCGGGCGTCGGCCGGCGGGATGAGCCATGGACGACATCCGCGACATCAAGGGACCCGTGCCCCTGGCCGCAAGGGACGACTGGCCGGCCCTGGCCGCCGGGCTCGGCCTGGTCGCGGTGGGCGGCCTGGCCGTGTGGCGGTGGCGGCGGCTGGCCGAAAAACGCCGTCCCATGGCCGGGGTCCTGGCCGGCCTTCGCCGCCTGGCGGCGCGCCAGGACCTGGACGACCGGGCCTTTTATTACGAACTGGCCGGGCTCGTCCGCCAGGCCCTGGAGATCCGGCTCGGCATCGCGGCCACGGCCATGGACGAGCTCCTGCCCCGGCTGGAGGGCCTGCCCGGGAAACTGCCCGGGGCCGTGGCCGGGCTCCTGGGCCGGGCCGATCCGGCCCGCTACGCCGGCGAGGCCGTCGGGGCCGGGGAGCGGGCGGCCGATCTGGAGGCCGCCTTTCGCCTGGCCGGAGGCCGGCCACGGTGATCGTCCTGGCCAAGCCTCACGCCCTGGCCCTCCTGGCCGCCGTGCCCCTGGCCCTGCTCCTGCGGCGGCGCGGCCGGGTCCCGGCCCTGCCGGTCGGCGACCTCGGCCCGGCCCTGGCCGCGTCCCGGGCCTCGTTTCTGTCCGTTCTGCCCGGGGCCTGCCGGGTCCTGGGCCTGGCCGCCCTGGTCCTGGCCCTGGCCGGGCCGCGCCTGTCCGAGGAGACCACCGCCTACCAGGGCCGGGGCATCGACGTCATGCTGGCCGTGGACCTGTCCGAATCCATGGCCGCCATGGACATGCGGCTTTCCGGCCGCACCGTCACCCGGCTGGAGGCCGTGGCCGACGCGGCCGCCCGGTTCGCCGCCGCCCATCCGGGCGATAGGATCGGCCTGGTCGCCTTCGGCTCCCGGGCCTACACGGTCATGCCGCCGACCGTGGACCGCGCGGCCCTGGCCGAGGCCCTGTCCCGGCTGTCCGTGGGCGCGGCCGGACAACGCACGGCCATGGGCGACGCGGTGGGGCTGGCGGTCAAGCGACTGGCCACGGCCGGCGGCTTGGCCCGGCTGGTGGTGGTCTTCGGCGACGGCCGGTCCAACGCCGGGGAGGTCGGTCCCGAAGAGGCGGCCCGGGTCGCGGCCGGCCGGGGGATCGTGGTCCACGCCGTGGGCGTCGGCGGCGACGCGCCGGCGCCGTTTCTCGTCACCCACCCGCTGCTCGGCAGCCGGATCGTGACCGAAAAGGCGGCCGTGGACGCCACCACCCTGGCCGCCCTGGCCGAAACCACGGGCGGCATCTCGGTCCGGGCCGAGGACGCGGCCGGACTGGACGCGGCCGTGGATGCGCTGTCGGCAGCGGCCCGAAGCGACATGGTCCCGGTGGCGACCGCCGAGGACGTCCCCCTTGCGCCCTTGTGCGCCGCCCTTGGCGCAACCCTTTTCACCTGCGCCGCCGCCCTGGCCGCCACCCGGTTCTGGAGGCTGCCATGACCCTTGCCCGGCCGGAATACCTGTGGCTCCTGGCCTGCCTGCCCGTTTGCGCCGTATTCGGCGCGGTGGCGGCCGCGCGCCGCCGTCGCCTGGCTGTTGCGCGTCCGGACCTGCCGTTGCCCGTGGGCCGTCGCCGGCTGCAGGCCGTGCTTTTTTTCGCGGGCCTGGGGCTGGTGGCCCTGGCCGCCGCCGGCCCGCAGTGGGGCCTTGAGGCTGTTCCCGCCCGGCCGGCGGCCAGGCCGCGCCTCATGGTGGCCCTCGACTGTTCGCGCAGCATGCTGGCCCGGGACCTGCGTCCGGACCGGCTGGGAGCGGCCAAGGCGCTCGTCCGCGACGTCCTGGCCCGGCTGCCCGGGTTCGAGGCCGGGCTGGTGGGTTTTGCCGGCCGGGCCTGGCTGGCCTGTCCGGTCACGGCCGACCGGACCGGCCTGGCCGTGGCCCTGGAGGGCCTGTCGCCGGCCGAGGCCCCCCTTGGCGGCACCAGTCTGGCCGCCGCCCTGGAGGCCTCCCGGCTGGCCCTTCTCGGGGCCGGTCCCGGTCCCGGGGCCGTGCTGGTGGTGTCCGACGGCGAGGACACGGCTCCGGGCGCGGAGAATGCGGGTGGGGCCGCTGCCGGCCCGGCCGGCGGACCTCTGGTTTTCACCGTGGCCGTGGGCGGGGCCGCGCCTGCGTCCGTGCCGCTGCCCGGCGAGGCGGGCGGGGTGCTCCGCGACAAGGCCGGCCAGCCGGTTTTGGTGGGGGTGGACCCGGCCGGGCTGACTGGCCTGGCCGAGCGTCACGGCGGACGGGCCTTCCGCCTGGGGCCTGACGCGCCCGGTCCGGCGGCCGCCCTGGCCGCCGCCCTGGCCGAGCTGGCCCCTGACGTCGCCCCAGAAGTCACCGGATCCGAAACCCGGCCAACGGACCGGACGGAGACCGTGCTCCTGGCCGGTTTCCTTCTGCTCCTTCTCGATTTCGGGCTCACCCCGGCCGGCCGGGCGGCGGTCGCCATGCTCCTGGTCCTGGCCTTGGCCGGCCCGGCCAGGGCCGACAGCCGGGCCGGGGACCACTTCGCCAAAGGCCTCGACGCCTATGCCGCCGGCCGCTACGACGCGGCGCTGCACGAATTCCTGGCCGCCCGGGTCTTCGAGCCGGACCGGCCGGAAATCCTTTTGGCCATCGGCGCGGCCCACTACCGGTCGGATCGGTTCGAGGCGGCCCGCAAGGCCTTTGCCCGGGCCGGGCAGGACGCGCCTCCCGGACTTCTGGCCAGGGCCCGCTACAACGAGGGCAACGCCGCCTACCGCCTGGGCGACATCGACGCGGCCATCGGGTGCTACGAGGCCGCCCTGGCGCTGGCGCCGGACGACGCCGACGCCCGGGCCAACCTGGACTGGTTGCGCAGCCGCCGCAGTCCGCCGCCAAGCGGGTCGGAAGACCGGGAAAAGCCCGGCGGACCGGGCGGACCGGGCAGGCAGGGCGGTTCGGGGCCGGACCCGGACGGAAAGGAAAGCGGCAAGGAAAACGGGTCCCCACAGGCAACCCGGGAAGGCGCGACCGGAGACGACGGCCGGGGCGGGCGGCCCGAGGGGGAGCAAGCGGCGGCCGGCGCGCCCGACCCGGCCCGGCCCGACGACCCGGCGGCGCCGGCCGCGCCCGTGCCGGCCAGGGAAGGGGAAAAAGTCGGGGAGCGGCGGGCCCGGACGGCCGGCGCGGCGTCCGATCCGGTCCTGGACCGGATCCCGGACCTGCCCGGCCTGCCCGAGCCCGAGGCGGTGCGGCATTATACCCGCCTCAGCCG
>CAZIJE010000123.1:0-10509 GCA_964539435.1 uncultured Desulfovibrio sp.
CTGCCGCGCCGCCGGCAGCCGCCGCCCCGGCCAAGGTCGCGCCGGGACAGGCGGCCGCCATCGCCGCCCAGGTCGAGGCCTGGCGCGTGGCCTGGGAAAAAGGCCGCATCGACGACTACATGCATTTTTACGCCGACGGCGCGCGCCAGGGCGACCTGCGCGGCAAGGAGGCCATCCGCCGCCAGAAGGAAGGCGTGTGGCGCGGCCGCGAGCCCGGCAAGGTCGGTCTCGAGGTCGTGTCCGTGGCCCAGGCCGGCGACGGCTATGCCGTGGTCTGCTCCCTGGACTACCAGGGCAAGGGGGCCAGGGAGAGCAAGGGCTACAAGACCCTGACCCTGGTCCCGACCGGCGGCGGGCTGCGCATCGCCAGGGAAAAGTGGTCCCGGAGCATGCCCGACGCCGCGCTCCTGGCCGCGGCCGCGCCGGAGCAGGCCGCGCCCGCCGCCCGGCCGGGCCAGGCGTCCGTTGCCTCCCCCCCAGCGTCGCAGCCGGCGCAGGCCGTGGCCGCCGCGCCCGAAACCACGGCCCCGGCGGCCGCCAAGGCTCCGGCCAAGGCCGACCGCACCGCCGAGGTCGCGGCCATGGTCGAGGCCTGGCGCGTGGCCTGGGAGCGCGGCCGGGTGGCCGACTACGCCGGCTATTACGCCGAGGACGCCGTCCAGGGCGCGGGCCGGGGACGCGAGGCCATCCGCGACCAGAAGGCCGGCCTGTGGAAGGACAAGGCCCCCAAGCGGGTGGCCCTGTCCGACCTGAAAATCAAGCCGCGCAAGGACGGCTATGTCGTCACCTGCGTCCAGGATTACGAAAGCCGGGACGGCGGCTCGGACAGGGGCCTCAAGACCCTCTACCTCGCGCCCTCGGGCAACGGCTTCGCCATTGTCGAAGAAAAATGGAGCCGGATGTAGATGGCCGGCCGGGACAAGGTCGACATCCTGATCCTGCGCGACGCGGCCAGCGTCAAGCGGCTCCGGATTGGGGCCGGCCTGTTGCGGGCCCTGTGGCTGGCCCCGCTGCTCCTGCTCCTGCTCCTGGCCGCGGCCGTGGCCGTGGCCACCCACCTGCGCCGGGACAACGTGGACCTGGAACGGCGGGCCTCGGGCCTGCAAGGCGACCTCGACGCCGCCGGCGAACGGCTTGCCCGCCTGGACGACATCGAACGGGTCCTGCGGACCCGGGACCTGACGGCCCTTGAAACCCTGATCGGTTCCTACAACGCCGACAATCCGGCTTGGTGGAAGCCCAGGCACGAGGAGCCCAAGGACAAGGCCGATTCCAAGGAGCGGGAAATCCCGCGCCCGGATCTGGCCAGGCTCCTGGCCCGGGTGGACGCCAGCCAGGCCGGCGTGGACAACCTGCGGGTGAAAATCGAGAACAAGCGGCTGCAGCTGAATTTCGACCTGAGCAATGTCACGCCCCAGACCAACCTGGTCGGCCGGGTCGAGGCCGGACTCGTGGGCAACGACGCCACCTTCACGCCCCTTAAGGCCGAGAAGGACGAACTGGCCTTCCAGATCCAGCGCTTCAAGCAGATCGCGGCCAGCCTGCCCCTGCCGCCGAGGATCGAGGCCAGGGACATCTACGGCCTCAGGCTGACCATCGTCGATCCCTCGGGCAAGACCGTTTTCAGCCAGGTCTATCCGCTGCCCAGGGAATAGCCGCCTCTCCCATGTCCCGGTTTTACGTCAATCTGAACCTGCGGGTGGCCGACCGCGACCCGTCCCTGCTCGACCGCCACCTGGACGGCCGCGTGCCGCCGGAGCTCGGCCTCGACCCGGTCCTCATGGACGCCAAGACCCCGGCCTGGCACACGGACCTGGCCCGCCGCCTGGACGCGGCCGGCCTTCCCCGGACCCTGCACCTGCCCTTTTTCGACTTGCAGCCCGGCAGCGCCGACGCCCGCATCCGGGCCGCCAGCCGCGACCGCCTGAAAGCCGCCATGGACACGGCCCGCATCTACCGGCCGGACCGGCTCGTGGGCCACGCCGCCTACAACCGCTTCCTCTACATCCGCTCCTTTCCGGAGTGGGCCGCCCGGGCGGCCGACACCTGGGCCGAGGTCCTGGCCGCCTGGCCCGAGCATCCGCCGCTGTGCCTGGAAAACACCTTCGAGACCGATCCCGCCACCGTGTCCGGGGCCGTGGCCGCCCTGCGCGACCGGTTGTCCCCGGAAGCGGCGGCCAAGGTCGGGGCCTGCCTCGACATCGGCCACTGGTACAGTTTCGCCGAGGGCAAGCTCCGGGACAACCTGGACGCCTGGGTCGAGGCCCTGGCCCCGTATCTCCTGCACCTGCACCTCCACGACAACGACGGCTCCTTTGACCAGCACCTCGGGCCGGGACAGGCCGAGATCCCGTTCGACGCCCTGTTCGCCCGCCTCGCCGCCCGGGGCCTTCGCCCCACCGCCACCTTCGAGCCCCACTCCCAGGCCGCCTTCGACGCGGCCCTCGCCTTTGTGAAAAGCAACGCCGAGTATTTCGTCGGATAGGCCGCCGGGGCGCCGCCCCGGGCCCCGCCGGGGGGGATCATCCCCCCCGGACCCCCTGGCAGGGGGAAACGGGGGAAAGGTTTCGTTATTGCCCGTTCCAGGCTCTCTGGAGGGCCGTTTTCAGGCTTTTTGAGGCGCGGGCAGGGAAAAGGAGTCGAACGGACCGCAACGGCCGCGGGGCCGGCGCAGGCGGCGTGCTCGGACATCGGGAGGGCAGGGCGGCAGCCGGGACAGGAAACAACGGACGGAAGGGCGGGTCCGTTAGCGACCAACTGGCCTGGAGGCGAGAGGGACGGGGCGTCAGCGAATGTAGGTCGGGATGTTCATCATCAGTTCGCGCGTGAAATTGAGCATCTTGTCCATCATCCAGGGGAAGGCGAGCAGCAGCGCGATGAACATGGCCAGGATCTTCGGCACAAAGGTCAGGGTCATCTCCTGGATCTGGGTGGCGGCCTGGAGCACGGAAATGACCACGCCGACCACGAGCGACACGCCGAGCATGGGCAGGGCCAGGAAAAGGGCGGTTTCTATGGCTTGGCGGGACAGGGCCACCACCATATCCGGTGTCATGGCGGACGCCTCCTCAGGTTCCGAACGAGTTGACCAGCGACCCGACCATCAGGCCCCAGCCGTCCACCAGGACGAAAAGCAGGAGCTTGAACGGCATGGCGATGGTGGCCGGCGGCAGCATCATCATGCCCATGGCGAGCAGGATGCTTGAGATGACCATGTCCAGGATCAGAAACGGGATGTAGATGAGAAAGCCGATGGTGAAGGCGGTCTTGAGCTCGCTGATCATGAATCCGGCCGCCAGCATCGGGGTCGGCACCTCGGACTTGTCCTTGGGCCGCTCCATCTTGGTGATGGTGTAAAAGACCGACAGGTCCTTTTCCCGGGTGTGCTTGAACAGGAATTCCCGCAGCGGGGCCTCGGCCTTTTTGAGGGCCTCGGTGAACCCGATCCGTTCCTCGAGGTACGGTTGCAGGGCGTCGTCGTTGATCTGCTTGCCCGTGGGATACATGATCACCACCGTCAGAAAGATGGCGAGGCTGGCCAGGATCTGGGTCGGCGGCACCTGGGGCACGCCCATGGCCTGGCGCAGAAACGAGAACACGATGATGATCCGGGTAAACGAGGTGACCGTCAGGATGAAAGACGGCGCCAGGGACAGGACGGTCAGGGCGAACAGGATTTCGAGCAGGGTCGAGACCCGCTCGGGCTGGTTCTGGCCGGCGGCCAGGTTGAGCGACAGGGTCGGGGCGTCCTGGGCCAGGGCCGGCGCGGCCAGGAGGAAAACGCCGGCAACCAGGGCCAGCAGGCAGGCCAGGCTAGGGAGCCGGATCGCCGTCTTTCCGGCCGGTCTGTTCGGCCAGCGCGGCCGCGAAATCGGAGTGCGCGTCATGTTCGGCGTTGCCCTCGCTCAGAAGCGTGATGGTCTGGTCCGTGACCCCAAGCACCAGATCCTTATTCAAGAAGCGGACCACGACCAGGCTTTTGCGCGGGCCGAGGCTCAGGTGGGCCATGAGCCTGAGCATGCCGCCCCGGCCGGCCGGGCCGAGCCCGAACTTGCCGCCGTACCGGCGCAGCAGCCAGTAGGCCGCGAAGATGATGGCCAGGATCAGGAGCAGGGCCAGGGCCATCTGCAGGGCCGCGCCGGCCAGGCCGAGGTCCGGGGCAGCGGGCAGGGGGGCGGGCGCGGAATCAGGCAAGCTGCTTCACCCGTTCGATGGGGCTGATGATGTCGGTCAGGCGCACGCCGAATTTCTCGTTGATGACCACGGCCTCGCCCCGGGCCACCAGCTTGCCGTTGACGTAGATCTCCAGGGGCTCGCCGGCCAGCTTGTTGAGCTCGATGACCGAGCCCTGGCCGAGCTGCAGCAGCTCGTTGATCAAAAGCTTGGTCCGGCCGAGTTCGGCCGACACGTCCAGCGGGATGTCCAGGATGAAGTCCAGGTCCCGGCGGACGTTTTCCGGACGTGGCGCCTTGGCCTCCTGCGTCAAATTCTTGAACTGGGCCGAGGCGCTCTGCCGGGACAGGGCCTCCTGGTCCCGCTCGCGCTTGATCGACTGTTCCTCTTCGTCGGCCAGGGCCGAGGCCCATTCCGCGGCCAGGGCGTCGTCGCCGCCACCGCCTCCGCCGCCCCCGGAGGGCTGGTCGAACAGGGCGTCGATGTCGGACTGGGAGGCCGGCTTGTCGTCGTCCTGGTCCTCCAGGGCGGCGGCCCATTCGGCGGCCAGTTTGTCCTGATCAATGTCGTCGGGAGCCATGCAAAACCCTCTCGGCCGGCGCCGGGTTATTGGATGACGAAATCCGTGAAATAGACCCGCGCCACCTTGGCCTGGCCCAGGGCCTGGTTCAGGCGGTCCACGATTTCCTTGCGCAAAAGGATCTTGCCTTCCAGGGTGCTGATGTCCTGGGAGGTCTTGGACGACAGGAGCATGAGCAGGGAATCGCGGATCTTGGCCTGGTTGGCTTCCAGCAGTTCCGGGTTGCCGGTCATTTCCACGTCCAGCACGATCTTGAGGTAGCGCCGGGCGTTGGGGTCGGCCAGGTTGACCACGAAGGGCGGCAGGGCCACGTTGTTGGACGGGGCCTTGTCCTTGCCCTTGGCGTCGCCGTGCCCGCCCTTGGACTCGCCGTGGCCGCCCTCGGCCTTTTTCTCCTCGGCCTTGGGCTTTTCCTCGGCTTTCGGCTTCTCCTCGGGCGCGCCGTGCCCTTCAGCAGGGGCTTCGGCGGCCGTTTCCGGCGGCTTGGCCGCGAAAAACTTGAGATAGGCGAAGTAGCCGCCGCCGCCGAGGACCAGCAGCAGCACCACCAGGGTCACGTATTTGAGAAAGCCCGATTTCTTCTTGCCTTCCGGCGCTTCGGGTTCTTTGGCCACGGTTTTCTCCCGGCGTCCGCTGGGGACGCGTTATGGCTGTCTCGGTCCGAACAGGTCCGTGCCCACGCGCACGTGGGTGGCCCCTTCGAGGATGGCCGCCTCCAGGTCGCCGCTCATGCCCATGGACAGGACCGGCAGGGCCAGGCCCAGCCGGCCGGCCAGGGCGTCGCGCAGTTCCCGCAGCCGGGCAAAGGCCGGCCGCGCGCCCTCGGGGTCGTCGAAGACCGGCGGAATGACCATCAGGCCGCGAAGGGCCAGGGCGGGCATGCCGGCCACGGCCTCGGCCAGCTCCGGCAGGCCCTCCGGGGCGATGCCGGACTTCTGGGCCTCCCCGGCCACGTTGACCTGCAGGCACACGGCCTGGGTCAGCCCCTGTTCGTCGGATTTATTTTGCAAAAGCCGGGCCAGTTCCACATTGTCCACGGTGTGGATCAGGCTGAACCGGCCGATGGCCAGTTTCGCTTTATTGCGTTGCAGGTGGCCGATGAAGTGCCATTGGAGCCCTGCCGGCGCGGCCGCCATCTTGGGCAGGGCCTCCTGGATGTAGGACTCGCCGAAGATCGTCTGGCCGCAGGCGGCGAGCCCCGCCACCTCGGCGGCGTCGTGGAGCTTGGAGACCGCGACCAAAGTCACTGTCGCGGGATCCCGGCCGCAGACCGCGCAGGCCGCGACGATCCGCTCCCGCACCCGTTCCAGGCGCTCCCCGGCCGCCGTGTCCGCTTTTTCCCTCACGCCGTCCCCGGCCATGGTCGTCCTCCCGGCCCCGCGCCTAGAGCCCAAACGCTATTCCCCGAGCCCCAGGTCGCGCAAGAGCGCCGGATCGTCGGCCCAGTCCGGCCGGACCTTGACCCACAGCTCCAGAAAGACCTTGGTCCCGAGCATCTCCTCGATGTCCAGCCGGGCCTTCTGGCCGATGTCCTTGATCCGCTCCCCGCCCTTGCCGATGACCATGGGCTTGTGGCTCTCCCGGCCGACCAGGATCGAGGCCTGGATCTTGACCAGCCCGGGCTTGGAGGTCTCGTCCCAGTGCTCCACGGTCACGGCCGTGGAATAGGGCAGTTCCTCGCCCAGGGCCAAAAAGACCTTCTCCCGCACGATCTCCGAGGCCAGAAAACGGACCGGCGCGGTGGAGACCTCGTCCGGGTCGAACTGGTGCGGCCCCTCGGGCAGGCGGGAAAAGAGCGCGGCCAGGAGCTCGGACACGCCCACACCGGTCAGGGCGCTGACCGGAAAAAGCTCCGCCCCGGGCAGGGCCTCGCCGATGGCCGCCAAAACCGGCAGCATCCGGGCCTTTTCCCGGACCACGTCCACCTTGTTGAGCGCCACGACCACGGGCACGGGACTGTCGCGCAGGACCCGGGCGATGGGCTGGAGGTCGTTTTTGAGGCCCTCCATGCGCCGGGCGTACTGCGCGCCGTCGAGCAGCACCAGCACCACGTCGGCCCGGGTCAGGGCGGCGTAGGCCGAGCGCAGGAGCAGGGGGGCGATGCCGCGTTTCTGGCGGTGCAGGCCCGGCGTGTCCAGGAACACGGCCTGGACGCCGCCCTCGGTCAGGATGCCGCTGATGCTGTTGCGGGTGGTCTGGGGCTTGGGGGAAACGATGGACACCTTCTGTCCGATCACCCGGTTGAGCAACGTGGACTTGCCGGCATTGGTGGGGCCGAGCATGACCACGTGTCCGAAACGCGTCGCACTCTCCAAGGGTCTCTCCGCGACCCGCCGGGCGGGCCGAGTTCATTTTATGAAAAAGTCATACGTGCGGGCCAAAAACGAGGAGTAGCTTGCCAACAGACAAACGGCAACCCTTGCCTTGCCCCCTTCGGATGGCTATAGCACGCCTGCCATGGGAAAGGACTTAATCATCGTCGAGTCGCCGGCCAAGGTGAAGACCATCAAGAAGTTCCTCGGCAATGCCTATGCCGTCGAAGCGTCGGTTGGTCATGTGCGCGATCTGCCCTCCAAAAAGCTCGGGGTGGATGAAAAAGAGGATTTCGCGCCGCAATACCAAATCATTCCAGGCAAGCAGAAGGTGGTTTCCAAGCTCAAGGAAGCCGCCGCCGGGGCCAAGGCCATCTATCTGGCGCCCGACCCGGACCGCGAAGGCGAGGCCATTGCCTGGCACGTGGCCGAGATATTAAAGGATGCGGACGTTCCCATCCACCGCATCATGTTCAACGAGATCACGGCCCGGGCCGTGCGCGAAGCCCTGGCCAACCCCCGCGAGATCAACGAGAAGCTGTTCCTGTCCCAGCAGGCCCGGCGCATCCTGGACCGCCTGGTCGGCTACAAGGTCTCGCCGATCCTGTGGCAGAAGGTCAAAAGCGGCATTTCGGCCGGCCGGGTCCAGTCCGTCGCCCTGCGCCTGGTGGTGGACCGCGAAAAGGAGCGCCGCGCCTTCGTGCCGGTGGAGTACTGGGTCTTCAAGGCCCGCCTGGCCGGCGACGTCCCTCCCGAATTCGAGGCCGAACTGGCCAAATACGACGGCAAGAAGGTCGAGATCGGCAGCGCCGAGCAGGCCGGCGCGGCCGAGGCGGCGATCACGGGCAACCCCTTCGTGGTCGCGTCCGTGGCCGAGAAGGAACGCAAGAAGTCCCCCCCCCCGCCCTTTATCACCTCCACGCTCCAGCAGGCCGCCAACCAGCGGCTCGGCTATTCGGCCAAGCGGACCATGGGCGCGGCCCAGAAGCTCTACGAGGGCCTGGAGCTCGGCGACCGGGGCACGGTGGCGCTCATCACCTACATGCGCACCGACTCCACGCGCATCGCGGACGAGGCCCGGGACGCGGCCCGGGAATTCATCACCGAAACCCTCGGTCCGGACTACTATCCGGAAAAGGCCCGGCACTTCCGGTCCAAGGCCGGAGCCCAGGACGCCCACGAAGCCATCCGGCCCATCGACGTGGCCCTGACCCCGTCCGCCGTGAAGACGCTTTTGCCCAAGGACCTCTTTTCGCTCTACAAGCTCATCTGGGAGCGGTTCGTGGCCTCGCAGATGAGCGAGGCCCGGTTCTGGGACACCACCGCCGACATCGCGGCCGGTCCGGCCGTGTTCCGGGCCAAGGGCCAGCGCCTGATCTTTCCCGGCTACCTGAAGGTCTACGGCCAGGAGGCCGGAGACGAGGCCAAGTCCCTGCCGCCGCTGGCCAAGGACCAGGAACTGACGCTCCTGGAGCTGAAAAAGGACCAGAAGTTCACCCAGCCGCCGCCGCGCTATTCCGAAGCCTCCCTGGTGCGCGAACTGGAGGAGAAGGGCATCGGCCGGCCCTCGACCTACGCGGCCATCATTTCCACGCTCATCGACCGGGACTACGCCCGCCTGGAGGACAAGCACTTCGTGCCCTCCGAACTCGGCGAGACCGTCTCCGACCTTCTGGCCGAGCATTTCGTCAAGATCATGGACGTCGGGTTCACGGCCGGCATGGAGGAGGCCCTGGACGCCGTGGCCGAAGGCCGGGGCGACTGGGTGGCGCTTTTGCGCGACTTCACCGGCGATTTCTACCCGACCCTGGCCAAGGCGGCCAAGGACATGGCCAAGGTCAAGGCCGGCAAGGAAACGGACATCAAGTGTGAGCTGTGCGGCAAGCCCATGGTCATCCGGTTCGGCAAGGCCGGCGAATTCCTGGGCTGCTCGGGCTATCCCGACTGCAAGAACACCAAGGAGTTCGACCGGGCCGGGGACGGGGCCATCCTGCCCCGGGAGCGCAAGCCCGAGGAGGTCGCGGCCGTCGGGACCTGCCCCCAGTGCGGCAAGGACCTGGTGCTCAAGAAATCCCGCACCGGCAGCCGGTTCATCGCCTGCACCGGCTGGCCCGACTGCAAGTACACCAAGCCCTTCTCCACCGGCGTGGCCTGCCCGCGCGAAGGCTGCTCCGGCACCCTGGTCGAGAAAAGTTCCAAGCGCGGCAAGGTCTTCTACGCCTGCGACAGCTACCCCCAGTGCGACTTCGCGGTCTGGGACTGGCCCGTGGGCGAGCCCTGCCCGCTGTGCGACTCCAAGATCCTGGTCCGCAAAAAGACCCGCGACGGCGAGCTCATCGCCTGCCCGAACCGGAGCTGCCGCTACAAGCGCGCCGTGGGCGGGAAGAAGGGCGAGGGCGAGGAGTAGGAAGAGGGGAGACGCCTCCGGCGGCCGGGGGGGATCATCCCCCCCGGACCCCCTGAAAGGGGGGGACTCCCGAAGCAACGACCATGGCGGTCTCCCAACGCACTGCCGGCATTCTGGCCGCTTTGGCCGCCACGGTCCTGTGGTCCGGCAATTTCGTGGCCGCCCGGGGCATCGCCCAGGCCATGCCGCCCTTTCAGCTCAACTTCTGGCGCTGGGTCCTGGCGCTTGTCTGCCTCGCCCCCCTGGCCCTGCCCAGGCTCAAGGCCGATTGGCCCGGCATGCGCCGGCACTGGCGTTACTTCGCCGTCATGGGCCTGCTCGGCGTCACCGGGCTCAACACCCTGATCTACAAGGCCGCCCAGACCACAACAAGCCTCAACATCGCCCTGCTCGTGCCGACCGCCCCGGTCATGATCATCGTCCTGTCGCGGATTTTCGCCGCCGAACCCCTGACCTACCGCCGGCTGGCCGGAGTCGGGGTGGTGCTCCTCGGCGTGCTGACCCTTTTTTCGCGCGGCGACTGGCAGGCCCTGGCCCGGGTCCGGTTCGCCTCGGGCGACCTGATCGCCCTGGCCGGGGTGGCCTGTTTCGCGGCCTATTCGTTTTTCTCGCGCTACCGGCCCCGGGACGTCTCCCTGGAGGGGTTCAACGCCGCCGCCTTCGCCTGGGGCCTGCTCCTGTGCCTGCCGGGCCTGGCCTGGGAGGCGGCCAGCCTGCCGCCGCCCCACTGGACGTCCGTGGTCGTCGGCAGCATCCTCTACGTCGGCATCGGCTGCTCCTTCGCCGCCTACCTCCTCTGGACCAAGGCCATCACCGCCATCGGACCGGTCCTGGCCGGCATGGTCTATTATTCCCTGCCGCTTTTTACCGCCGTGGAGGCGACGCTTATCCTCGGCGAGCCCATCGCCCTCTACCACGCCGCCGGCGGCGCCTGCATCGCCTGCGGCATCGTCATCGCCACGATGCGGAGGTAGGGAAAGATGCCTCCGGCGGCCGGGGGGGATCATCCCCCCCGGACCCCCTGGACGGGTGGGTCC
>CAZIJE010000124.1:0-10479 GCA_964539435.1 uncultured Desulfovibrio sp.
CTTCCAGGGGGTCCGGGGGGGATGATCCCCCCCGGCCGCCGGAGGCATCTTTATCACTTACCGCGGCCGCGTGGCCTGCCTGCGGTCGTAGACGGCGCGGATGGCGCCTTCGAGTTCGTCGGTGGGGCAGGGCTTGAGCAGGTAGTCGGCCGCGCCGCCGCTGATCATGGCCGAGGCGATGTCCACCGAGGCGTGGCCGGTCAGGACCAGGACTTCGGCCTCGGGACAGGCGGCGCGCAGGAGGGGCAGGGCCTCCTGGCCGCTGAGTCCGGGCATTTTGACGTCGAGAACGATGACGTCGCACGGGGCCTCGCCGAGCAGGGCCAGGGCCTCCTGGCCGCCGCCGGCCGTGCGCACTGCGAAACCGTGGCGGCCGAGGAGCTTGGCCAGGGTTTCGCGGAACCGTTCTTCGTCGTCCACGATCAGCACGCGGATGGGATCGGCCATGGTCTGCTTCTCCGTGGGAGGGTTAGAGGGGCAGGGTGACGGTGAAGGTCGCGCCTTGGCCCGGGCGGCTCGCGGCGGTCAGGGTGCCGCCGAGCCGGGTGACGATGCCGTGGGCCAGGGACAGGCCGAGCCCCGTGCCCTTGCCCGGTTCCTTGGTGGTGAAAAACGGGTTGAAGATCTTGTCCATGTCTTCCGGGGCGATGCCGCAGCCGGTGTCGCGGACCTCGATGCCGACCTTGCCGTCGATCCGGCGCGTGGCCAGGGTGATGGTCCCGTCCTGGGGCGTGGCTTGGAGGGCGTTGGTCAGGAGGTTCAGGATCACCTGGCGCAAGAGCGGCACGTCGGTGCGGATCGGCGGCAGCCCGGACGCGTAGTCGCGCACGATGGCCACGCCGCGACTGGCTGCCTCGCGCTCGACCAGCAGGGCCATGTCCTCGATGACCCGGTCGAGGGCCTCCTCCTGGAGCACGGGCTCCATCTTGCGGGCAAAGTTGAGGAGCTTGTGGGTGATCAGGCGGCACCGGTCCACCTGCTTGCCGATCTCGGCCAGGGAATCCTTGACCTCGGCCAGGTCCTGGGCGGTCACGTCCTGGCCCTGGCCCGCGATCTCGCGCACCAGGTCGAGTTCCTGGGTGATGACGGCCAGGGGGTTGTTGATCTCGTGGGCGATGCCCGAGGACAGTTCGCCGATGGCGGCGAGCTTTTGGGACTGGAGCAGCTTCAGGTCGAGGTCGTGGACCTCGCGTTCGCCGCGCCGCACCCGCCGGGCCAGGGTCAGGGCCGAGCCGATGCAGACCGCGCCCGCGAACAGGGCCAAAACCACGCCGACCTGGGGCGGCGCGGCCAGGGCCAGGAGCACCGCCGCCCCGGCCAGGGCCGGGGCCAGGAGGGTGTGGGGCCAAAGCGGCGGGCTGCCCAGGTCATTTTTCACGTTGCGATTCCTGGAGCTGTTTGCGTTCGTAGGCCTTGCGGGCCTTTTCCAGGAGCTCGCCGAAGTCCACGGGCTTGAGCACGTAGTCGTAGGCCCCGAGCGACATCCCCTGCATGCCGGCCTCCACCGAGGCGTGGCCTGTCAGGATGATGACCTCGACCAGGGGGTGGCGCTTTTTGATCTCCTTGAGCACCGACAGGCCGTCCATGCCCGGCATGCGCATGTCGAGGATGACCACGTCGAACGGGTCCCGTTCGAGCAGGGCCAGGGCCTCGGGGCCGCTGGAGGCGGCCGTGACCGGGATCTGGCGGAACGTGAACCGCTTGACCAGGGTCTCGATGAAATCGGCCTCGTCGTCCACGGCCAATACGCGAAGTCCCATCCGTCCCTCCCCGTGCGGGTTGGTGTCGCCGCCCCGGAACCCGTCGGCATCCGTGGCGGCGGGAGTACCCTTTCCACTGGGCCGAAAACGCGGGTCCGCGTCTTCGGCCACGGGTCCGGTTGCCTGTCCCGGCCGGGGCGAAGTCGCCGGACGCGGGCGGGCCGGCCTCAGGCGCAGACCGGCAGGGTGATCTGGAAGGCCGTGCCGTGGCCTTCCTCGCTCTGGACGTCGATGCGTCCGCCGAGCTTCTTGATGATGCTGTAGCTGATGGTCAGGCCGAGCCCCGTGCCTTCGCCCACCTTCTTGGTGGTGAAGAAGGGGTCGAAAATCTTTTCCAGGGCTTCCTTGGGCATGCCCTTGCCGGTGTCGGCGATGGTGATGACCACCTCGCCGGTCTCGGGCGCGGCCCGGGTGGTCACGGTGATGGAGCCGTTTTTGTCGATGGCGTCGATGGCGTTGTCCATGATGTTGAGAAAGACCTGCTGGAGTTGGGACGTGTCGGATTCGATGCGGGGCAGGTCCTTTTGGTAGTCGCTGTGGAAGGTGATGCCCCGAAAGCCGGCCTCGTTCTCCAGAAACGACTTGGTCTGGTCCAGGAGCATGTTGACGTCGATGTCCTCCTGGGTCGGCTCCATGCGCCGGGCGAAGCCGAGGAGGCGGTGGGTGACGTCCTTGGCCCGGCGGACGTGGAACTCGATCTTGGCCACGGCGTCCTCGAACTCCTGGAAGTTGGGACTGGCCTTGATGTCCTCCTCGCTCAGGAGGTCGCGCATCCAGCCGGCCTTTTCCATGATGATGGCCAGGGGGTTGTTGACCTCGTGGGCCACGCCGGCGGCCAGCTTGCCAAGGGCGGCCATCTTGCTCGACTGGGTCAGGGACGCGTCCAGGGTGGCCTTTTCGCGCTCGGCCCGGATCAGCGCCTTGACCGTGCCGTTGGCGATGATGACCGCGCCGCCGATGATGACCAGGGTGCCGCCGGCCAGGAGCAGGATCAAGAGCCACCGGGCCCGCTGGACCGGCAGCAGCTCCTCGCGCGGGTCGTCCTTGATCACCAGCAGCCAGTCTTTGTGGTTGAGCCAGGTCATGGCGTAGAGCGAGGTCTGGCCGTCGATGGTCAGGCGTTCGACGCGGGTGCCGGAGAACCGGGGGATGTCCGGAAAGTTCAGGGTGTCGAAGATGGCGTGGCCGAAGCGGGGCTTGGTCTGGAGCACATGGTCCGAGGCCAGGATGAAGGCGTCGCCGGACTTGCCGAGGTGGATGCTCCTGACCAGGGAGTCGAAGATGTCCGAGTCGATGGCCGCCCGCAGGACCCAGGTCCGCTCGCCCTCGCGGCGGCTGACCGCGATGTTGAAGTGGGGGTATTTGCGAAACCCCAGGAACACGTCGCTGACGTGGATGCCCTTGGCCATGACCTTGCGGAACCAGTCCTCGTGGCTGTAGTCGATGCCCTTGAGCTTATAGGGACCGACGTAGGAGACGCAGATGCCGTTCTGGTCGATGACCTGCAGGTCGAGGAAGGACCGGCTGTGCAGCTGCAGCAGGCTGAAGATGTGCTCCAGATAGGCGTCGGCGGACAGGTCTTTGTAGGCTTCCGTCTGGGCCAGGGTGGAGAGCTGGGCCATGCGCTCGGTCAGGAACAGGTCGATGGTGGTCTTTTTGTTTTCCACCAGATTGCTGAGGCTCCCGTACACCTTTTCCGTGTAGGTGACGTAGAAGCGGTCGTAGAGGACCAGGCCCAGGCTGAACAGGGGAATAAACGAGAAGGCCAGGGTGATGGCGATGAGTTTCAGGCGCAGCTTGCTCAGTTCGTCCTGGATCATGAAACCGCCTCGGTGTTGCGGATGGGCCGCCCGGACCATAGCCCAGGCACGGGGCAAAGCAAAGCCGTCCCCGGGGCGCGGAGCCTCACGCCGCCTCGGCCAGGGGCACGGTGAACGACACGGTGCTGCCGCGCCCGGGTTCGCCCATGATGCGGATGGAGCCGCCATGGAATTCGACCACGGCCCGGGAGGCGGCCAGGCCGATGCCGAGGCCTGGCATCTTGCCGGTCAGGTTGTCGCCGAGTTGCAGGAACTTCTCGAAGACCGCCTCGCGCATTTCCGGCGGGATGCCCCGGCCGGTGTCCTCCACGCTGATGACGGCCATGTCCCCGTCGCGCCGGGCCCGGCAGACCACCTGGCCGGCGTCGGTGAATTTGACGGCATTGGAAAACAGGTGGCGCAGCACGTAGACCATGCGCTCCCGGTCGCAGCGCAGGGGCGGCAGGTCGGTTTCGATGTCGCGCAAGAAGCCCAGGCCCTTTTCCGACATGGCGTCCAAAAACGGCTCCGCGGCCCGGTCCACCACGTCGGCCACGGCCACCGCCTCCATGGCCAGGGGCGTCCTGCCCGATTCCAGGGAGGCCAGCTCCAGGACGTTTTCGATCAATTTCGCCAACCGCCGGCCCTCGTCGAGCACGATGCCCAGGTTGTGGTGAAAGCGGCCGACCTCGGCGGCCAGGTCCTTGTTTGCGGCCATGTGTTCGGCGAAAACGCCGCGGTCGAGCCGCTTGAGCATGACCTGGGCGAAGCCGACCATGGAGGTCAGCGGCGTCTTGAGCTCATGGGAGACGAGGCTCAGGAAATTGGATTTGACGCGGCTCAAGTCCTCGGCCCGCTTGCGGGCCTCGCGGGCCCGCGTGGCCTCCTCGGCGGCCTCGCGTTCCTTGCGGGCCAGGTCCAGGATGGTGGCGAGCAGGTGCCGCTCCATGCGGGCGATGTCCTCGGCCAGGGCGCGGAACTCGCCGGAGAAGGCGGCCGGCTGGAGGTCCGTGGCCTCGCCCCGGGCCACGCGGCGGGCATGGCGGCCGATGACGGCCAGGGGGACGGCCACGGACCGGAACACGGCCCAGCAGGCCAGGGCCACGAGCCCCAGGATCGCGGCCTGGATGGTCCAGGTGGCCACGGCGGCGTTGGCCGCGATCTCGCGGCGACGGGTCTCGTAATGGCGGCGCAGGTCCTCGGCCATGGGCTCGAGGTTCCGGGCCGCGGCCACGAAGACGGCGCTGGTGGAGCCCAGGTCGTCGAGGCGGCTGGCGTAGGCGTCCAGGGCCTGCCGGTAGGCGGCAAGGGACGCGGCCGCGTCCCCGGCTTCCGGTCCGCCGGCGCGGGCGACCTCCTGCAGGCGGAGGGTTTCGGCCTCCAGGCGCGCCAGGGCGTCCGGGGTGCCGGCGGCCAGCCACCGCTTCTCCAGGCGTCCCAGACGGAGCAGGTCCGCCCGCAGGTCGGGCGCAAGCGCCTCCAGCCGTTCCAGGGCCTGGGACCGCTCCAGGAACAGGGCCGCCGGGGCGTCCACGCCCGAGGCGTCGGGATTGCCGGCCATGGCCTCGAACCCGGTCTGGTATTCGGCCAGCCGTTCCAGGGCCGCGTCGCAGGCCGGGGCGTTGTCCGGATCGAGGTGGCGGATGGCCCGGATGGCCTGGCTGGCGGCCTGCTGGTGGCGGCCGACCAGGGCCAGGGAGGCCGGGTCGTGGCGCAGGAAGTAGTTCTTCTCCTGCCGCCGCATGCCCAGGGCCTCGATCTGGGCGGTCACGGCCAGGCGTTCGAGTTCCAGGGTCTTTTGGATGCGGCGGCCTTCAAAGGAATCCACGGCGAAAACCAGGAGAAAGCCGGCCAGGATGCAGGTGAAAAGCGCCCAGAGCTTGTGTTTGACGCTTACGGCCACAGACGTTCCCCGGTGTTGGGCACGGACGTTGCCTGCCGCGCGGCGCTGGCCGGGCCTGGCCGGAGAACCGGACGGGCGGAAGAAGTGGCCGGCAGGGTGCGGAAAAAGGATTAGCCGATTTTTTTTCGGGGTTCCAGTGGATTGTTCAAGGTTTCACATGGATGGCCGCAAAAGGCGGGAGCCCCGGGACGGCTTGCGCCGTCCCGGGACCGATGGGGGGAGGGGGGAGAAGCGGATTTTATTGGAAGTTGTTGCCGAATTCGCCGTAGCCGGCGCGCGCGAGCGTGTCCTTGGGGACGAAACGCAAGGCGGCTGAATTCAGGCAATACCGTAGCCCTGTGGGAGGGGGACCGTCCGGGAAGACGTGCCCGAGGTGCGAGTCGCCGTGGCGGCTGCGCACTTCCGTGCGCGTGGCAAAAAGGGTCTTGTCCTCGCGCTCGACGATGTTTTCCGGGACCAGCGGCTTGGTGAAGCTCGGCCAGCCCGTGCCGGAATCGAATTTGTCGCGGGAGCTGAAAAGCGGCTCCCCGGAGACCGCGTCGACATAGATGCCTTCGGCCTTGTTGTCCCAGTAGGCGTTGTCGAACGGCGGCTCGGTCTTGTCCTGCTGCGTGACCTCGAAGGCCAGGCGGCTCAGGCCCTGGCGCAGGGTGGCGGCGTCCGGCTTGACGAAGTGACGCCAGCTGCCGTTTTTTCCGGCCGCCTCGGCCGGACCGTCCGGCTGGCCTTTTTTCCCCCAGGCCTCCTCCAGGAACCGGTCCCGGCCGGAGAAGCGCCGGTAGGTCTCGTACTGAAGCCTGTGGGTCTTGGCGTACCCCTGGTGGTGGGCCTCGGCCGGGGTGAAAAAGGTGAAGGCCAGGACCGCGACGGCCAGGGGGCGGTCGAACCGGCCCGAGGCCGCCAGAGCCGCCAGGGCCTCCTCGGCTTCCGTCTTCTGGGCCTCGGTGTGGTAGAAGATGGCCGGCCGGTACTGGTTGCCCCGGTCCGCGAACTGGCCGCCGGGATCGGTGGGGTCGATGTGGCGCAAAAAGACGTCGAGCACCTGGCGGTAGGTGACAACGCCGGGATCGAAAAAGGCCTGCACGGCCTCGAAATGGCCGGTGGTTCCGGAGGAAACCCGCTCGTAGTCCGGGTCGGGTTCGACGCCGCCGGTGTAGCCGGAGACGACCCGGGTGACGCCGGGCAGCTTGGCCAGGTCGGACTCCACGCACCAGAAGCAGCCGCCGGCGAGGGTCGCCACTTGCGACAGATTTTCCTGGCTGTGCGTCATCGCGGACTCCGTTCTGGTTTGCCTGGCCGGCTGGCCGTTTCCCAACAGCGCCGTCTCGTTGTGCTCCTCTTTACAAAAGCCGGGCCAAAAGTCCGTTTGTATATCTATATGAAAAAACAAAAGAAAGTTTTCGGATGACACCGCAAGGAGGCCGCCGTTCCTGAAAAAAAGGAGTCGTCCGGCAGGAACGTGCATGGGGTCGGAAGTTGGGGGCGGTGCGGCCAAGCGGAAGCGGGCCGCCATGGGCGGTCCTCGCGCCGGGAGGGAACCGGGCGCGGCGACAACGATGGGGAGGGCGGCGGGCGACGGAGTCGCGGCGGGGGGCCAGGCCGGCGGCGGCCGGTCGGATCAGTCGCCCAGGCGCAGGCCGTGCTTGCGCAGCAGCCCGTAGAGCCGGGACTGGCTGAGCCCGGACAGGTTCATGGCCGCCCGGACGTCGCCGCCGCAACTGCGGGCCAGGGTCTGCAGGTAGGTCCGTTCCACCTGGGCGTGGGCCGCCTGCTTGTAGGCGTTCCATTCCAGGGTTTGGGGCGGGGCGGGGCGGCCGGAAGGCTCGGGCAAGGAGGGCGCGGCACCCGGCGCGCTGTCGTATTCCCGCTGGCCCCGCGCCACCTTGGACCGGACGAAGTGGACCCGCAGGTCCCGGGGCAGGTGCGAGGGCAAAAGCTCGGGTTCGAGCGGGGCAGCGGCCACCAGGGCGTCCAGGACGTGGACCAGCTCGCGCACGTTGCCCGGCCAGTGGTACTGGGAAAACAGGTCCACAAGCTCCGGGGCCAGGGTCTTGAGCGGCAGCTTGGCGTTGCGGCAGATCCGCGTCAGGTGGTGCTCGGCCAGTTCGGGCAGTTCGTCGAGGATTTCGCGCAGCGGCGGTAGGCGGATGGTCACGGCCCGGATGCGGTAGAACAGGTCCTCGCGGAAGGCGCCGGCGGCCACCATCTCCCACAGGTCGCGGTTGCTGGCGCACACCAGCCGGAAATCCACGGGAATCTCGCGGTTTTCGCCGAGGGGACGGTAGGTGTGGCTCTCCAGGAGCCGCAGAAAGCCTTTTTGCATCTCAAGGGACAGCTCGCTGACCTCGTCCAGGAAGAGCGTGCCGCCGTGGGCCCGGGCGAGCAGGCCCGGCGTGTCGCCCGAGGCGCCGGTGAACGCGCCCCGGCGGTGGCCGAAGAGTTCCCGGGCCATGATGGATTCGGTCAGGCCGGCGCAGTCCACCACCACGCATTCGGCCCCGGCCCGGGCGCTGTTTTCGTGGATGGCCCGGGCGAAAAGCTCCTTGCCCGTGCCGGTCTCCCCGAACAGCAGGACATTGGCCTGGCTCCTGGCCGCCCGGCCCATCTGGCGCAGGGTCCGCTCCAGGACCGGACCGCCGCCGATGATGCCGGCCCGGCGCACGGGCAGGGAGTCCTGCTTTTTTTCCCGGAACCGCAGGGCCCGCAGGCAGGCCAGGCGCAGGGCCTCCTGGCTGGCCTTTTTCTCGATGTAGTCCCAGGCCCCGCTCATGATCGCCAGTTCCGCGCCGTCCGGATCGCCGGCCCCGGTGATGATGACCACCTCGGGCTCGCTCGGCAGGGCCCGGAGCCTGGGCAGGAGGTCCAGGCCCGAACCGTCCGGCAGGCGCACGTCCAGAAAGATCAGGTCGAAGTCCTCGGCTCCGGCCCGCCGGGTTGCCTCGGCCAGGGTGTCGACCCCGATGGTCTTGTGCCCGTCGGCGGCGAGCAGCCGGGTCAGGAATTCCCGGAAAAAGGCGTCATCGTCGATGACCAGGATGTTGGCCATGGCGCGGCCCCGGTCAGGTCGCCTCGGAGGCCAGGTAGGGGTGGGCGCGCACGGCCGTAAGGACCGCGGCCAGTTCCCGTTCGGCCAGGGCGTGGTGGACGCGGCAGGAGGAGAGGTTGCCGGTCATGCAGGCCTCCTGGAGCGCTTTCATGGTTTCGTGCAGCCGCCTGGCCCGAAGCGGACCGGCCATGCCGGCCAGGTCGTGGGCCAGGGCCACGGCCGCCTGGATGTCGCCCTTTCGGATCGCCTCCTCCAGGCTCCGCCGCTTGGGTTCGGCCAGTTCCAGAAACAGGGCGAGCATTTCCTTGGCGAATTCGCGGCGGCTCTCGCGGGTGAAGGCGGCCAGGTCGAAGGCCTGGTCTTCCGGCTGGTCGGCCGGACGTCCGGAATCCCTGCCTTTCATGCTCCGGGCCATGGCGTCCAGGAGTTCCTGGACCCGGACGGGCTTGGGCAGGTGGTCGTTCATGCCGGCCGCCAGACACCGCTGCCGGTCGCCGGATTGGGCAAAGGCGGTCAGGGCCAGGATGGGGACATCCCGGGAGTTCGCGCTGCCGCATTCCCCGGCCCGGACCATTCTGGTCACGGCCAGGCCGTCGAGGTCCGGCAGTTGGACATCCATGAGGATGATGTCGAACGGCTGGCTGGCGATGGCGTCCAGGGCTTCCCGGCCGGTGCTGGCGGTGGTGGGCTGGTGGCCCATTTTGCGCAGCAGGTGCAGCATGTAGAGTCGGTTGACCTCGTTGTCGTCAACCACCAGCACAGACAGGGACGGCAGGTCCTGTTCCGGACCGGGAACGTCTGGGGGCACACCCTCTCCTTGGAACGAGCGAACGCGTTTGAAAAGATGCCAGAAACAAGCTTGTCCGAAAATAACACAGAACGGTCCAAGATCAAGTCTTGCCGGAAGCGTGGGTCAATTTGATCCGTATTCCATGATTTATGGAATACGGACAGGCGGGAACCGGGGGCGCGGGACCGGCGCGGCTCAACGGAAGCGGCCAGACAATTTCAAGGTTCCAGGCCGTATCTCCCGGGCTCGCCGGGGCCGGCGGCCGGCCGGCGCCGTGGAAGCGGCACGCTTTCTGCTTGGCGCGCGGCGGGAAGCCGGGGCCGGCGGCGCGGGCGCTTTCCCTTGCCTTTGGACGTCCCGGTGTTACGCTTGGAGAAAAGCTGTTGGGAGACCGGATGGAAGACCGCGAACTGGCCCCGCACTACGACGCCCTGCTGGCCCGGGCCCTGCCGGACGGCTCCTTTGCCGTGGCCCCGGACGCGGGGCCGCGTCCGGACGCCACGGCCTGGGCGGCCATGGCCCTTTTGGCCGGGGGCCGGGCCGCAGAGGCCGCGTCCGCCGCCCGCCGGGCCCTGGCCGCCGTCCAGGCGGCCGACGGCCGGGTGTCCCTCCTGCCCGGTCGGCCAGCAGCCGCCTGGCCCACCTCCCTGGCCCTGCTGGCCTGGCTGCCCGACCCCGCCTATGCCGCCCAGGCGGCCGCTGCCGCCGCCTGGCTGGCCGGGCATCCGGGCGCGAGCTGGCCCAAAAAGGAAGACAGTCCGTTCGGCCACGACCCGAGCCTCAAGGGCTGGGCCTGGATCGACGGCACCCACTCCTGGGTGGAGCCCACGTCCCAGGCCATGCTGGCCCTGGCCGCCCTGCCGGAGCCCCCGGACGCCCTGCTGGCCGAGGCCGCGCGTCTGCTCCTGGACCGCCAGCTGCCGGATGGCGGCTGGAACTACGGCAACACCCGGGTGTTTCAAAACATGCTCCTGCCCATTCCTGAATGCACGGGCCATGCCCTGGCCGCCCTGGCCGGCCGGGTTCCCAGGCCGGCCGTGGCCAGGAGCCTGGCCTATCTGGCCGGACCGGACTGCGCGGCCGCCACCCCCCTGGCCGCCGCCTGGCGGGCCTTCGGCCTGGCCGCGTATGGCGAGGCCGGTCCGGAGGTCGGCCGCAACCTGCTGACGGCCCTGGCCCGC
>CAZIJE010000125.1:0-3372 GCA_964539435.1 uncultured Desulfovibrio sp.
CTAACGCCGAAAAGGACCGGATAGCCGGCCCCGGCGGCCAAAAGCGCCCCCCCGGCCAGCGGGCCGAACACATACCCCGCGTCCATGGTGAAAAGCATCAGGTTCATGTTGAGGCCCCGCAGGTGCGGCGGGGTCTGGCCGAACATGACCGCGTTGACCAGCGGCATGGCCACGCCGAGGCAGAGCCCGTAGCCGGCCGCCAGGGCCAGGAACCGCGCCTCCCCGGCCGTGCCCGCGAAAAGAAGCATGCAGCCGGCCAGGGCAACCAGGGCCGCCGCCAGCACCGGCGGCTTCGGCAGCCGGTCGTAGAACCGGCCGGCCAGGATCCGCACGGCCATGGACGCGCCCGTGGACAGGGTGAAAAAAAGCCCTGGCTCGGCCAGGCCGATCTCCACGGCAAAGGGCTTGATGTAGAAAAAGACCAGGGTGGTGCACAGAAAAACGCACAGATTGGCCGCCAACACCAGGGCCACCGGCCCTTGGGACAGGTTCTCCCGGATCGCCGCCCATGACGGCCGCCGGGACGCCTCCGGGGGCAGGGCCGCGCCGCGTCCGAACCGCCGGGACAGCGGCGCGAGCAGGACCAGGGACGGCAGCACGAGCAGGGCCGCCAAGGCGTAGGCCCGGTCCTCGCTTCCCACGCGGGGCAGCAGCCACTCGGTCAGGGGCGGCATGACGGCGTAGGGCACCAGGGCCGACAGGGAAAAGTAGCCAAAGGCCCGGCCGGAGACGGCCGGGTCGATGACGCGGGAAAGGAGCGTCATGACGGCGCTGACCAGGCAGACGAACGACAGGCCGTGGAAGACCCGGACCGCCAGCAGGCCCGGGAGGCCCTGGGCGAACGGGTAGGCGGCCAGGGCCAGGCCCAGGCCGGCCAGGGACAGCCGGGCCAGGGCCAGGGCGTTTCGGGGCGTGACCCAGACCGACAGGAACGGCCGGCAGATAAAGGCGGCCAGGGGTTCGGCCCCGAGCAGCAGGCCGCGCCAGGCCGGGGGCACGCCGATCCGCTCCAGGTAGCTGGCGAAGCCGTAGAAAATGGCGATGTTACAGAACCCGAAGGTCGCGGCCAGGGTCAGGACCGTGAATTCGTAGGTCCACAGGCGCGGACGCAGGGAGGTGTCGGCCGGCGCGGGCGTCATGGCCTGTCCAGGACCTTGCGCAGGCCGGCGGCAAAGGCGGCCATGGCCTCCTCAAGCCCGAGGGACACCCGGATCCAGTTGGGGAACCGGAAGCCCGTCATGGTCCGGATCATCACGCCTTCGCGCATGAGCCGGCGGTAGAGCAGGGTGTCGGAGACCGGGACCCGGACCATCAGGTAGTTGCCGGACCGGCTGTAGCACTCCAGCCCCAGGCCGGCGAAGGTCTCCTCCAGAAAGGTCCGGGCCGCCGCCACCATGGCCCGGGTGTCCCGGATGTGGCCGGCGTCGCCCTCAAGGGCCGCGGCGGCCGCGAACTGGCCCGGGGTGTTGACCGAGTAGGCCAGGTGGGTGCGGCGGATGACGTCCACGGCCGCCGGGCTGCCGCACAGGTAGCCGACCCGCAGGGCCGCCAGGCCGTACATCTTGGAGAAGGTGCGAAAGACCAGGACGTTGTCGTGGCGCTCCATGACCTCCATGCCGTCCGGGAAGGCCGGATCGTCCATGAACTCGCAGTAGGCCTCGTCCAGGACCACGAAGGCCCGGCCGCCGAGCCGGACCAGGAACCGCTCCAGCGCCTCCCGGTCCCACCAGGACCCGGTCGGGTTGTTGGGATTGCATAAAAAGACGATCCTGGTCCGGTCGGTCACGGCGGCCAGCACGTCGTCCGGCAAGAGGTCCGGGCCGCGCAGCGGCACAAGCCGCGTTTCCACGCCCGAGAACTTTCCCACCCACTCGTAGACCGCGAACGTCTTGTCGGCCGCGACAATGGCGTCGCCCGGGCCGCACAGGGCCTTGATGACGGCGGTGATGATTTCGGTCGAGCCGTTGCCGACCAGGAACCGGTCCCTGTCCTTGCCGTACCGTCCGGCCAGGGCCTCGCGCAGAAAATAGGAATCCCCGCTGGGATAGACCGCAGCCCGCTCCGGCGGAAATCCGGCCAGGGCCTCCCGGGCGGCCGGCGGCGGCCCCAGGGCGTTTTCGTTGTTGTTGAGGCGATAGAGGCGGCTGAGGCCATACTGCCGCATGAGGACCGGGTCCGGCCGGCTCGGCGTGTAGCTCTCGAAGCTCCGGACATAGTCCGGAACGCGGTCAAGCAGCCCGGACATGCTGGAACACGACCACGTCGCCGCGACCGGCGCAGGGAAGGACGAGCCGGGGAGAGAAGCCGGCCCGCAGCAGCTCCCCGGCCGTGGCAGCCTGGGCCGCTTCGGCCAGGTCCAGGTAGAACAGGACCGTGGCGACGCCCTTGTCGGCCAGGGACCGGACATGCCCGGCCAGGTTCCCGGCCAGGTCCTCGCCGTCCAGGAGCAGGCGCAGCTCGGCCAGGCCCTTGCCGTGGTCCAGGGTGGCGGAGAGAAGCGACTGCCGGCGCTCCAGGCCCTCGATGCGGGCGGCCGGCAGGATGTCGCGGCACAGGGCCAGGTCGTCGTAGGCTCGGCGCAGGAACCCTTCCAGGTCGGAATGGCACCAGACCGCGCCGCCGGCGTCCTCGCGCAGGTGCCGGTAGAGCACGTCCTGGCGGTGGCTGCCGCCCGGGCCGCCCAGGTCCAGGGACCCCAGCGGCTCGAAATAGCCCTCCGGCGCGTCCGGCGTGGCCCGGAAGCTGAAGACCAGGTCCCGGGGCTCCCGGGCCACGGCGGCCAGGAAGGCGTCGGTCAACAGCCGGGCCACGGCCGGGGCGTCCGTCGGCGGCGCGAACACGAAGGGGCCGGAAAATTCCAGGCCCTTTTCCCCGGACGGGCTCCAGCACATGAGCCCGGCCAGGTGCCCGGCCACGTCACAGGCCGCCACGGCCGCGCCCAGGCCCTCGGCGACCATGTCCGCGAACTTGCCCGGCGCGGCGAACCGGCGCGGCAGGTGCCAGGCCGGATACCGGGCCGTGGCCAGGGCCGCGCCGTGGGCGAGCAGGGCCGGATCGTCGCAGACCCGGGCGGCATAGGGCGGGCGGATGGCCGGGGCCGACGGGCAGGCGGCGGCCGGGGGGTAGGCCCTGTCCACCTCGGCCGTCAGTTCGAAGACCGCCTTGTCCTCGCGGGCCAGGTGGAACCGGTCCGCGACCTTGCCGGCCAGGAGCAGGCCCAGGTCCCGGGCCGGTTCGCCGTCGGCGTCCACCGTGGTCACGGCCGTGACGTTGAGGCCGCCGAGGCAGAGGGAGGCGGCGGCGAAGCGGAAGGTGGCGCACAGCTGGTGCCGCCGGGGCCTCAGCCGGACCTCTATGGCCCTTTCCGGATCG
>CAZIJE010000125.1:3382-10374 GCA_964539435.1 uncultured Desulfovibrio sp.
ACCTGGACGAGGCAGCCGAAAAACTCCTCCACGGCCAGTTGGAACCGGAGGTTTTCCCGCCGGCCGAAGCCGTGGCGAAGGGCCAGGGCCTCGGCCCCGGCGGTCAGCACCCGGGCGAAGGCCGCATCGGCCGGCGTTTCCACGCCGATACCGGCGTCCACAGGCATAGGCACTCCACGGGCGGCCCGGCGCCGGCGGCGGCAGGGCGGCGCGACCGTTACACAAGAGAAATGATCGCGAACGATACGAGTTCGTTGGCGCATTGGCAAGAACGGTTCCCCGGCCGGGACGCGGCGACCCGGCCTTGCCAGCGACGGAGCGGAGGCATACCCTTTTTCCCAAGTCCCGCCAGCGGCGGCGTCCGCAAGGGCGGTCCGGGCCGTGGGCCGCCACGGCTCCGGCCGGCCGCCGCGCGGGGGATGGCAACAGGGGCCCGACGTCAGGCAACGCAACCAACCAACGCCCTTCGTGTCACGTTCTCACGAGACGAGTGCCGCCAGTCCGCGTCACGGCTGGGGCACAGCAGGCACGGCAAGACCGCACCCGCCCCGCGCACGCCACACGAACGCACCGGACACAAACCCGGTGGACGACGACAGCCGCCCGCCGGCTGCTTCGGGACCTCCCGGGGAGTCGGACATGAGCCTGATCGATTTCGGCGCCATCTGCGGCGCGCTGGTGTTTCTGGCCCTGCTTGGCCTGCTCGTTTACAAGATGAGCCTCAAGCACTAACACCCCTCGCACCGAGCTCCCGTCCCCCCGGCGGGACGGGAGCCCTCCGACATCTCGCCCCCCTTTTGGCGACGTTTCCCGGGCCGGCCGTCGCGCCTTCCGGCGACCCGACCCCGGACAACCGCCTCCACCCGCCCTGTTCCTTGCCGATTCGACCCCAACAAAGAAGCCGCCTTCATTTTTTTCGGGCAAAAGCGCAATTTTCTGTTGCACAAAGGGAAAAGTGGCGTATTGTAGAAAATATAGCGCCTTATCCGTTGCAACAATACGGAATGTATTATCTTTTGCCTGCAAGGAGCGCCCGGATGGACACCCGCATCACGACCACCACCATTCCCGCCTGGGAAATGACGGCCGAAGAGTACGGCGATGTAGCCAAGGGACGCAGCGTCAAAAACGACATCCTGGGCAAGGACGTCTACAACGACAGGAACGAGAACATCGGCTCCATCGAGGACCTGCTCGTGACCAGGGACAAGGCCATCAGTTACGCCATCATCGGCGTGGGCGGATTCCTGGGCCTCGGCCACCACGACGTGGCCGTGGCCGTGCACCAGCTGCGGATCGAGGACGACCGCATCCTCCTGCCCGGCGCCACCGAAGATACCCTCAAAACACTGCCCGCCTTCGAGTACGACACGTACCGATAGTCTTCCCCCCTCTTCCCACCCGGAGACGTTCCTCCCTCCGGGGCCTGCCTCGGTCAAGGGTGCCTGTACATTCCGGCGGGCATCCTTGACCGTCTTTTTGCGCCGTCCGCCCCCGGCCACGCTCCAGGCAAAACAATGGGGCGGGGACCGGCTTTCCGGCCGGCCCCCGCCCCGCTTTGGTGCGGTCCCCGGCTCCTAGGCCGGGACCTTGCTCTTGAACTCCTCGCGCGCCCAGGCCCGGTGCTGTCCCAGGGCCGTGATGAAGTCCCTGGCCACGGACTTCATGTCCTTGCCCTCGGCGTCGGCGACCACGCCCAGTTCCGCCCCCTTCTCGGCCTTGCCCGAAGCCAGGACCAGGCCGGGCAGCTGGTAGGAGTCGAGGAGCTTCACCGCCTCGCCCGTGACCGCGATGGCCTTGCAGTGCTTGTACATCTCGGTGATGAACTTGCGGACCTTGCCCGAGGTGGCCAGCATCTGGACGTTGGCCTCCCCGCCGGGAACGTACACGCCGTCGTAGACCACCGAGGCGGCGGTGATGTAGTTTTTGAGCGCCATCACCATCTCGCCTTCCGCGCTCTCGATGTTGCCAAGGAGCATGGACACCACCTCGACCACGGCTCCGGCCTGGACCAGCGCCTCCTCCATGGCCGCGACCTGCTTGCCGTCAAAGCCCGGGGCCGCGATGATGGCCACCTTGCGGCTTTGGATGTCGCCCTTGGCCGTGTTGGCCATGCTGACCGCGGGCGAGCTCTTGGCATAGTCCGAAGCCTCGCCGGCCGGCGGGGTGGCCACGCCCACGCCCATGGCCACGGCCGCGGCCAGTTCGTGGTCCACTTTGTTGAAGTTGGCGACCATCCGCTCCCGCACTTCCTTGCACGCGACCTTGCCGAGCTCGAAGTGGGCCGCCTCCAGCAGGTGCCGGCGCTCGGGCTGGGACAGGCTCAACCAGAACATCCGGGCCTGGCTGTAGAAGTCCATGAACTTCTCGCTGCGCGACCGCGCGGCCGGGCCCTCGATGGTGCGGCCGACGTAGGGCACGAACCCGCCCTCTTCCTGGGTGGCGACGTTGGGGGCGTTGTCGCCGAGGGAATTGGGGATGTAGCTTACGCGGCCCTTGTTGATGGTCTGGCGGTGCATGGCGTCTCGCTGGTTGTTGTGGACCTGGGCGATGGGCCGGTTGATGGGGATCTCGTGGAAGTTCGGCCCGCCAAGCCGGCTGATCTGGGTGTCGAGGTAGGAGAACAGCCGCCCCTGGAGCAGGGGATCGTTGCTGAAGTCGATGCCCGGCACCACGTGGCCCGGGTGGAAGGCCACCTGCTCGGTCTCGGCGAAGAAGTTGTCCGGGTTGCGGTTGAGCACCAGCTTGCCGATGATCTTGACCGGCACCTCCTCCTCGGGCCAGATCTTGGTCGGATCGAGGATGTCGAAGTCGAAGTTGTGCTCGTCCGCGTCCTCGATCATCTGCACGCCGAAGTCCCACTCCGGAAAAAACTCCATGCCGATGGCGTCGTAGAGGTCGCGGCGCAGGAAGTCGGAGTCGATGCCGCCGAGCATCTGGGCCTCCTCCCAGACCAGGGAGTGGACGCCGAGCCTGGGCTTCCAGTGGAACTTGACGAACCGGCCCTGGCCATTGGCGCCCACGAACCGGTAGGTGTTGACGCCGAACCCCTCCATCATCCGGTAGCTGCGGGTGATGCCCCGGTCGGACAGGGCCCACAGGATCACGTGGGTCGATTCCGGGGTGAGCGAGATGAAGTCCCAGAAGGTGTCGTGAGCCGTGGAGGCCTGGGGGATGCGGGTGTTGGGCTCGGGCTTGCCGGCGTGGATCAGGTCCGGGAACTTGATGGCGTCCTGGATGAAAAAGACCGGGATGTTGTTGCCGACCAGGTCGAAGTTGCCCTTGTCCGTATAGAACTTGGTGGCAAATCCACGGATGTCCCGGGCCGTGTCCATGGAGCCCTTGCTGCCGAGGACCTGGGAGAAGCGGACGAAGACCGGGGTCTTCTTGCCCGGCGCGGAGAGGAAATCGGCCATGGTGTAGTCGCCCATGGCCTCGGTGCACTCGAAGACGCCGTGGGCCCCGGATCCCCGGGCGTGAACCACCCGTTCGGGAATCATTTCATGGTCGAAGTGGGTGATCTTTTCCCGGAAGTGGAAGTCTTCGAGCAGGGTCGGACCCCGCTGGCCGGCCTTGAGGGAGTCCTCGTCGTGGCTGATGCGCACGCCCTGGTTGGTGGTGAGGAACTCGCCCGTGTCGTCGGCCGTGAATCCCATGATCGCCTTGGTCTTGGCATTCTCCGGGGGGATCTCCCCCTTCTTGACGTGCTTGCTCATACTGCTCCTTTTCGCGCGAAAGCGTCTTGTTACGACAACAACCATGCAAGCGTGCTTCCGCTCCCTTGCCAGGCCCGGGCCGGCAAACGGGAAGGCACGATTCTTCCCTACCTATCAGAAAAAAAGGCCGAGGCAAGGGGAATCGGGCCGGACGGACGGCCCGCACGCCGGGGGCCGCCGTGGCTTGCTATGCCGGGGAGCGCGAGAACAGGGAGGGACGCCGCCAAGGAAACGCCGGCCCCCAAAGGCCGGGGATTCACGAGAAAGGCGCGACAGGACGCACCGGGTTCGCAGGCCGGCGCCGCCCCGGACGTCGGCCATGCGCCGGCCGGACATCCGGCAGGGACGGAGAGACGCCGGGGCGCGGGCGGAGCGCCCGCCGCCGCATGGAACCGTGCGGCGCGGCCGCAACGGTGTGGACGAGCGGAACCTGGACGTCCGGCTACGGCCGTCGGGGCGGGCCTAGCCGTTATCCCCTTTTTTCGACGGTCCGCCGAGGTGGGTCAGGAAGGCCGTGAAGTTCCCGGTGTATTCATGGGTGCCGACGTGGGTAAAGACGCTGTGCACATCGGCGTAGATCTCGCCGCCCATGTCGGTCCAGCGTTTGCAAAAGGCATAGTCCTCGGGCAGGTAGTCGCGGGTTTCGGGATCGATGAGGGTTTCGAAAAAGGCCACGTTGTTGATGTGGTCGTCGTTGGTGTAGGCGTAGTCGTAGTGGAGCTCGGGGTAGGCCTCGGCCATGCGCAGGAAGACCTCGCGCTTGATCATCATGAACCCGGTGGCCCCGTAGTCCACGGGCAACAGCCCGGTCACCGGCTCGGGCCGGCCGCCGGGCTTGAGCTTGACCGCGTAGTGCAGCGAGGCCGCCTCGGCCACCCGGCACAGCACGTCGCCCTCGATGGTCCGCAGCTTGTCCAGGTCCAGGTGCTTGACCGGATAGATGCCGCAGACCACGTCCTTGTCCGCCTCCAGGTACTTCCACGGCAGCTCCGGGGCAAACCCGATGTCCGCGTCGATGAAAAGCAGGTGCGTGTACTCCTCCTGGCGCAAAAACTCGTTGGCGATCAGGTTGCGGCCCCGGGTGATCAGGCTCTCGTGCGCCGGGGTCAGCATGCCGGTCCGCACGCCCTGCTGGGTGAGAAACCCGATCGTGGCCACCACCGAACGCAGGTAGTTGACCGTCACGTTGCCGTTGTAGCACGGCGTGCCGATCATCAGCATGCGCTCCTTCGCCTGGACGGACTCGGACATGGACACCCTCCCGGAAGCATGCGGACACGCCGTCCGCCCGTCGGCCGGTTATCGGGCCCGGGGACGGCGAAGTCAAGAATCGGCCATGGGTTGGGAGGGGATGCGCCTCCGGCGGCCGGGGGGCATGATGCCCCCCGGACCCCCTCGAAGGGAGGAACGGAAACCAAGGGATTGCGGTTACAAAGGGGGCACGGCCGGGAGAACGCCACGGCCGGAGGAACCGTTGGACGGTCGTTGTCGGGGCAAGGAGAAGCAGGGGGAAGGCATGGTCCCGCCACCGGCCGGGGGTCCCGTCCGGCCGGTGGCGGGAGGGGGAGGGAGTCTGTGTTATATTCTTAATCGGCCTGTTTGGTTTTCAAAACCGCATCGGCCAGGCGGGAGAGGGCAAAGCAGAATACAACCACCATGGAAACCAGGAAAAGCTTTTCGACGAACATGGTTTTAACCTCCGCTTGCCTTATACCCCTGCACGGGCCGTGCCAGGACCTCGGCAAACAAAAGCGCCCGCCCGCCTCGACGGCGGACGGGCGCGAAAGGCCTTAACCTGTTCCGCCTAGCGTCGCGTCGGCGAAACACGCGCAGGCGTGCCCCATGGGCAACATGCTTTAGAAGCTACATTTTTCTGAAAAAATACTATCGTATTTTTTCAGGGACGTCACACTAGGTCTTTTTCCGGGGCATGGGCAGGATGAAGTTCAGAACCACGCCGGCCACGCCGGCCAGGCCGATGCCCTCCAGGTGCACGCCGCCCACGGAAAAGACCATCTTGCCCATGCCGAGGACGATGATGAGCGCCACGATGACCATGTTGCGCGGCTCCATCAGGTCCGCGCCCTCCCTCACCAGGGAGTTGAGCCCCACCACCATGATGGTGCCGAACAAAAGCAGCATGATGCCACCCATGACCGGCGCGGGAATGGTCTGCAACAGCGCCCCGAGCTTGCCCACGAAGGCCAGGCACACGGCCGTCACCGCCGCCCAGGTCATGAGCGCCGGATTGTAGATCTTGGTCAGGGCCACCGCGCCCGTGACCTCGGCGTAGGTCGTCAGCGGCGGCCCGCCCAGGCAGCCGGCCAGGGCCGTGGCCACGCCGTCGCCCAGAAGCGACCGGTGCACGCCCGGGTTCTCCAGGTAGTTGCGGCCCGTCACCTGGCCGATGGCCAGGACGCCGCCGAAGTGCTCGATGATCGGAGCGATGGCCACGGGCACCACCACCAGGATGGCGTCCAGGTTGAACGCCGGCCCCACGAACGCCGGCACCGCGAACCACGGCGCGGCCGCCACGGGCGCGAAATCCACCAGCCCGAGGACCAGGCTGGCCGCGTACCCGGCCCCGATGCCGCACAGGATGGGCACCAGCCGCAGCATGCCCCGGCCGTAGATGGCCGCCAGCACGGTCACGGCCAGGGTGAAAAGCGACACCCCCATGGCCACCGGCTGCGGATAAAGGACCGCCGCGCCGTCGCCGGTGCGGCCCATGGCCATGAAGACCCCGACCGGCGCCAGGATCAGGCCGATGACCATGATCACCGGACCCGTGACAATGGTCGGCAGAAGCCGCGACAGGATACCCACCCCCCGCAGCTTGATCAGCGCGGCCGCCAGGCCGTAGACCAGCCCCACCGCCGCCAGCGCCCCCATGGTGGCCGGCACGCCGTACGTCTTCACGCAGTACATGATCGGCGCAATGAACGCGAACGACGACCCCAGAAAGATCGGAATCCGAAACTGCGTCAGCACCTGGTAGAGCAGCGTGCCGATGCCGGCGCAAAAAAGCGCCACATTGGGGTTGAGGCCCGTCAAAAGCGGCACCAGCACCAGCGCCCCGAAAGCCACGAACAGCATCTGCGCGCCCACGGGAAAATCCCGCACCCGCAACTCGTAATCCGTCCCCCGCGTTCCCATGCCCTCTCCTCACTCCTTATTGTTGAAGATGCCTCCGGCGGGGGGGGGGGGCCGACCCCCCCCCCCCCCCCCCCCGGGGGGGGCGGGGGGGGGGGGACCCCCCCCCCCCCGCCGCGGGGG
>CAZIJE010000126.1:0-10320 GCA_964539435.1 uncultured Desulfovibrio sp.
CCAGGGCCTGGCCCTGCCTGGCGAAGTCGCGGCCCTGGTCCGGCGCGCCGTCCGCCCCGGGATCGGCCGCCGCCACCGGGCCGCTGCCCACGGCCTGGGCCGGCTCGACCGGGGCCACGGCCTGGGTCGCGGTCGCGGCCGGGGCACGGGAAACGTCCGCCGCCTCGGGCGAGGGAGGGGCAGGCACGGCCGGAGCCTGGGCCGCGTAGAGCCCGAGCATCCCGTAACCGCCGCTTTCCACCGCATCGACCATGGCTGCCTCCGCGCGGATTCCGCCGTATCCCTTCTCCGATCGGCCGTGCCGAGATGGTTCTTTAGTCCCGGCCCGAAAAAGCCTATGCTGCCCCTTCCATGCCCGCACCACGCCCGGCCGTGTACGCCGTCACCGCAAAGGGGGCCCATCTGGGCCGCCGTCTGGCCAAGCTTCTGGACGGAGACCTGTTTTTGCCCGAACGCCTGGCCGGCCAGCCCGGCCTCGGCCCGGCCACGGCATATGCGTCCCTGCCGGCGCTGGTGGCCGCAACCTTCGCCGCCCGGCCGGCCCACCTGTTCGTGTGCGCCTGCGGCATTGCGGTCCGGGCCATCGCCCCGCACCTGCGCGACAAGGCCACCGATCCGGCCGTGGTCTGCCTGGACGACGCCGGCCGCTTCGCCGTAAGCCTCCTGTCCGGGCACCTGGGCGGGGCCAACGCCCTGGCCCGGGAGGCGGCGGCCGCCGTGGGGGCCGTGCCCGTGGTCACCACGGCCACGGACGCGGCCGGAGCCCCGGCCATCGAGATGCTGGCCCGGGACTTGGCCCTTTCCATGGATAACGCGGTTGCCGCGCGGCGTGTCAATGCGGCCCTGGCCGCAAACGAGCCCGTGGCGGTGTTCGATCCCCTCGGGGTCTTTTCCCCGGCCGATCCCGACGCCGCGCAATTTTTCGAATGGGTGGCCGCGCCGGCCCCGGCCAGGCCCGGCCAGCCGCTGGTGGTGGTGGACTGGCGGCTCGGGCCCACGCCCCCGGACCGGCTCTACCTGCGGCCCCGGGTCCTGGCGGCCGGGGTGGGCTGCCGGCGCGGGACCCCGGCCACGGACATCCTGTCCCTGCTGGCCCACGCCTGCCGGGAACGGGGCCTGGCCGTGGCCAGCGTCGGGTGTCTCGCCTCCATCGAGGCCAAACGCGACGAGCCGGGCCTCCTGGAAGCGGCCGCCACCCTCGGCGCGGACCTTCGTTTTTACGCCGCCGGGGAACTGGCCGGCGTCACAGTTCCGAATCCGTCGGCCCTGGTGGCCAGACACATGGGAGTGGGAAGCGTATGCGAAGCCGCGGCGATGCTGGCCTCGGGGAACGGGAAGCTGCTTGTTCCCAAGGCCAGGACGGGATTTTCCACAGTGGCCGTGGCCCTGGCCGGCTGACGGTCGTGGGGCTCGGGCCGGGCGATCCGGACCTGCTTGCCCCCATGGCCGCCGCCGCCCTGGCCGAGGCCGACCTGATCGCCGGGTACACGGCCTACATCGACCTGGTGCCGCCGGACCTTTTGGCCGGCAAGGAAGTCGCGGCCACGGGCATGACCGGCGAGGTGGCCCGGTGCCGGCTGGCCCTGGAGCAGGCCGCCGCCGGCCGGCGGGTGGCCCTGGTGTCGAGCGGCGACGCCGGGGTCTACGGCATGGCCGGCCTGGCCCTGGAGATGCTCGAGGCCATGGGGCTGGCCGAACGGGTGGCCTTTTCCGTGGCGCCGGGCATCCCGGCCGTGTGCGCCGCCGCCGCGCTCCTCGGCGCGCCGCTGACCCACGACTTCGCCGTGGTCAGCCTCTCGGACCTGCTGACCCCCATGGAAACCATCCGCCGCCGCCTGGACGCGGCCCTTGGCGCGGATTTCGTCCTGGCCCTCTACAACCCCCGGTCCAGACGCCGGTCCGGCCACCTGGCCGAGGCCCTGGCCCTGGCCGCGCGCCACCGCGCCCCGGAAACGCCCGTCGGCATGGTGAAAAACGCCTTCCGCCCGGGCCAGGCGATCCGGATCACCCCCTTGGCCGGGGCCGATCCCGAGTGGGCCGACATGCTGACCCTGGTGGTCATCGGCAACAGCGCCACCCGCATGGCCGCGGGCGCGGTCCTGACCCCGCGCGGCTATGCCGGGAAATACGCGTTGACGTCCTGATTCCCCATTTTGCGAGGCGGGATTTCTTCCGTCTTTTCCGACCCCTGCACCTTGACAGGCTGTCCGGGCGGGTCGTACACCAGTGAAGTGAAAATTTATTCCAGGTAAGGAGGTGTGAGGGATGAGAAAGGCGATTTTTACGATTGTGGCGTGCGCGGCGTTGGTGGGCTTCGTGGGCCTGCCCATGCTGCAGGCCGTGGAAGCCCCGGCCGACATGACCATCAAGGCTCCGGCCGGCATGACCGCCACCCAGCCCGAAGTGGCCTTCTCCCACAAGGGCCACGGCAAGATCGACTGCAAGGTCTGCCACCACAAGGGTGAAGCCACCCAGAAGTGTTCCTCGGCCGGTTGCCATGACAACACCGACCCCAAGGACAAGACCAGCGAAAAGTCGTTCTACAAGGCGTTCCACGACATGAAGAGCGAAAAGAGCTGCATCGGCTGCCACAAGAAGGAAACCAAGGGCCCGGTCAAGTGCCCCGAGTGCCATCCGAAGAAGGCTTCCTAAGCCTGCTTGCCGCGAGGCCGGGCGCCTATCCCCCGGCCTCGCCCCCTCTTTCCTGACGCCAACTCCGGCCGAGGTACCCCCATGGCGACCGACAAAACCCTTCCCGACGCCGACGAAGACATCATCGACCTGACCGACCTCGTGGAGGAAGGGACCGCCGACGGGCCACCGTCCGGCGACGACGGTCCCGTGGACATGAGTTTCGAGCAGGAGCTCGAGGACCTGTTCGGCGACGCCGAGCCGTCCCCCGCGTCCGCCGGACCGGCGTCCGGCGCGGACGCCTCCCCGGTCGCGGACGAGGACCTGATCGACTTAAACGGCCTCGGGCTCGACGAGACCCCGGAGACGGTCGTGGCCGGAGACGCGGCCGACGCCGACGTGGTCGATCTGGCCGGCCTGGGGCTCGACGACATCGAGACCTCCCCGCCGGCCGCCGGCACGCCGGGCGAAGCCCCAGACGACGCCCTGGAGGACATGTTCGGCGAGGCCGGGGCCAAGGCCCCGGGCGGCGACGAGGACCTCTTTTCCGGCCTGGACTTCGAAGCGCCCCCGGACACGGCCGCCGACGCATCCGGTGACGCGGCCGACGAAGCTGTGCCGTCTCCGGCCGCCGAAACCCACGCGGACGGCGAGATCGCGGGCCTGGGCGACATCTTGGCCGAAACACCGGCCAACGGGACCGTGGATCTGGCCGACATGGACCTGGACGACTTTGCCGCGCCCGACGCGGCCGGTCCCGGGGCCGTGGTCCCGGAAGCCGCTTCCGAAGCCGCCGAGGACGCGGCCATGGCCGACCTGCTCGGCGAGCTGCCCGAGGTCCCGGCCGAGCGGGCCGAAGAGGCCACGGACATCGCCGATCTTGCCGGCCTGCCGGCCTACGAGGAGGCGACGCCTCCCGCCGCCGGGCCGGAAGCCCCGTCCCCAGGCGTCACGGCCGATCCGGCCCTGGCCGCCATGGGCGCGGCCGTGGCCGGCGCGGCCGCCGTCGGCGCCATGGCCGGCGCCATGGCCGTGGCTCCCACCAGCCCCCGGGTCGGGGCCATCGACCTCGGCGCACTGGACCAGCTGATCGACACGGCCAAGGGCCCCCTGCCCGAACCCGAGCCCGAACCCGAGCCAGCCCGGCTCGACGCCCTGGCCGACCGCATCGCCAGCCTGGAATCGACCACGGCCACCCTGTTCGACAAGATCGAGACCATGCCTCCGGCCACGGACGGCGAAGCCCTGGCCGACGCCCTGTCGGCCCGCCTGGAGGACGCCCTTTCCGAACGCCTGGAGGCTGTGCTGGCCGGCCAGCCCCCGGTCCCGGAGGCGGCGGCCATCACCGCCGACGTCCTGGCCGCCATCGGCCCCCTGCCCGACCACGCCGCCCTGCTGGCCGACCTGCAGGCCGCCCTGGCCCCGCAGTTCGAGGCCCTGCGCCAGGAACTGCCGCAAACCGAAACCCTGGCCGCCAAGGCCGAGACAGCGGCCGCCCTGGACAGCCTGCGCGAGTCCCTGGTGCGGCTGGAAGCCCTGACCCAGGGCCGCCAGACCAAGTTCGAGGACTTCGTGGAGGTCATGGAGGCCCGGTTCGCGGCGCTGCACCGCGAACTGCCCCAGCCCGGCTCCTTCGCCTCCACCGAAAGCGTGGGCGAATCCCTGGAGACGCTGCGCGAGAACCTGGCCCGCGACATCGCGGCCAACCTGGACGAGCGCCTGGCCGAACTGCGCCGCGAGCTGCGCCAGTCCCTGGCCGACGACATGGCCGCCACCCTGGACGACCGCCTGGCCGAGGTGGCCGCCACGGCCCGGCAGGCGGCCCTGGAGGAGATCGGCTCCCTGGGCGAGGCCCTCTCCAGCCGTCTCGAAGCCCTGGAGCACGACAGGATCGATCCCGACGCCCTGGCCGACCGGGTCCGCGACACCCTGCTCGCCTCCCTGCCCGACCCCCGGGCCGTGCGGGAGGCCGGGGACGCCGCCGCCCGGGCCGAGGAGACCGCCGCCCACCTCCGGTCCCGGCTGGACGAAAAACTCGACCGCCACGACCTGGAAGCGGCCCTGGCCGCCCTGCGCGTGGAACTGATCGCGGAAATGGAGCAGGCCGTGCCCCGCGCCGCCGCCGCCGTCATCCGCGAGGAGATCGACGCCCTGGTCAAGGATTTCGTGTAAGACGCCTTGCCTCTTTCCTTCGGCGGGCACCCCTCCGGGCCGCCCGGAGGGGTGCCAAGCGGGGGTTGACACGGGGCCAAGTCCGGGCATTGTTCCGGGAAACAAGGAGCTTGCCCATGCTTTGCCGCCGCCTCGCGCTGCCGCTTGTTCTTTTCGTTTGCGCCCTGTGCGCCGCCTCGCCCCTTTGGGCCGCCGGCCAGACAGCGCCCGTCTCCTCGGACGCCGCCTGCCTCGTGGACGCGACCACGGTCGTGCCGGGACTCCGCCTGGACATCCGCTACGCCACGCCCGACAACTTCACCCGCACGGCCGTGTATCCCGAGCCGCGCTGTTTCTTGCGCAAGGACATCGCCGCCCGCCTGGCCCGGGTCCAGGCGGCCCTGCGCAAGGACGGCCTGGGACTCAAGGTCTACGACTGCTACCGGCCGTTTTCCATCCAGAAGAAGTTCTGGGCCCTGGTCCCCAACGAGGACTGGGTAGCCAAGCCCGTGGAGGAAAACGGCAAGCCGGTCTCCGGCTCCAAGCACAACCGGGGCGCGGCCGTGGACCTGACCCTGGTGGACGCGGCGGGCAACGAGCTGCCCATGCCGTCCGGGTTCGACGATTTCAGCGAAAAGGCCCGCCGCGACTATGCCGGCGGCGATCCGGCCGCCCGGGCCAACTCCCGGCTCCTGGAGGCGGCCATGCGCAAGGAAGGGTTCGAGCCGCTGCCCACGGAATGGTGGCACTTCGACGGGCCGGGCTGGCAGGGCTACGACCTGCTCGACACGCCGCTCAACTGATCCCGGCCGGCGTTGTGCCCCGCTCCGGCGCCGCGGCCCCGGACCTCGGGATGAGCGGCAGGAAGACCTCGAACAGGCTCCCCCGGCCCACGGCGCTCGTGACCAGCACCGCGCCGCCGCAGCCCTTGACGATGCCGTGGACCGCGGCCAGCCCCATGCCCGTGCCCTGGCCGGGCTTTTTGGTGGTGAAAAACGGCTCGAAGATCCGTTCCCCGATGTCCGGGGCCATGCCGTGGCCGGTGTCCGAAACCCACAGCCGGGCGTAGGGACCGGGGACCAGCCCGGCCAGGGGCTGGCCGGCGGCAATGGCCGGGCCGGTCGGACGCGGCGGCTCGGGAACGGCGGCCAGCCCCACTTCCATGACGCCGCCCCCGGGCATGGCCTGGGCGGCGTTCAGGCACAGGTTCATGAGCACCTGGTGGATCTGGGCCGGATCGGCCTCGATGGTCAGGGCCAGCTCCGACACCGACTGCCGGATCTCCACCCGGGGCTCGACCATGCCCCGGGCCAGTTTGACCGTCTCCTTGACCAGCGGGGTCAGCGGCAGCGGCCCCACCGTCAGCTCGCCCTGGCGGCTGAAGGTCAACAGCTGACGCACCAGGTCCCGGGCCCGCTCCGAGGCCCGCACCACGTCGGCCAGGGGCTTTCGGAGCGGGTCCTTCCAGGGGATGTCGGCCAGGATCATCTCGGTGTTGAGCAGGATCGGGGTCAGGATGTTGTTGAAATCGTGGGCCACGCCCCCGGCCAGCACACCGATGGCCTCGAGCTTTTCCACCTGGCGCAGGCGCTTCTCCAGCGCCACCTCGTAGGTCATGTCCCGCACCAGCATGATGTAGTTGACGATCTGGCCCGTGGCGTCGCGCACCGGCGAGATCAGCGTCTCGGCCAGGCCCTCCTCGCCGGCCTGGCGCGGCAGCCGGACCCGGCCGGACCAGCGCAGGCCGAGCCCGAGCATCTTGCGCACCGATTCTCCCAAAAACGTGGCCAGGTGGGCGTCCAGGTCCAGGCGTCCGGCCGGTTCCTGACCGCCGGCAATGATCTGGGCGAAGGCCGGGTTGGCGTACTCCAGGCGAAAGTCCCGGCTGACGATGACCAGGCCCTCGGCGCTCTGGTCCACGGCCGAGACCAGGAGCATGCGTTCGTCCTCGGCCCGCTTGCGGTCCGTGATGTCGCGGGCCGCGCCCTCCACCCGGACCAGCCGGGCCGACTCGTCCCGCACCGCCCGGGCGTTGACCGACAGCCAGACCGTGCGGCCGTCGCGGCGCACCACCTGCATCTCGAAGTCGAAGACCCGGCCGTGCTGGGCCAGCAGGCGCAGAAACTCCAGCCGGTCGTCCTGCCGGGACTGGATGCGGCGGAACAGGTCTCCCTGTTCGAGCATCACCTCCTCGGACGATCCGTAGCCGAGGATCCGGGCCAGGGCCGGATTGCAGGCGATCATCGCCCCGTTCGGCTCGAACTGGAAGATGCCTTCGGCCGAATGCTCGAAGATGTCCCGGTACTTGGCCTCGCTTTTGACCAGCTCCCGTTCCATGCGCCAGTAGGCCGTGACGTCGCGGCCCATGGCCTGGTACTCGCCCACCCGGCCGGCGTCGTCGAAAATGGCCCGCACGGTCCAGTTGAGAAACCGTTCCTCCCCCCCGGGCAGGACGGTCTGGTGCCGGATGTCGCAGACCGGAGCCTCCGGCGTCAGGGCCAGGATGCGCCGGCGCAGCGCCTCGGCTTCGTCAGGGGGCAGGCTTTCCAGGAACAGGCCGCCGAGGAGCGACGCCATGGGCCGGCCCGAGAGCCGGACCACGGCCTGGTTGACGAAGATCCGGCGCAGGCCGGCGTCCAGGCGCTCCACCAGCTCGGTCTGGTCCTCGACAATGGCCTGGTAGCGCCGCCGGCTGGCGTCCAGCTCCCGTTCGACCTTGCGGTGGGCCGTGATTTCCGCCAGCAGGCTGCAGACCGCCGTCACCGCGCCCTCGGCGCTCGCAAGGGGCAGGCACGAGGCCAGAAACGTCCGCCTGCTGCCGCCGAAATCGAGCCGGACCTCCTCTTCAACGGTCCTGCCCCGGCCAAAGACCTGGCGCGCCGCCCGCTCGAACAGGGCGAAGTTCTCCGGCGCCACGCAATCGGCCATGGCGCGGCCGACGTAGCCGCCGTCCGTGGGGCCGTTTAATCTTTCAAAGGCCTTGTTGGCGTGGAGAAAGCGGAAATCCCGGTCGACCACCACGGCCGCGGCCAACGCCTGGTCGAGGAAGCCGAAAAGCCGGGTGTCGGCAAAGGCCGGGCTCGGCCGCTCGAACACGCCAACGGCCCCGGCCGGGCGGCCGGCTTCGAAAAACGGCACGCAGGCGGCGTTGTCGTCGCTTTCGGCCTGTCCCGTGTCCAGGGCGCAGACCGGACACGGCCCGTCCCGTCGGAACAGGGCCTTGTGGCAGGCCTGGCCGGCCGCGCCCCCGAGGACGGCGCGGCCAACGGCGTTGCCGCGCACGAACCGCCGGTCCTCCCCAAGGACCACGATTCCCGACGGCAGGCCCTCGGCCACGGTCCGGACGGGCTCACGGGCGAGGCACCCCGCGCCCTCACTTGCCAGGGACGACGCGAGCCGGATCGGAGACCCCGTCGTCATACGGCGAGTACCCCTTTTTGGACGGCGCGGCCGGCAGGGTCACGTCCTTGCCGACCTTGTTTTTCTCGAAATCCCGGGCCACCTCGTCGAAGTTGGCGAAGTCCGGCTCGACCAGGACCCGGGCCGCCGGGCCGCCGTAGGCCAGGGAATAATAGCCGAGCTTGAGCGAACCCGTGGCCGGATCGAACTTGAGCTTGACCTTGAGGTCGCCGCGCCGCCAGCGCAGGACCTCCACCCCGCCCTCCGTGACGACCGTGGGCCTGCCGTACTGGCCGGACAGCCGCCGGGCCATCTCGTCGCGGGAGACCACGCCGTCGAGGCGCACGTAGGCCGCGAAGAGCTTTCCCTGGGCGAACCCGTACAGCACCGCCGGCGCCAGGCCGTTTATGCGGTAGCGTTCCGACAGGTTCACGGCGTATTCCACGTCCCCCACGGTCTTGAGCGTCAGAAACGAGGGGAGCGACGTGCGCGCGCTCCCGAAGGCAACCCCGCCGAATCCCTCGGCTTGTCGGGCCATGGCCGCCGAACCGTCCGCCAGCGCCACCGCCAGCGCCAACACCCATGCCAGCACTCCCGCGCGCATACCGCCTCCTTGTCTCCGTTTCGGGACACCCTACCGTCGCGCAAGCGTGAAGCGCAAGACACGCGGGCAAAATACCGTAACCGGCGGCTGGCTTTTTCAACGGGCCACGCCTATACTGCGGGCGTTCCCTCCCTTTTGTTTTCCGGCGTTGTTTCATGGAAAAAGTACTCATCGTCGAAGACAGCAAGGTCTTTGCCCGAATCCTCATCAGGAAGATCGAGGATGAGCTTTTTTTCGACGCCTGCTGGGCCTCGAATTTCGAGGAGGCCCGCTACCTGCTTGAGGAAAACCCGGACAACAACACCTTCTTCGTCGCCCTGCTCGACCTGCACCTGCCCGATGCCGCCGACGGCAGGATCGTGGACTACGTCATCTCCAAGGGCATCCCGTCCATCGTCTTCACCGGCGACGTGGAATCCGACGTCCGGGACCGGATCTGGACCAAGAAGGTCGTGGATTACGTGGCCAAGGAATCGCCCGACAGCCTGGACTACCTCTGCTCCCTGGTGCGGCGCATCTCACTCAACAAGTTCGTCAACATCCTCGTGGTCGACGACTCCTCCACCGTGCGCAACCACCTGGTGCGGCTGCTGACGGCCCACGAGTTCGTGGTCCACGAGGCCGCCGACGGCCCCTCGGCTCTGGAGTGCATCGAACGCCACCCCGAAATCCGGGTGGTCATCACCGACTATTTCATGCCCGGCATGGACGGCGTGGAGCTGACCCGCCACATCCGGCGGCAACGCCGCAAGGACCAGCTGGCCGTCATCGGCATCTCGGCCTACGGCAACACCATCCTCTCGGCCCGGTTCATCAAAAACGGGGCCAACGATTTTCTCAACAAGCCCTTTTCCAGCGAGGAATTCTACTGCCGGGTCACCCAGAACCTGGAGATGCTCGAATACATCCAGAAGCTCCGCGAAACCTCCATCCGCGACCCCCTGACCGGCCTTTTCAACCGCCGCCACTTCTTCGAGGCCGCCAAGGACCTCCACGGCCGCCTGACCCGGGGCGAGGCGCCCCTGACGCTCGCCATGCTCGACATCGACCACTTCAAGAAGGTCAACGACACCTACGGCCACGCCGTGGGCGACGAGGTCCTCAAGCATGTGGCCCAGGGCCTCGGCAACCGCTTCCGGGGCCGCGACATCGTGGCCCGGCTCGGCGGCGAAGAGTTCTGCGTCCTGGCTACGGGCATGGACGGCGACCAGGCCCTGGCCGTGTTCAACGACCTGCGCAACAGCATCGAACGGTCCAAGGCCAAGGCCGGCAAGAACACCGTCGGGGTCACCATCAGCATCGGCCTCTGCGACCGGCCCCTCGGTTCGATCGACGCCATGCTCGCCGCCGCCGACGCCGCCCTCTACAAAGCCAAACGCACCGGCCGCAACAAAGTCGTGCGCGCGGAGTAGCGGAGAGGGAAGGGAAGAAAAGAGAAAGAATGCCTCCGGCGGCCGGGAGGGGGTTACCCCCTCCCGGACCTATATGGACCCGCCCGAAGTCAAGGGCTTTTGAAAGCGGGCAACAGGATCGAA
>CAZIJE010000127.1:0-4071 GCA_964539435.1 uncultured Desulfovibrio sp.
CTCGCCGTCCTCGGCGTGCGTCGCCAGGCCGATTCCGGCCACACCGACGCACACCCGCCCACCGACACCCCCGTACCCGCTTACCCAAATCCCCGCCCAGGGGGTCCGGGGGGGATGATCCCCCCCGGCCGCCGGAGGCATCCTCCCTCTTCCCTTATTCGGGCAGCACCTTGATGGCGACCAGGGTCACGTCGTCCTCGGGCTGGAGGTCGCCGAGGAATTCCCGCAGGCCGGCCAGGACCGACTCCACGATCTGGGCGGCGGTTTCGCCGTTGTGGCGTCCGAGGAGTTCGCGCACGCGTTCCTTGCCGAACATTTTGCCGGCGGCGTTGCGGGCTTCCCAGAGGCCGTCGGTGGCGAGGAGGGCCACTTGGCCGGGGCGCATGCCGTCGGCGCTGTTTTCGGCGTAGCGGGCGTCGGTGACGATGCCAAGCGGCGGCCCGCCCTTGTCCGGGATGTCGGCGGCGAGCCCGGTTGCGGCGTCGTAGAGGATGATGGGGTCGTGGCCGGCCCGGACCCAGTGGAGGCGTTTGTGTTCGATGTCGATGGCCAGGTAGAAAAGGGTCATGAACCGGCCGGAGTCGGCCAGGTCGGCGCACAGGAGCTTGTTGACGTCGTCCATGACCGCGGCCAGGGACCCGGGCTGAAAGGACCGCATGCGCAGAAAGGCCCGGGCCGTGGTCATGAGCAGGGCGGCGGCGATGCCGTGGCCGGTCACGTCGCCGATGATGACCGCGAACTTGCCCTGGTCCTCGTTGGGGGTGTGGATGAAGTCGAAGTAGTCGCCGCCGGTTTCGTCGCTGTAGAGGCTCGTGCCGGCGATGTCGAAGCCGGGAAGGCCGGGCGCGGCCTGGGGGAGCAGGTTCCGCTGCACCTCCTCGGCCAGGGCCAGGGCTTGCCTCAGGAGCTCGTTTTTGCGCTGGATCTCCAGGCGGGCCTCGTTGATCTCCTGGTTGATGGTGCGCATGAGCCGCTGGGACCGTTCCTTCTGGGCCTCCAGGCGCTCCCGGTAGTCCGTGGCCCGGGCCAGGGCCCGGGTGAGGGAGCGGATCTCCCGCAGAAGCGACTCCCTCTCTCCGGCCGGACATGGCAGTTCCGAGCCGGGCGGGACAGCGGCCGCGGCGCCGACCTCGCCGCCGAGGACCAGGGCCACCATGGTGCCGTTTTGCAGGTGCAGGGGAAGTTCCGGCCCGGCGGCGCCGATCTCGCCCTGGCAGTAGAAGCCGGCCACGGGCGTGCCGGGCGGCAGGGCCTCCCGCACCAGTTCGACCTCCTCGGCGGCCTTGGTGCCGAGGATGTCCTTGCGGGTGGCGCAGGAGAACAGGAGCGCCCCGGACGGGGCGAACCGCTTTTGGGCGTCCCGGGCCAAGCCCTTGGACATGCTCCGGATGTCGGCCAGCATGTCGGACCGGGTGGCCTCGGCCAGCTGGACCATGGCTCCGTCCGGAATGCCGGCCGGGAATTCGATGCTGCCGTCGCCCTCGCTGAAAAAGTGCGGCACGCGCAGGATGAAGTCCTTGTGTTTTTCGCAGGCCACGGCCAGGGGCAACTCCTCGGCCGGTTCGGCGTGGGGGCCGAGGTAGTGGCGGTAAAAGCCCAGGGCCGAGCGGTCGCCGATGCGGTGCACCACCCGGCCGGCCACGCCCGTCACCCGGGCCAGGCCGCCGACCGGCCGCCAGCCGCGCGACAGGCGCTGCAGGGCCGGAATGTCGCCGGTGAGGAGCATAAACGGCGCGGCCTGGGACAGGATCTCGCGGCCGTGGAACTGGCGCACCGGCTGGTGGTCGGCGGCATGCCGGGCGGCCAGGGCGCCGAGCACCAGGCAGTTGGGTCCGAGGGAGGCGGCCAGGGCCTGGCTGAACTCCTGGACCCCGCCCCGGCCGCCGTCCGGGAAGGCCAGGCACAGGACCGGCTGGGCGGAAAGCCGGGAACGGACGTCGGCCAGGGCGTCCAGGGCCGCGGCCTTGGGGCTGACGCCCATGGCGGCGAAATCCCGGGCCACGCCCGTGGCGCAGCCCACGCCCTGGCCGTCGAAGGCCACCAGGAGCACGGAATCGTCGCTCGCGCCGCCGGCCGAGGACATCTCGCCGGCGCTGGTCGCGCCGACCAGGGGCACGCCCGGAAAGACGTCCTCGACCACGCGGAGGATGGCGGCGTGGTCGTAGCCGACGCCGACAAACAGGAGCAGCCCGACCGGCATGCGGCCGCCGAGGCCCTGGAGGCAGGCCTCGGCCGCGCCCCGGGCGGCGCAGTCGGGATCCAGACATCGGGCGTGCCCGACGGCCATGCGCAACATGGGAACCTCCTCGCGCCGTTTCGAAACGACGGACGGCCGGCTACACGCTCAGCACCTTCCACCCGTCCTTCAGGTAGCGGGTCATGGGCTCGCCCATGAATACGACCGGAACGCCGAGCTCCGTCAGCGCGTCGGACACGCCGTAACGGTCGGCGCAGGCCCGGCAGGCAAGAACTTCCACCCCGGCCTCAAGGCATTGGGCCACTTCCTCACGCAGTTCCCGGTCATGGGCCAGCAGGTCGGCCGACGGCCCCCACACCACCAGGCGCACCCGGTCCCACCACCCTTTCAGACGGGAATTTTTGGCATACATGAGGGCCATGTTGAGGGCCGCTTCCCGGTCGCGGGTGATCCACAAGACCACCAGTCCGGTTTCGGTTTCCGCGGCAATCGCCATACGCGCCTCCTCAGGGACAGACCCGGGGTGAGCGGCCGGCCTTTCCCGTCCCATACCACGCCCGCCGGCCGGGTCCAAGGCCGGCGTTGCGCCACGCCGCCGGATCGCGCCCCGGCGGCGCAGGGCGCGCCGCCGGACGGGACAACCTCAGTCTTGGAGCTTTTTCAGCACCCAGGCCATGTTTTTGCCCAGGTTCCTCATGGTCAACACGCCCTCCTCGTCCTTTTCCACGTCCCCGGGCTCCAGGCCCTGGCCGAGGTTCCAATAGCTCGACCCGGGCACCACCATCTGGTTGATGAAGAAGAAGTGGTTGATGGAGTTGAAGACGTGGATGGCCCCGCCGCGCCTGACAGCCACCACCGCCGCCCCGACCTTGCGGGCGAGCAGGTAGTTGTTGGCCAGGGCGACCATGCCGGCCCGGTCGATGATGGACTTGAGGTTGCTCGACACGTTGGCGAAATAGGTGGGCGAGCCGAGCAGCATGCCGTCGGCCGCCACCATCTTTTCGAGGATTTCGTTCAGCATGTCCTTTTTGGCCACGCACCGGCCGTCTTTTTTCTCCCAGCACTGCATGCAGGCCAGGCAGCCGGCGATGACCTTGCCGTGGAGCTGCACGAGCTCGGTCTCGATGCCTTCGGCCTCCAGCTCGGCCATGGCCATGCGTAGCATGGCGGCGGTGTTGCCGTCCTTGCGGGCGCTGCCGTTGATCGCCAGAACCTTCATTGGTCCGCTCCTTTTTTGAGCTTCTTGCCCACGCTCCAGGCGTCGGCCACGACGTCGCCGAGGGTGTGGTAGCGGTTGTCGGGCATGGTGAGGACAAGCGGCCGGTACTTGTCCACGTCGGGCCGGCCGTCGGTCAGGACCTCGCCGTCGGCCCAGCCGGCCTTGATCTCGCCGATGAAAAAGGCGTGGTGCTCGAACTCCACCGTCTGGGTCAGGCCGACCTCCAGGCAGACCGGGCACTCCCGGATCATGGGCGCGTTGCCGAGATCGCCGTAAAAGACGTCGAAGAGAGCCGCCTTGTCGGCCTTGCGGCCCGAGACCAGGCCGCAGTAGTCGGCCTTCTCCACCAGGTCCCGGCCGGGCAGGCAGACGGAAAACGTCCCGGTCTGGCGGATGCCCTGGCCGGTCAGCTGGCGGTGGTTGATGGCCACGCCGATCAGCGGCGGCTTGAAGCCGAGCCGCGTCACCCAGGCCGCGGCCATGAAGTTGGCCTTGCCGTCGACCATGGCCCCGACCAGGGTCATGGGCATGGGCGGCAGCAGTTCCGGATCGACCTTGCGTTTGTCCGCCATCACTTGAACTCCTTGCCGATGGAGAATCCCTGGCCCAGAAACTTGCCCAGGCCGTAGTAGCCCCGGTCCTCGGGGGCGTAGAC
>CAZIJE010000127.1:4081-8166 GCA_964539435.1 uncultured Desulfovibrio sp.
CCGTCAAGGGGTCGGGCCTGCCGTCCTTCATGGCCGCCTCGTCGACTTTGACGTCCATGATCTCGCCCACGAACATGGTGTGGAGCCCCAGTTCGGCCACATGAACCACCTTGCACTCAAGGGTCAGCGGACACTCGGCCACGTAGGGCGCGTCCACCAGGTCGCTCCTGACCGGCGTCCAGCCCAGGGCCGCGAACTTGTCCGTGTCCCGGCCCGAGACGATGCCGCAGTAGTCGGCCTTGGCCACGAGCGCCTCGGACGGCACGCTGACCGTGAAGGCCTGCCTGGCCACGATGGCGCCGTGGGAATAGGTGGCCGCGCGAAGCGACACGGACAGGCACGGCGGCTTGGAGCAGCAGATGCCGCCCCAGGCCGCGGTCATGAGGTTGGGCCGGCCGTCGGCGTCGTAGGTGCCGACCAGCCAGGTCGGGGTCGGCAGGGCCATGGTCTTGGGGCCGATGGAAACCTTCATGCTATCTCCCTTCGCGTTCGGGTTGGGGGGCGTAGTCCCGGCCGGCCCGCCAGCAGGGGGCGACGGGTTCGCCAAGGGACCAGTACCAGCCGCTGGCGTAGTCAAAAAGCAGCGGTTTGACCTTTTCCAGATCGACCTTGCCCTTCTCCAGGGCTTCCGGGGCCACGTGGGTGGCGACAAGCTCGCCCACAAAGACTTCGTGGGCCGGCAGGTCGATGACCTGGTGGAGCGTAAGCTCCATGTTGACCGGGCACTCCCGGATCATGGGCGCGGTTTCGAGCTGGCCGTAGAAGACGTCGAAGACCCGGGACTTGTCCACCCTGGCCCCGGACACGATGCCCACGTAGTCGGCCGCCACCGCCAGGGACCGGGGCGGCAGGCAGATGGAAAAGGTCCCGGTCTGGCGGATGCCCTTGGCCGTGTGCCGGAACTTCTTGAGGCTCACGGTCAGGTACTGGGGCGCGACGTTGTTGAGGATGCCGACGTGGGCCACGGCCAGGAAGTTGGCCCGGCCGTCCACCACGGCCCCGACGACGGTCGCGGGCATGGGATAGAGGGCGCAGGTCGGGCCGATGTTGGTGTGCATGGCCCCTCGCTTACCACACGTTGCGGTGGATGCGCCCGGGCTGGAACCGGTCCACGCGTTTGAACGCCTGGGCCGGGTGGCCCATGACCACCAGGGCGTGGGCCTTGACCCCGTCCGGGAGCCGCAGGAGCTTTCCCAGGCCTTCCATGCGCTCGGGCCTGGGATAGATGCCGCACCAGACCGTGCCGAGCTCCAGGCCCCGGGCGGCCAGCATCAGGTTTTCCACGGCCGCCGAGCAATCGAGGGTCCAGTAGCCGAAGCCCGGATACTTCTCCAAGGCCAGTTCCGCGACCACGGCAATGGCCAGGGGCGCGGACGTGACCATGGCCGCGTGGGGGTGGATGGCCGGGATGGCGTCGAGGATGGTCCGGTCCTCGATGACCACGAAGTGCCAGGGCTGGGCGTTGCCCGCGCTCGGCGCGGCCATGGCCGCCCGCAGCACGGTTTCGAGGTCGGCCTCGGACACGGGCTCGGCCGTAAACGCCCGGATGCTGCGCCTGGTGTGGAGGGCTTCGAAGAGATCCATGATGGCCTCCTTGCTGGTTTCCGCTTTACGCTTTGGGGAAATTCTGCCAGTATAGCCAAAAAAGCAAGTAGGCACAAAAAAGTTCTGTAGTATCCAAAAGGATACCAGCATAAGGAGCAGCACCCATGGGTGACACCACGACGCCGTGCGGCCGCAGGCGCTGTCGGGGCAAGGAGTATTCGTGCAGCATGGAGCTGTCGCTGGCCGTGATCGGCGGCAAGTGGAAGCCGCTGATCCTGTGGCATCTGCGCGGCGGCGGGACCATGCGGTTCTCGGCCCTGCGCCGGTCCATGCCGGTCATCACCCAGAAGATGCTGACCCAGCAGCTGCGGGAGCTGGAGGCCGACGGCCTGATCACCCGCACGGTCTTTGCCGAGGTGCCGCCCCGCGTGGAATACGGCCTGACCGAGCCGGGCCGGGACATCATTCCGATCCTGGAGGCGCTGTGCCGGTTCGGCCGGGACTTCGAGGAGCGGTTCGGCGTGGAGGAGGCCGTTGCGCCGCCCTCCCGGGCGGTGGCCCCCTGAGGCCGGCCCGGCCGCGACGACGACCAGTCCGTCCTCTCCTGGCCCATTCCCACAACGCCTGACCCGTGCTAGGGTGGCTCCCAAAATCTCGAGGAGGCACCCCCATGCGTCACAGCATTCGATTTTCCCACTTCCTGGCCGCCTTCCCGGCCGTCCTGCTGGCCCTGGCCCTCACCGTCCCGGCCCTGGCCCAGACCGGCCACGACCACGGCGGCGGCGCAAGCGCCGCGACCCCGCCGGGAGGGGCCGGCGACGCGGCCAGGACCGCCACCCAGGCCGACATGGACAAGGTCTTTCTGCTGCACCTGGAATACGTGGCCAAGACCGCCGAACTGTACGGCAGCATTGCGGCCCGGGAGGCGGAGCTCGAAGCCGTGCTCTTTACCGACCCGGACAACACCCAGGCCGTCTCCAGGCTCACCGCCGACATCGCCGCCCTGCGCGGCCAGCTCTACCAGCAGGCTACGCTCTTTCGCCTCCGCTACGCCAAGGAGACCGGCACCCCCATCCACCACACCATGGCCTTCGCCCTTCCGGACTGCGCGGGACGGATGGCCGGCCATGACGGCATGATGGACGACCACGGCAAGGGCGACGGCATGAAATGCGGCTGCATGCAGGACAAGGGCGGCATGAAGGGCGGCCACGGCATGAAGGGCGGCTGCATGTCCATGGGCATGGGCCACGACATGATGGGCGGCCACGATGCGGGCAAGGACGCGGACCGGAAGGCCCCCGCCCAGGGCGGCGGGGCCAACCCCGGCGGCGTTCCCAGCCCGGGCGGCGCGGACCATCTCCAGTAGGCCCGTTTCCCCCTGGCCTGAAACCATAAGGCCGCCGCGGACGCCCCTGTCTCCGGCGGCCCGAACCCGGACCGGCCGTCCGCCGCCTGGCGTTCCGGCCCGGTCCGCACTCCAAGGAGGAGCCATGCGCACCATCCTCGCCACCTGCCTTCTGGTCCTGGCCCTGGTCCCGGCCGCCCTGGCCGCCTCCCCGGCCGGGGACGCCGCCCAGCCCGACGACATGTTCGCCGCCATGGACGCCAACAAGGACGGCGTCCTGACCAAGGAGGAGTTCACGGCCCACGGCATGGGCAACGACTTCGCCACCTACGACCAGAACGGCGACGGCAAGGTCACCCGGTCCGAATACGACGCCGTGGCCCCGTCCAAAGACGGCCAGAAGCACGGCATGTAGCTCTCTTTCCCTTCCTGCCGCCGCCCTGGCGCGGCGGCAGGAAGGCCGCGTCCCTCCCCTTGCCATCCGCTCGGGCCGGCGCTACAAGGCCCCCATTGTCCTCAGGGCGGGGTGGAAGTCCCCACCGGCGGTATCCCGGGAGACCGGGGAGCCCGCGAGCGCTTCCCGTCGATGCGCCAGGGCCGGCCAAGCGGGCCGGTCCGCAACGGAACCCCCTCCGTTGGCGCGACGCCAAGGCAACCACAACGCCTTGCGCGACGGGAAGGTCAGCAGACCTGGTGCGAGGCCAGGGCCGACGGTCACAGTCCGGAGTGAAGAGGAGAAGACGGCATTCCCCGCCGCCGGGTCGTTCCGGCGCGAGGCCGGCGGTCCGCCATGCGGTCCGCGCGGTCGTCTGTTTTTCCGCCCTGATTCTGGCCCTTGCAACGCACACATGGAGCGCGCCATGAATCAGTCCTTTTCCGGCATCGAAAACCAATACCAGAGCGTCACCCGGGCCATCGAGGCCCTGCGCCAGGGCCGGGGCGTCCTGGTCACCGACGACGAGGACCGCGAAAACGAGGGCGACCTCATCTTTGCGGCCGAAACCCTCACCATCCCCCAGATGGCCATGCTGATCCGCGAATGCAGCGGCATCGTCTGCCTGTGTCTGACCGAGGAAAAGGCCCGGCAGCTCGAACTGCCGCCCATGGTCGCGGTCAACACCTGCAAAAACGGCACGGCCTTCACCGTCACCATCGAGGCGGCCCAAGGCGTCACCACCGGCGTCTCGGCCGC
>CAZIJE010000127.1:8176-10052 GCA_964539435.1 uncultured Desulfovibrio sp.
CCACATCGAAGTGTCGGCCGACGGCGGCCGCACCTGGGTCGCCACCCGCGTCACCACCGGCGTCTCGGCCGCCGACCGCGTGACCACGGTCAAGACCGCCACCGCCCCGGACGCCAGGCCAAGCGACTTGGCCCGGCCCGGCCACGTCTTTCCGCTCATCGCCAAACCCGGCGGCGTGCTCGAGCGGCGGGGCCACACCGAGGCCACCATCGACCTGGCCCGGCTGGCCGGGTTCGCGCCGGCCGGGGTCCTGTGCGAACTGACCAACCCCGACGGCACCATGGCCAAGGGCGAACAGATCGCGTCCTTTGCCGCCGCCCACGGCTTTCCCCTGGTGACCGTGGCCGCCCTGGCCGCCTACCGCCAGGCCATCGGCGACGCCTAGTGTGACGTCCCTGAAAGAATACGATAGTATTTTTTCAAAAAAACATAGGTTCTCAAGTATGTTGTCCATGGGACACGCCTGCGCGTGTTTCGCGGACGTGACACTGCCCCTTTCCGGGCCGGGTGCGGACCAGGACCGCGCCCGGCCCGGCTTGAACATTTCCCCGCTCTGCCCTAGGCTCGGCCCATGCCCCCCGGCCCCACAGACGACGCCGACGTGGACCTCGGCTGCTACAGGCGCGGCCTGACCCTGCGCTATGTCGCCGCCCTGTGCCTGATCGGCGCGCTGGCGCTCCTTTCCTACGGCGTCTTCCGCCACATCATGGCCACCATCGACCGCTCGGCCGCCATCACGGCCATAAACGGCTCCCAACGCCTGCTTACCCAGCGCGTCCTGGCCCAGTGCCTGCTCCTGGCCGCGGCCGACGACGAGGAGGCCCGCCGCGACATTCGCAACCGCATCGTCCAGGCGCTGGACATCCTTGAAAAAAACCACGGGCATCTGCTCGCCGACCTGGGCGATCCCGCCTCCCTGGCCGCCCATTCCCCGGAACTGGCGGCCATCTACTTCAAGCCGCCCTACGAACTGGACCGGCGCATGCGCTTTTTCATGGACGCCACCCGGGCGTTCGTCCGCTCCGACGCCGGCCGTCCGGCCCTGTCCGATCCCAGGTTTCTCGATGTCCTGGCCTTTGGCGAAAACGAACTCCTGCGCGACCTGTCGGCCGTGGTCCAGGAATACCAGCGCCGGGCCGTCTCGCGCCTGACCGTGCTGCGCCGCGTCGAACTGGCCGCCGCCGCCGGCATGCTCCTGCTCCTGGCCGCCGTCGGCGTCTGCATCCTGCGGCCCATGGTCCGCCGGATCTGCGCCGACCGGGAGCGCCTGCAGGGCGTCAACGAGGCCCTGACCGAACTGGCCGTCACGGACCAGCTGACCGGTGCCTACAACCGCCTCAAGTTCAACCAGGTCATGGAGCACGAGATCAGACGGACCGACCGCTACGCCGAACCCCTGTCCGTGCTCATGTTCGACATCGACCGGTTCAAGGCCGTCAACGACACCCACGGCCACGCCGCCGGCGACGACATGCTGCGGGAACTCTCCCGCCGCGTCCAAAACGCCATCCGGGCCGTGGACTGGCTCTTCCGCTACGGCGGCGAGGAATTCGTGGTGGCCGCCCCCCACACCGGCCGCGACCAGGCCGCCGTGCTGGCCGAAAAACTCCGCGCCCTGGTCGCCGACACCCCCTTCCCCCACAACATCGCCGGCAGCATCAGCCTCGGCGTGGCCGAACTGCGGCCCGGCGAAACCGTGGAGGAACTCATGCAACGCGTGGACGCCGCCCTGTATGAAGCCAAGAACACGGGCAGGAACCGGGTGGTTGTGGCGTAAGTTGCGAAAAGGGAGAATGCCTCCGGCGGCCGGGAGGGGGTCACCCCCTCCCGGACCCACCCGGTCTGGGGGCCGTGCTTGCCCGGCTGCAAAGCCAGC
>CAZIJE010000128.1:0-9999 GCA_964539435.1 uncultured Desulfovibrio sp.
CCCCCCCCCCCCCCCCCCCCCCCCCCCCCCCCCCCCCCCCCCCCCGCCGGAGGCCGCGTCAAGGGTCAGACGCGCCAGCGCTCCATGAAGGCGGCGGCCGTGCCGCCGGCGTCGATGTGGGCAATGAGCGCGGAACCGAAGACCACGCCGTCGATGAGGTCGCCGAAGGCCGTCAACTGCTCCGGCGACTTGATGCCGAATCCCAGGGCCACGGGCACGTCGAAGAGGCGGCGCACCGCCTTGAGCCGTTCCGTGATCTCGGCCGGCAAGGAGTCGCGCATGCCCGTGGTGCCGAGCACGGACACGAAGTAGACGTAGCCGCGCGCGTTATTGGCGTAGGCGGCCAACCGCTCCTCCGGGGTGTTGAGGCCGACCAGGGGAATCAGGTCCAGGCCGTGCGCATCAAGCGCCGCGACCATGGGGCCGGATTCCTCCAGGGGCAGGTCCGGCACGATGAACCCGGCCACACCGGCTTCGGCCGCGTCCTGGGCCAGGGCGTCCAGGCCGTACTGGAGAAACGGGTTGTAGTAGCCCATGAGGACCAGCCCGGCCCGGTAGCGGCCCTTGCGGCGCGTCAGCTCCCCCAGAAGCCAGGACAGGCAGGTGCCGTCCAAAAGGCACTGGAGCGAGGCCTTTTCCACCACCGGCCCGTCGGCCACGGGGTCGGAAAAGGGGACGCCGATCTCGATGATGTCCGCCCCGCCGGCGTCCAGGGCCTCCAGTTCGTCGAAGAACCGGTCCTTGTCCGGAAAGCCGCCCGGCAGAAAGGGGATCAGCGCCTTGCGGCCGGCGGCCAGGGCCTCCATGATCCGTGTGGTAAGAATGGACTGGCGCATCAGGCCGCTCCCTTGCTCTTGCGTTCGTATTCCTCGATGATGCCGAGGTCCTTGTCGCCACGGCCGGACAGGCAGACCACCACCTGGGATCCCTTGGGGATCTCGGGGGCGTGCTTCACCACCCAGGCCACGGCGTGGCAGCTCTCCAGGGCCGGGATGATGCCCTCCCGGCGGCACAGGGCGTCGAAGGCGGCCAGGGCCTCGGCGTCCACCACGGTGTCGTAGGTCGCCCGGCCCGTGGCGTGCAGGTGGGCGTGTTCCGGGCCGACGCCGGGATAGTCCAGGCCCGGGGCGACCGAGTGCGACGGCAGGATCTGCCCTTCCTTGGTCTGGAGGAGCATGGTCCGCATGCCGTGGAGCACGCCGGGATGGCCGAGGTTGAGCGGCGCGGAATGAAAGCAGCCCGGCTCGCCCGTGCCGGCGGCCTCGACGCCGATCAGCTTCACGGACGCGTCCGGCACGAAGTGGTGGAACATGCCGATGGCGTTGGACCCGCCGCCCACGCAGGCCACCACGTAGTCCGGCAGCCGGCCGATCTTCTCCAGGCTCTGGGCCCGGGCCTCCAGGGAAATGACGGCCTGGAACTCGCGCACCAGAAGCGGGAACGGGTGCGGTCCGGCGGCTGTGCCGAAGCAGTAGTGCGTGGTCTTCTGCTCCGCGATCCAGTAGCGCAGCGCCGCGTTGATGGCGTCCTTGAGCGTTTTCGTGCCCGACTCGATGGGCACGACCTCCGCGCCCAGAAGCTTCATGCGCTTGACGTTGTGGGCCTGCCGGATCACGTCCTCGGCCCCCATGTAGACGATGCAGTCAAGGCCCAGCATGGCGGCGGCCGTGGCCGTGGCCACGCCGTGCTGTCCAGCCCCGGTCTCGGCCAAAAGGACCTTCTTGCCCATGTACTTGGTCAGAAGCCCCTGGCCCATGGTGTTGTTGATCTTGTGCGCGCCGGTGTGGTTCAGGTCCTCGCGCTTGAGCCACAGGTCGAACCCCAGCTCCTTGGACAGGTTCGGACACCGGTAGAGCGGCGACGGCCGGCCCACGTAGTCGGCCAAAAGCGCCCGCAGTTCCGTCTGGAACGGCTCGCTCGGCACGATGGTCCGCATGGCCTCCTCAAGCTCCAACAGCGGCGGCATCAGCAGCTCGGGCACGAACTGCCCGCCGAAATCGCCAAAGTATGCGTCAGAATGCATGTTGTTTTGCCTCCGGCGGCCGGGGGAACCTTTTTGCAAAAAGGTTCCCCCGGACCCCTTCCAAAAACTTTTAACGGGCTTCGCGGGGTGCGCGGTGTTCCTGTCGCCCCCCTGCCTGTCGAGGGGGTCCGGGGGGAATCATTCCCCCCGGCGGGGTCCGGGGCAGAGCCCCGGTTCTCCTCTCAAGGCCCAAAGGGACCTCCGGACTTTTTCGAGGTCCTTGAGGCCCGGGGACGATTCCACGCCGGAATTGAGGTCCAGGCCGTGGGGGTTGGCCAGACGCAGGGCCTCGGCCACGTTGTGGGGGCCGAGGCCGCCGGCGAGCAGCCAGGGCATGGGCGGCGCGAGCGCGGCCAGGGGCGCGAAATCGAGCGACACGCCGTGGCCGCCGCCGGAGGCCCCGGCGTCGAGCAGGGCGTAGCGGACGGCGCCCGCAAAGGCGGCCATGGTGGCAGCGAGGCTTTTCGTGTCCGGGTGGTTGCGCGGCCAGAAGGCCCGGATGACGCGTTCGGGGCCGACGGCCCGGCAGAACTCCGGCGACTGGCCGCCGTGGAGCTGGGCCAGGTCCAGGTCGGCGGCCTCCATGACGGCAAGGACTTCGTCCAGGGTCTGCTCCACGAACACGCCGACGCGTTTGGCCGTGGTGCGGGGCAGGGCGGCGGCCTGTTCGGGCGTGACCCGGCGCGGGCTTTTGGCCGCGAAGATGAAGCCGAGCAGGTCGGCTCCGGCGTCGGTGCAGCCGATGACGTCCCCGGCCCGGGTCATGCCGCAGATCTTGACCAGGGGGGCGGTCATGACGGCTCCTTGCCGGCGAGTTCCGCCAGGGCCGCGCCCGGGTCCGGGGCGGCCATGATGGAGGTGCCGACCAGCACGGCGTTGTAGCCGAGGCCGGCCATGGTCAGGACGTCGGTGCGGGTGTTGATGCCGCTGGCCGAGATCCAGATGCGGCCCGGCCGCTTGCGGGCGGCCATGCGCCGGGAGACGGCCAGGTCGGTGGCAAGCGTGTCCAGGTCGCGGTTGTTGACCTGGATGATGCGGGCTCCGGCGGCCTCGGCCCGGTCCAGGTCGGTCTCGTCGAAGACCTCGACCACGGCTTCGAGGCCGGCGTCGTAGGTCAGGGCGATCATTTCGGCCAGGTCCGCGTCGGAGAGCATGCGCACGATCAGGAGCAGGGCCGAGGCCTTGGTGGCGGCGGTCTCGGCCACCTGGAGCGGGTGGAGCAGGAAGTCCTTGCGCAGCAGGGGCAGGCCGACCGTGGCGATGGTCTCCAGGAAGTCGAGGGAGCCCTTGAAGTGGGCCTCCTCGGTCAGGACCGAGATGGCGGCGGCCCCGGAGGCGGCGTAGAGGGCGGCCACCTCCTGCGGGGAGAGTCCCAGGTTGATGTCGCCCGCCGACGGCGAGGCCCGCTTGTATTCGGCAATGACCGCGATGGGGCCGGCCTGGAGCAGGGCGTCGGAAAAGGAGGGCCGCTTGCCGGGGTAGGGCAGGGGCAGCTTTTCCGACGCCTCCAGGTCCTTGAGGCGCTTGATGGCCGGGGCCTGGGCGGACCGGAATTTCTCAAGCATGGAGGACGTCCTTGAAAAACGCGGCGGCAAGGCCGTGGCCGATGGCGTCCCGGGCCTTGTCCACGCCCTGTTTAAGGGTGAGGCCGCTTTCGAGCAGGTGCAGGGCGCAGCCGAGGTTGAGCGCCACCATGTCCAGCATGGCCTGGCTGCCCTTGCCGGCCAGGACCTCGCGCAGGACGTAGACCGCCTCGTCGCGGCCCGAGACCACGACCTCGGCCGGCTTGTGGGCCGGGATGCCGAGGTCCTTGGGATCGATGCGCTCGCACTTGATCCAGCCGTCGCGCAGCCAGCAGACGTCGGCCGGCCCGAAGGGGGTCAGCTCGTCGAAACCGCCGGCTCCGTGGACCACCGCGCCGTGGGACAGGCCGGTCAGGGCCAGGACCTCGGCCATGAGCCGGACGTGGCGGGAGGTCGGCACGCCGAGGATCTGGTGGGTCGGCCGGGCGGGGTTTAAAAGCGGCCCCATGAGGTTGAAAAGCGATCGCACGCCGAGTTCCTTGCGGATGGGGCCGATGCGCTTGAAGGCCGGGTGGTAGTTGGGGGCGAAGAGAAACACGAAGTTGTGCCTGTCGAGCTCGGCGGCCACGGCCTCGGGCTCGACCACCAGGGTAAATCCCAGGGATTCCACGGCGTCGGCGCTGCCGCAGGAGCTGGACACGGCCCGGTTGCCGTGCTTGACGACCTTGTGGCCCAGGGCCGCGAGGTAGAGGGCCACGGCCGTGGAGCAGTTGAACGAGCAGGTGTTGTCCCCGCCCGTGCCGCAGGTGTCGATCCGCGTCCCGGACAGGCCGGCCACGAGCCGGGCCTCTTCCAGGGCGGTGGTGACGCCGGCCGCGATCTCCACGGCGGACTCGCCCTTGGTCTTGAGGCCCATGAGGAACGCGCCCACGCACGAGGCCGGCATCTCGCCGGTGTACATGGCCCGGAAGGCGTAGGTAGCGAGTTCGGGGGGCAGGTCCTTGCCGATGGCGAGCAGTTCCAGGCATTCGACATGTTTTTCCACGGTGCGGCTCCTTTGGCGGGGAATCTGGATTTATCGGGGCGCGTCGGACAGTTCCTCGCGGCCCAGGGAGACGAAGGCCCTGGCCCGGTCGAGCTGCTCGGCCACGGCGTCGGCGTCAAAGCCGGCGGAAGTCTCGAAGTCGGCGCGTTGGCGCAGGCTTGCCGCCTCCATGAGCCAGCGGTGGAAGATCGGCGGCAGCACGCCGGTGTGGGCGAACCGCTGGCCGAAAGCGTCCACCACGCCCTCGGGATCGGCCACGTTGAGCCTGACGGTCAGGAGGAAGGCCTCGGCCACGTAGTGCATGGCGAAATAGGCCCTGCTCACGGCGACCTCGAACAGGCCTTCCGAGGCCAGCAGCCGGGCGGCGCGCAGGCTGTCCTGGGCTTTTTCGAGCAGGGCGGGGACGGTGTTCAAAACGGTTTGTTCTCCAACAGGTTCTCGGACACGGTGGTTTCATCCAACATATCAAGGACGGCGCGCAGGACCTCGCGTCCCACCCTGAAACCGGCCTTTTGCAAGGCCGCATAAAGCGGGCCGGCCGCAGGGACGATGCCCGCCTTTTTGGCCAGGGCGATAACGGCCAAGGTGCCGAGGCAGGGAATTCCCAACGCCTGGGCGCATCGCCGTGCGGCCCTGTCGTCGAGGACGGCGCGGGTGGCATCGCGGCCCAGACACCGGGTGAGGACGTGGCTTTCTCCAAGGCCCAGATCCCAGGCGGCGATGCGCGGGTCGACGTTTCCGGCAGGACCCAGGCAGGTCCGACCGAGGCCGCGAAGCCATTGCAGGGCGGGATCGTCCGGCGGCCCCTGGCCGATCTCGGTGGCCACGCCATCTGGAATGACGAGGTCCGCCCCAAGCGCGGTCAGGAGGTCAAGTCGTCCGATGCCCGCCAGGGCGATCAGCGGCGAGGCGTTGACCACCCAGGTTTCAGCCATGACGGACCGCCTCGCCGATCTCCTCGGCCGTCTCCTGGAACGGCGAGACGTGAAATCTGTCCAGGGCCGCGAGAAATTCCCGCCGGCTGACGCCGGACAGGACCGCCGCCTTGGATTGGGACACCAGCCCGAGTTCGTACCACTTCACGGCCGAGGCCAGTCGCATCTCCCGCACGAACTCTTCCGGCGTCTGGCGAAAGGTCGAAAAGACTTCCTCGGGAAGCTCGAAATCGATGCGTATGGACATGGCAACCCTCCTCGACCGGCGTCATGCCGCTACAAAATCTTGTCCGGAAAGTTCCCGATCAGCTGCATGCCGTCGGGCGTGAAGACCGATTCCGGGTGGAACTGCACGCCGACCCAGGGCCGGTCGCGGTAGCGAAGCCCCATGACCTCGTTCTGCTCGGTCCAGGCCGTGATCTCCAGCTTGTCCGGGACCTTGGCCGCCAGGACCAGAAGCGAATGGTAGCGGCAGCACTCGAAGGGGTTGGGCAGGCCCGAAAACAGGCCGGTCTCCCGGTGGTACACCGGCGAGCACTTGCCGTGCATGATCCGGTCGGCCACCACCACGGGCGCGCCCGCGAAGTGCCCGAGGATCTGGTGGCCCAGGCAGACCCCGAAGACCGGCGTCTCCTTGGGCAAAAGCTTTAAGAACTCCAGGCAAAGCCCGGCGTTTTCCGGGTTGCTCGGGCCGGGGGAGATGCAGACCTTGTCCAGCCGGCCCGAGGCGGCCAGTTCCAGGATTTCGGGATCGTTATTTTTTTTCACCACCGGGTCGTGGCCGTGCTGCTCGAAGGCCTGGACCACGTTGAAGGTGAACGAGTCGAAGTTGTCAATAAGTAAAAACATCGCCTTCCTCCTTGGCGGCCAGCACCTCGGCAATGACCCGGGCCTTGTTCTGGCACTCCATCCATTCCGTGGCCGGATCGGAATCGTAGACAATGCCGGCTCCGGCCTGCCAGGAGACCATGCCGTCCCGGATCCAGAGGCTGCGGATGGTGATGCCCGTGTCCACGTTCACGGTCCCCTTGTCCAGGCCGAGCCAGCCGATGCAGCCCGCGTACGGGCCGCGCGGCAGGCCGTTTTCCAGCTCGCCGATGATCTCCATGGCCCGGACCTTGGGCGCGCCCGAGAGGGTGCCGGCCGGGAAGGCGCTTTGCAGCACGTCCAGGGCGTCGAGCCCCTTTTTCAGCCTGGCCGTCACATAGGAGACGATGTGCATGACGTGGGAGAACCGCTCCACGGCCATGAACTTCTCCACCTTGACCGTGCCCCGCTCGGCCATGCGGCCGAGGTCGTTGCGGCCGAGGTCCACCAGCATGACGTGCTCGGCCCGCTCCTTGGGATCGGCCAGAAGCTCCTCGGCCAGGCGGTCGTCCTGCTCGGGCGTGGCCCCGCGCGGCCGGGTGCCGGCGATGGGGCAGGTGGTCAGCTCGCCGTCGCGGCACCGGATGAGGAGTTCGGGCGAGGAGCCGACAAGGGTCACGCGCGGCAGGCGCATGAAAAACATGTAGGGCGAGGGGTTCACCTGCCTTAGCCGCCGGTAGACCACGAACGGGTCCCCGGAAAAGGGCGCGGAAAACCTGGTCGAGAGCACGGTCTGGATGCACTCGCCGGCCCGGATCATCTCCTTGGCCCGGGTGACGCTGTCCATGTACCCGTCGCCGTCCGGGGCGCTGACGGTCTTGCCGATGACTGGCCGGTTCATGGCTGCGAAGATGTTGGCGTACTCGATCCGGGCTTTTTTGCCCTCGTCCAGGGACAGGTGCAGGCACCGGTGCTTGACGTGGTCGAAAAGGACCACCCGGCCGGGCAGGACCAGGCAGAACTCGGCCTCCTCGGGCGGCAGGACCGAAGCCAGCTTGGGCTCGAAAATCCCGGCCAGGCCGTAGCCGAAATACCCGACCAGGGAGCGGGTGATGGGCGGCACGTCCTTGAATCCTTCCGGAGCCAGGACCTCCAGGTCGGCCATGACGCCCCGCATCCCCTCCACAAACCCCTGGCCGGCGTAGGCCTCCAGGGGCGCGAGCCGGGGATCGCGGACGCTGACGTCGAGTCTGCCGTCCTTGAGGCGCAGGCGCAGCCGGAAATCCCAGGCGATCAGGCTGTAGCGGCCGAGCCGGCCGTCCACTTCCGCGCTTTCGAGGAGGATGCCGGGCCGCTCGCCCACAAGTCCCAGAAACAGGCTGATCGGCGTCTGGACGTCGGCCGGCAGCCACGTCCCTTCCTGTTTGAGCGTGATCGCACTCATGGATTGTCCTTTTTCTCGGTCTTGGCGGTCCACCACGCCTCGGCGCGGCGGACGAGCAGATCGACATCGCCGCCGACGGCGAGGTTCAGCAGGCTGCGGTAATTGCGCACGGCCTCATGGCTGTACGGATTGGCCTCGAAAAGCGCGGCGAAAAGGGCCGCGTCCTTGGTGATCAGCTTCTCGGCCGCGACCAGGCGGCGGGTGAACGACGGGGTCAGGTACTTCTGGACGTCGCCGCCCGCGGCCTGGGCCGCGAAATAGGCGACCGAAGTCACGAAATTGAGTCCCTGGACAAAGGCCGCCGCCCGGTCGTGCTCCTCGGCGCTGGACGCGAAAGGCTCGAACCCGATCCGCTCGCACCAGACCGCCACCGCGGTGGTGGCCCAGCGGTCCCGGCCCGGCCGGCCGTCCATGACCGCCACGCGCAGGGCGTCCTGGGGGCCGGGTTCCGGGCCGAAGAGCGGATGCGTGCCCACCACCGGCCCGGCGTAGCGCTCCACCATGCCGGCGATGGGCAGGGTCTTGACCGAGCCCACGTCGGCCAGGATCTGCTTGCCGTCCATGTGCCCGGCCACCAGCCCGGCCACCTCGGTTGTGGCGAAGACCGGCACGGACAACACCACCAGGTCCGCCCCGGCCACGGCCGTCGCCGCCTTCTCCGGCGTCAGCGGCCGGTCGAGCTCCCGCACCTCCAGCCCCGCCGCCCGGCTCCGGGCGGCGACCAGCCGCCCCATGCCGCCGCGCGCGCCGACGCTGAACCGCGCCGCGCCGCCGGAACGCACGCCGAAGCGCCAGAGCCCCGGCACGGTGAGGACGAAGCCGCGCGGCAACTCGACCTCCGGCGTGGGCTGGTCGCCGCCGGCAACGGTCATCGCCGGGAACGCATTGGCGCCAGAGAACCCGTTGACGACGATCGGCCCGGCCACGGACAGCAGCCCGAAGGCGTCGCCGTCGGCGAAGGCGCCCACCGCCAGCGTCACCGGCCCCGGCGCCACCGCGAGCGCCTGGAACGCATCGCCGTCGCTGAACGCGGCGACGCTCAGGCTGACCGCGCCCGGCGTCACGGTCATGGCGCCGAACGCATCGCCGTCCGCGAAGGCTGCCACAGACAGGGCCACCGCGCCGGGCGTGACCGTCATCGCCGGGAAGGCGTTGGTGTTCGTGAACGCGCCGACCGAAAGCGTTTCGCCCGACGACACGGTAAGCGCCGGGAAGCCGTCGCCATCCGAGAACGCCGCCAGCGTAAGCGTGACGGCGCCGGGCGTGACGGTCAGGGCGCCGAAGGTATCGCCGTCGCTGAACGCCTCGACGCCGAGAATGACGCCGCTCGTGGCCGTGATCGTGCCGAAGGCATCGCCATCGGAGAAGACCCCGACGGTGAGCGTTACCGCCCCCGGCGAGACGGTCATCGCGCCGAAGGTGTTGGTGTTCGTGAACCCGTTGACGGTCAGCGCAAGCGCGCCGTCGGCCGCCGCCGCGGGCGTCGCGTAGGGCCGCGTGGCGAACGGCAGCGAGCCGTACATCGCGCGCTACTCCGGCCAGCCCGTCGTGATGTCCAGATCCCTCACGTCCTGCCAGTCCGCGAGCGACATGATCGCGACGGTGAGCTCGGCCTCGCGTGCGAAGCACGCCGCAACGTAGCTGCCGACCAGCATTGCGGCCGTGATCAGCGCCGCGCCATCGAGCGTGCGGAAGGCGCCGTCCTGGCCCTTCCACGTTGCCGCGAAAGGCTGCCCTGCCGCCATGGCGATCTGCGCCATCACCACGGCGCCCTGGAGATTCCCGCGCGCCTCGCGCGTGGTGTCCCAGCGCACGCCGTCGATCACCACGCCGGCGCTCTCGCGCGCGTAGCGATACGCCGCCAAGTCCGCGAGGCGCCGCCGCTGCATCTCCGGCAGCGGGTCGAAGTTGTCGATGATCGTCTGCGCCGCGATCTCGTCCGACGCATGATAGGCGCCGTCCTGCCCCCACACGCGGATGCCCGCGGCATCGAGCGCCTCGGCGAGCCCCGGAACCTCGCGCCACCTGATCGTCATCGGAACAGCACCAGCGGAATGTTGAGGATGCTGTCGAAACTCCACCCGGTCGTGTGGCACGGGTCCGGCAGGTCCGTCTTGCTGTTGTTGATCATGATCTGAGCGGCGCGCTGGCCGGTGGTGAGGCTCGCGCCCACCACGCCGGCCGGTGCCTCTCCGATCTGAGATGCGTGGTACTGCGGCGTG
>CAZIJE010000129.1:0-9991 GCA_964539435.1 uncultured Desulfovibrio sp.
GGGGTCCGGGGGAGGGAACCCCTTTTTTCAAAAAGGGGTTCCCTCCCCCGGTTCCCATCCCTTTCTCATGGAGCCGCACACCATGGACAAACGCCTTCCCTGGCCCGACTATTTCATGCGCATCGCCTATCTGGTGGCCGAGCGCAGCACCTGCCTGCGCCGCAAGGTCGGGGCCGTGGCCGTCAAGGACCGCCGCATCCTGGCCACGGGCTACAACGGCTCCCCCACCGGCACGGCCCACTGCCTGGACATCGGCTGTTTGCGCGAAAAGATGGGCATCCCCTCGGGCGAGCGCCACGAGCTGTGTCGGGGCCTGCACGCCGAGCAAAACGTCATCATCCAGTGCGCCCTGCACGGCGTGCCCATTGCCGGGGCCGACGTCTACTGCACCACCCAGCCGTGCCTGATCTGCACCAAGATGCTGATCAACTGCCAGGTCAACCACATCTATTTCAGCCAGGGCTATCCCGACCCCCTGTCGGCCGAGATGATCGCCGAGGCCGGCATCGGCTTTGACGTGCTGGAGGGAAGCCATGGCGTCTGACGCGGACTTCATGGCCCGGGCCCTGGCCCTGGCCGAGAGCGGCCGGGGATTCGTCACGCCCAATCCGCGCGTGGGCGCGGTCCTGGTCAAGGACGGAACCATCGTGGCCGAGGGCTGGCACAAGGTCTTCGGCGGCCCCCACGCCGAGGTGGAGTGCCTGCGCCAGGCCGAGGACAAGGGGATCGATCCGGCCGGCGGCGTCATGTACGTGACGCTCGAGCCCTGCAACCATTTCGGCAAGACCCCGCCCTGCTCGCGCACCCTCCTCGAGGCCAGGCTGGCCCGGGTGGTGATCGGCTGCCTGGACCCCAATCCCGTGGCCGGCGGCGGGGCCGAGCTCCTGCGCCAGGGCGGGGTGGCCGTGACGGTCGGGGTCCTGGAGCGGGAGTGCCGCGACGCCATTGCCGATTTCGTGGTCTGGAAGACCCTGGGCCGGCCGTTTGTCACGGTCAAGCTGGCCATGACCCTGGACGGCCGCATCGCCACCCGGACCGGCGATTCCGGCTGGGTCAGCGGCGAGGCCTCCCGGGCCAGGGTCCACGCCATGCGGGCCTCGGTCCAGGCCGTGATGGTCGGCGGCGGCACGCTGTCAGCCGACAACCCGCGCCTGACCCACCGCCTGGAGGGCGGACCGCTGGCGCACAATCCCCAGCCCCTGGCCGTGGCGGTCACGCGGCGGCTGCCGGGTGCGGACGCGCCCCTGTCGCTTCTGCGCGACCGGCCCGAGCAACTGGTTTTTCTGACGGACCGGAAGTCGGCCGCCGGGCCGGCCGCCAAAAAGCTGGAAGCGCTTGGCGTGCGGCTCTTCGGCCTGCCCGAAGCCGCGGACGGCAGCCTCGACCTGGGGCCGGGCCTGGCCAGGCTGCGGACCGAGGCCAATGTCTACACCGTCTTGTGCGAGGGCGGCGGCGGCCTGGCCGGCTCGCTCCTGGCCCAAGGCCTCATGGACGAGCTGACGGTCTTTTACGCGCCAACGCTCCTCGGCGACGCCCAGGGCGTGCCCGGCTGCGCCGGCCTGGCCGTGCCGCGCATGGCCGACGCGGCCCGGCTGCGGTTTCTGGCCGTGGAGCGGGTGGGCGAGGACCTGTGCGTCACGGCCCGGCCGACGGACTGAGCCGGCCAGGTTTCGCGCCTACTCCATCCGGCACAGGTACTGGGCCACGGCCTCCTGGTCGATGGTCAGGGTCGGCCCCTGTTCGGTTTCCGCGTACTGCGGCGACCGGCGGGGGTCGAACTCGTGGGCCGCGATGAGGCCGTTGAAAATCTCCCGCAGGGCCCGCGCGCCGATGCGGCTGTTTTTGGCCGCCGCCTCGGCAATGGCGGACACGGCCCCGTCCGTGACCCGCAGCCGGATGCCCATGTGGCGGAAGTATTCCAGGCACAGGCGCAGCGGCGACTGGGCCGAACCGAGCAGGATCTGGCGCAACTCGTCCTTGCCCAGGTCGTCGAGCATGGCGATGGACCCGAACCGCGAGATGAACTGCGGCATCATGCCGTAGGCGAAGAGATCGGCCAGCCGCAGGTAGTCGCGCAGCTTGAACCGGGCCACCGTGCGCACCGACACCGAGCCGTCGGCCTTGCGCTCCACTTCCGAGACCTCGCGCAGCCGGCGCTCGTCGCGCCGGTTGACCAGGCAGGCGTAGACCTGGTCGTAAAGCTCCTCGAAGGCCCCGCCGCAGATAAAAAGGAGCTTGCCCGTGTCCAGGGCCAGGTCGACCTCCACTTCCCGGCCGTCGGTCTGGACCGTGGCCCGGTAGAGGAACTGCTCGCCCTCGAGGAGGGTCAGCAGGGCGTACTGGGTGGTGATGCCCGCGACATTGGCCTTGCCCGAGATCCGGCCCGAAATCTTGTCGACCTCGTCCACGCAGACCGTGGCGTTTTCCAGGTAGTCCTTGAGCCGCGCGGCCGACAGGTTCGCGCCGAAAAGCACCTTGGCCCGGGCCTCGAGCTTGCGGAAAAGCCTTGTCGTGCGGTCCTCGCCTTCCACCTCGGCGGCCAGAGTGTTGGCGTTGACGATGACCATGACCCGGAACCGGGCCAGGGTCTCGTTGGCGTCGTAGAGGGCGGTGATGGCCTGCATGAGCGTGGTCTTGCCCGTGCCGGAATTGCCGACCAGGAGCACGTTGGGGGCCGGCAGGCCGTGGATGTGCTTATAAAGCGACACGCTGATGCGGCGCAGCAGGTCCTCCTGGCCGAGCACGCGCCCGGTCAGGAAGGCGTGGATGTCCGTCGGAAGCAGGAGCTTTTCCATCCGCCCGTCCTTGTCCGTTGGGGTTTCCCCGTCCTATCCGCTTCCCCGCACCCGGACAAGTCCGCCAGACCGGCCTTCCCGGCCGGCTTGGTTTTTCAGGGGCCATTTGCTATGCACACGCGTGCGCCGGAGACCCGGCAACCGCAACCCCTGGATTTTCATGCCCGCGCTCAACATCGCCGACCTGTCCCTGGCCATTGTGTGGCTTTTTTTCAGCATCAGGGGCTATCTGCGCGGCCTGGTCAAGGAAGTGGGGTCGCTCGCCGCCATCGTGGCCGGCTTCTACTGCGCCGGCACCTACCACAAGGCCCTGGCCCCCCACCTGACCGAGTACATCTCCGGCAACTACGCCGGCACGGCCGCCTATCTGCTGATCTTCACCGTGTCCCTGATCGCGGTCTGGTTCGTTGCCCTGGCCGTCTCGGGCATGGTCAAGGTGACCATGACCCAGTGGGCGGACCGGTTTTTCGGCGGCGCCTTCGGCCTGGCCAAGGGCGTGATCCTGACGGCCGTCATCCTCTTCCTCATCCACCTGGCCTCGCCCAATCCCGATTTCCTGAGAGGCTCGCTCCTGGTGCCGGTCCTGGACAAGGTCAGCGCCCGGCTCGTGCACTACATCCCGCCGGACATCAACGAGAAGCTGCGCAAGTTCGGCAAGAAGGACCCGGTGGAGGCGGTCAAGGCCGCCACGGACAAGAAGCCGGAACCGGCCAAGGCCCAGGCCGAGAAAAAACCGGAGCCGGCCAAGGCCGAACCGGCCAAGGCCCAGGCGGAGAAGAAACCGGCCGAGCCGGCGAAAAGCGAACCCGACAAGAAGCCGGCCGAACCGGCCAAGGCCGGCGGCGACAAGAAAAAAGCCGACGCCGCCCAGGCCGAGCCCCGCAAGGAGCCGGCCGCCAAGAAACCGGCCGCCAAAAAAGACGCCGAGGCCAACGCCGCCACGCCATGACCGGCCGCGTCGCGCCTCGTACGGAACAAGCATGAACGCAATCACTCCCGCCGAGGCCCTGGCCCGGCTGCAGGGCGTGCTCGACGCCCTGCTCGGCCCGGACGGCTGTCCCTGGGACAAGACCCAGACCCCCCAGACCCTGTGCGACTACATCATCGAAGAGGCCTTCGAGCTGGTCGACTGCATCCGGTCCGCAGACGTTCCGGGCACGGCCGAGGAGCTCGGGGACGTCATGTTCCTGCTCCTGTTCGTGGCCACCCTGGCCGAAAAGCAGGGCGAGTTCACCCTGGCCGAAGCCCTGGAAGTCGCCTCGGCCAAGATGGTCCGCCGCCACCCCCACGTGTTCGCGGATCTCAAGATCGACAACCGCGAGGAGCTCCTGCGCAACTGGGAGCGGATCAAGCGGGCGGAAAAAGAGGCCGACAAGGGGCTGTTCGCCAGCCTGCCCAAGGGCCTGCCGCCGCTGTTGAAGGCCTACCGCATCCACTCCAAGGCCGCCCGGTCCGGGTTCACCTGGGAGACCGACGCGGCCATGCGGGCGAGCCTCACGGCCGAACGGGCCGAATTCGAGGCCGCCGTGGCCTCGGGCGATCCCGAGGCCATGGCCGAGGAATACGGCGACTATCTGTTCACCCTGACCGAATACGGCCGCCGGCTGGGGCTCAAGGCCAACGCCTGCCTGGACGCGGCCAACAACAAGTTCCTGGCCCGGTACAAGGCCATGGAACGCCTGGCCGCCGCAGAGGGCCTGGACTTCGACGCCCTGGACCTGGCCGCGAAAAACGCCCTGTGGGAGGAAGTGAAAAAGGACTGACCGCCTTCCTGGCCAGGGCCCCGTGACCCGCCCGTCCGGCTTGCCACGGCCAGCCCAACGGCCTACAAGGGGAGAATGCAGGTCCACCCCGCGCGCATCCGTCCCCTTGGGGGACACGCCCCGCGATCCGGCCCCGTCGTCTATTGGATGGCCCGCGACCAGCGCGCGGCCGACAACTGGGCCCTGCTCCACGCCGCCGCCCTGGCCAGGGCGGCCGGCGCGCCGCTTTTGGTCCTGTGCGTCCTGCCGCCGGATGTTCCGCCGCCCCCCCTGCGCCAGCTGGAGTTCCGGCTCCAGGGCCTGGCCGAAACCGAGAAGAATCTGCGGGACCAGGGCCTCCCCCTGCTCGTTGCGGCCGGCGATCCGGCCGCCGTCGTCCCCGAGTTTCTGACCCGAACCGGGGCCGGCGTCTGCGTCGCGGATTTCGATCCCATGCCGGGCGGCCGGGCCGCCCGGGAGGCCGTGGCCGCCGCCTGGAGCGGCGGCCTCCTCGAGGTCGACGCCCACAACGTGGTGCCCTGCTTTTTCGCCTCCCCTAAGCACGAATACGCGGCCGCCACCTTCCGGCCCAAGCTCCTGCGGCTTCTGCCCGAGTTCCTGGAGCCGTTTCCCGACCCGCCGGCCTTTCCGGCCGCCAACCTGGCCGGGTTCCCGTCCGTGGATTGGGCCGCCCTCCGGCGCTCCCTGGCCGCCGATCCGGCCGTGCCGGCCGTGGCGCACGTTTCCCCCGGCCCGGCCGCCGGCCGGGCGGTCCTGGCCGCGTTTCTGGCCGACCGCCTACCGGCCTACGCCGATCGCCGCAACGACCCCAACGCCGGGGCCACCTCCGGACTGTCGCCGTATCTCCACTTCGGGCAGCTTGCGCCCCAGCGGGCGGCCCTCGACGCCCTGGCCGCCAAGGGCCGGGCCCCGGCCGGGGCCGAGGCCTTCCTTGAGGAGCTTATCGTGCGGCGGGAACTGGCCGACAACCACTGCCTGTACGCCCCGGCCTGCGACACCTTCGCCGCCCTGCCCGACTGGGCGAAAAAGACCCTGGCCGCCCACGCCGGCGATCCCAGGCCGTATACGTACGGTGTCCGCGACTTCGAGGCCGCCGCCACCCACAGCCGGCTCTGGAACGCGGCCCAGCGCCAGCTCCTGCGCGAGGGCCGCATCCACGGCTACCTGCGCATGTACTGGGCCAAAAAGATCCTGGAGTGGTCGGCCGCGCCCGAGGAGGCCCTGGCCACGGCCCTTTATTTAAACGACCGCCACGCCCTGGACGGCAACGACCCCAACGGCGTGGTCGGCGTCCTCTGGTCCGTGGGCGGCCTGCACGACCGGCCCTGGGCCACCCGGCCGGTCTTCGGCCAGATCCGTTACATGAACGAGCGGGGTTGCCGCCGCAAGTTCGACGTGGACGCCTACGTCGCCCGCCATGGCGGGGAACCGGTCCGCCGGGACGGAGAGGCGGCATGAGCCGGCCGACCCTGGGCAAGATCCTCCTGGTGGCCCTGGTCCTGGCGCTCGGGGCCGCCTTTTTCGGCTTCGGCCTCCACAAGTTCCTGACCCTGGCCTTTCTCAAGCAGTCCCGGGAGGCCCTGGCCGGGGCCTACGCCGTGGCCCCGGTCCGGTTCCTGGCCGGCTATTTCGGCCTCTACGTCCTGGTCGCCGCCCTGAGCCTGCCGGGAGCCGCGGTCCTGACCCTGGCCGGCGGGGCGCTGTTCGGCTTCTGGACCACCCTGGTCATCGTCTCCTTCGCCAGCACCATCGGGGCCACGGCCGCCTGCGCCCTGGCCCGGTCCCTGTTCCGCGACGTCCTGACCCGGCGCATGGGGCCGAGGCTTGCGGCCATCGACGCCGGCATCCGCCGCGAAGGGGCCTTTTACCTCTTCAGCCTGCGCCTGATTCCGCTGTTTCCTTTTTTCGTGGTCAACGCCGCCATGGGCCTGACCGGCCTGCCCCTTGGAACCTTCTACCTGGTGTCCCAACTTGGCATGCTCCCGGGCACGGCGGTCTACGTCAACGCCGGCACCCAGCTCGGCCGGATCGACTCCCTGTCCGGCATCCTCTCGCCCGCGCTCCTGGTTTCCTTCGCCCTGCTCGGCCTCTTTCCCCTGGCGGCCCGGCGGGCCGTCGCCCTCTACCGCGCCCGCCGGGCGCCAACGGCCCGCAAGGGCACAACCACTCCCGGAGGAACCCCATGAAAATCGGCATGGTCGGTCTTGGACGCATGGGACTCAACATGGCCAGACGGCTCGCCCGGGGCGGCATCGAAGTGGTGGCCTACAACCGCACCGTGCAAAAAGCGCAGGATTTCGCGGCCGAGGAAACCAAAAACGCCGCGTCCGCCGCGTCCCTGGCCGACCTGGTGGCGGCCCTGCCGGCCCCGCGCGTGGTCTGGCTCATGCTGCCGGCCGGCGCGCCCACGGACGAGCACATCGACGAGCTCGCGCCGCTGTTGTCCCCGGGCGACACGGTCGTTGACGGCGGCAACACCTATTTCCGCGACGACCTGCGCCGCCACCAGGCCCTGGGCCAGCGCGGCATCCGCTACTGCGACGCCGGGGTCAGCGGCGGCATCTGGGGCCTGGCCGAGGGCTACTGCATCATGGTCGGCGGCGAGCCCGAGGTGGTGGCCCCGCTCAAGGAGGCCCTCGACGTCCTGACCGGCCCGGGCGGCAACCTGCACACCGGCCCGGTCGGGTCCGGCCACTTCACCAAGATGGTCCACAACGGCATCGAGTACGGCATGATGCAGGCCTATGCCGAGGGCTTCGAGATCCTGGCCGCCTCGCAGTTCGGCGACGCCCTGGATTTCACGGCCATCTGCGACCTGTGGAACCACGGGTCCGTGGTCCGCTCGTGGCTCCTGGAGCTGGCCCAGCGGGCCTTTGCCGCGGACCGGCGGCTGGAGTCGCTGCGGCCCTATGTCGAGGATTCCGGCGAGGGCCGCTGGACCGTGAACGCGGCCGTGGAGACGGCCGTGTCCGCGCCGGTCATCACCATGTCGCTTTTCGAACGGTTCCGGTCCCGCCAGGACAACTCCTTCCAGGACCGGGTCCTGGCGGCGCTGCGCAACCAGTTCGGCGGCCACGCCGTCAAAAGGAGGGACGGCTGATGGCAGACGCCCAGAGCCCGGCCCTGGCCGAGGTGGTCCTCGGCCGACCGAAAAATCCCGTCCCGGACGGCGGCTGCCGTTTCGACCAGGTGGACGCGCCGGTGACCATCGTCATCTTCGGCGTGACCGGCGACCTGGCCGGAAGGATGCTCATGCCGGCCCTGGCCGCGCTTTTCGCCGGCGGCCATCTGCCGGAAAACTTCGCCATCGTGGGCGCGAGCCGCACGGATCTGGACGACGCCTCGTTTCGCGACCGGATGCGCCAGGCCATTGACGCCCACGGCGGCATGGACGCGGCCCTGTGGGAAAAGATGGCCCCGCGCCTGACCTACCGGCAGGTCCACTACGACGCTCCTGCCTCGTACTCCGTCCTGTCCGACTACCTCGACGACCTGTCCCAGGCCGCCGGCCTCGGCGGCAACCGCATCTACTACCTGGCCGTGCCGCCCACGGCCTACGAGGCCATTGCCGTCAACCTGGCCATGGCCGGCCTGGCCGACGAGGCCAGGGGCTATGCGCGGCTGGTCATCGAGAAGCCCTTCGGCCGGGACCTGGAAACGGCCCGGGTCCTGGAGCAGGCCCTGCACACCCGCTTCGCCGAGCACCAGATCTTTCGCATCGACCACTACCTGGCCAAGGAAACCGTCCAGAACATCCTGATGCTGCGCTTCGCCAACGCCATGTTCGAGCCGCTGTGGAACCGGCGTTACGTGGACTACGTCAGCATCATGGCCGCCGAGTCCATCGGCGTGGAGCACCGGGCCTCGTACTACGACCACTTCGGCGTGCTGCGCGACATGTTCCAGAACCACATGATGCAGCTCCTGTCGCTGTGCGCCATCGAGCCGCCGTCGTTGTTCGAGGCCGAGCTGGTGCGCGACGAGAAGACCAAGGTCTTCCGGGCCCTGCGCCCCTTTTCCGAGCGGGACCTGGCCGAGAGCCTGATCCTCGGGCAGTACGTCTCGGGCACGGCCGGCGGGGCCCGGGTGCCGGCCTACCTCGACGAGGAGGGCGTTCCCGGCGACTCCCTGACCCCGACGTTCGCGGCCATGAAGGTCTATGTGGACAACTGGCGGTGGCAGGGGGTGCCGTTCTACATGGTCTCGGGCAAGCGGCTGGCGGCCAAGCGGACCGAGATCGCGGTCCAGTTCAAGCCGGTGCCGTTTTCCATGTTCCGGGAGATCTTCGGCGACCACATCAAGGCCAACCGGCTGACGCTGCGCATCCAGCCCGACGAGCAGGTCAGCCTGACCTTCCAGGCCAAGGCCCCGGGTCCCATGTGCCTGCGGTCCGTGACCATGAACTTCAACTACTACCAGGGCTACGAGGGACCGTCGCTCACGGCCTACGCCAAGGTCCTGCTCGACTGCATGCTCGGCGACCAGACCCTTTTCTGGCGGCAGGACGGGGTGGAGCTGTGCTGGAAATTTCTGGCCCCCATGCTCCGGGAACCGGCCCCGGAACGGCTCTATCTCTACAAGGCCGGCTCCTGGGGACCGCAGGAGGCGACCAAGTTCCTCAAGGCCCACGGGCTGACGCCATGAGTCCCCGGATCAGGCGCTTTGCCGACGGGCCGGCCCTGACCGGGGCGGCCCTCGCGGCCGTGACCGAGGCCGCCCGGGAGGCCGTGGCCGCCCGGGGCCGGTTCTCCATCGCCCTGTCCGGCGGCTCTTCGCCCCTGCCGCTCTACGCGGCCATGGCCCGGCAGGGCTACGGCGCGCCGTTCGCGGCCACGGTCTTTTTCTTCGGCGACGAGCGGATCGTGCCGGTCGGCGACCGGCGCAACAACTTCGGGGCCATTGCCCCGATCCTTTTCACCCCGTCCCCGATCCCTGTCGGCAACATCCGGCCCATGCCCGTGGAGATCCGGCCGCCCGAGCTCGCGGCCGAAACCTACGAGGCCGAGATCCGCCAGGAACTCGGGAATAGGGACGCCATCCCCCGGTTCGACCTGATCCTGCTCGGCATGGGACCGGACGGCCACACGGCCTCGCTTTTTCCCCACAGTCCGGCCCTTGGCGAGGCGGACCGGCTGGTGGCGGCCGTGCCGCCGCCGACCACGGTCGAACCCAGGGTGGCCCGGCTGACCTTCACCCTGCCGCTGGTCAACGCCGCCCGAAAGATCCTCTTCCTGGTCGGGGCCAAGGGCAAGGAAGCGGCCCTGGAACGGGCCCTTGGCGGCACGCCCGACCCGGCGACGCCGGCCTCGCTGGTGCGGCCGACGGACGGTGACCTGGAGTGGCTGGTCGGGGAAAGCTGAGAGGAAAACACAGAGAAAATGCCTCCGGCGGCCGGGGGGCATGATGCCCCCCGGACCCCCTCGATGGGGGAGC
>CAZIJE010000130.1:0-9883 GCA_964539435.1 uncultured Desulfovibrio sp.
CCCCCGTCGGACCGGCCGATCCTGCCTGGCCCGCCTGGCTCGGCTGGCCCGAGGCCGCGCCGCCGGCGGCGGCCGGGTTGGCGAAACCCACGCCCAGGGCGCTGCCCTGGGCCGATGTCGGGGCCGGCGTATTCACGCCCTGGGCCCTGAGCGTCGCCAGCAGTTCGCCCAGGCGCTTTTGCACCTCGGCCAGCCGGGCGTCGCTTTGGGCCTGTCGCCGGTCGATGGCCTTCAGTTCCTCCTGAGCCTTTGCCAGGGAGGACTCCACGGCCTTGAGGCGAAAATCCGCGCTGTTGCTGGCCACGGGCAAGGTGTTGCCCGGTCCGCATGCCCCGAGCAGGCCGGAAAGAAGAACGACCGCGACTCCGGTCCGGATGTGTCTGGCACGTGTGCGCATGGGCGGAATGGTGCTTTACAGCCCTTTCAAGTTCCACAATGCGTTACGTGAGCGGAAGGTGAAGCGCAAGCCGATTCTGGACCACCCGTCCGCGCGGCCCGTTTTGTTGCCACCAGCGCGAATTTAGGGCAGAAGCCGTTTGCAAGGCGTGGAATGCGGCCGCGTCGCATCCGCACCGCGCCAACCCGAGGCCCCAAGGAGAACCCTCCCCATGCCCGAGGCTACACGCGCCGCCGTATTCTGGGCGGCCACGGTCCTTTTCGCCGCCCACCTCGGTCTTGCCCTCGCCGCCGCCGCCATCCCCTGCGTCACCTCGCTGGTCGGGCTGCGCAAGACCAAGCGCCTGAAAATCTTCATCGACAAGTTCGGCCAGCAGGCCTCGACCTTCGCCCTGCTCGGCGGGCTGTGGGTCTTCGTGGTCCTGTGCGCCTGTCTGGCGGCGGTCTGGTTCTTTCTCCCGGCCAAGGCCCCCTATTTCCTGGGCATCCCCCTGCCCCTGGCCGCCATGGGCCTGCCGCTTCTGTGCGGCGCGATCCTGTTTCTGGCCTACCGGGGCCTGTGGCAGCGGCTCAAGACCCGAAAGGGCCTCCACGCCGTGGTCGGCCTGTCGGCGAGCCTCATGCTGTGGCTGGCCCTGTACGCCGGCCTGGCCGCTTCCCGGCCCCTGGCCCTTGGGTTGCCGCCGGACGCCGGCCCGGCCTTCCTGCTCCCTCCGGGAAACTCGCTTTTCTGGCGGCTTCTGGCCGAGGGCCTGGCCCTGTCCCTGGCCCTGGCCGGCGTCTTCACCGGCGCGTGGCTGGTCTGGCGGCGCAACAAGGACGATTTCGGCCGCGACTACTACAATTTCACCCTGCGCCTGACCGCCAGGATCGGCTTCGTGGCCCTGGTCGCCTCCCTCGGGGCCATGGCCTGGCTGTGCCTCGGGCTCATGCCCCTGGTCGGGGAACTGTCCACCCGGCTGACCGTGGCCGTGGGCCTCTACGGCTCGGGCCTGCTCCTGGCCCTGGTCTGCTGCGGCATGGTCATGCCCCAGGAAAACGCCCTGCGCCACAAGGCCATGCTTGTGGCCGCGTTCCTGGCCGCGCTCCTGGCCGTAACCGGCCTGTGCGCCGGCCTGGCCACGATTTTCGCGGCCGGCCTCCTGCCGCCCCTCCTGTCCTGATGTCCGCCCGGGCGGATGCGCGACCGGCGCGTCCGCCCCGCCGCCCTTCCCTCGCGCGCGCCCAACACGCGCGGACCTGCCGCAGCGTCACGTCCGGCCGTCCCGGCCGGCGCCCAGAAAAGGGCCTGCACACGCCGTCCGCCGCCGATTCGGAAAAACGTCCTCCTACACCGACGCCCGGGCCGGCGCGGTTTCGGCCTTGGCCCTGGTCCGGCGGCCGCCGAACCGGCGCTTCAGCCAGTCCTGCAGGGCGTCGAGGTAGATGTAATAGACGGGCGTGAAATAGAGGGTCAGAAGCTGCGACACCACCAGGCCGCCGACCACGCAAAGGCCCAAGGGACGCCTGGCCGCCGCCCCGGCCCCGAAGCCGAGGGCAATGGGCAGGGTGCCCATGAGCGCGGCCATGGTGGTCATCATGATGGGCCGAAACCGCGTCAGCGCGCCCTCGTAGATGGCCTGCCGGGCGGCAATGCCCTGGCCGCGCTGGGCCTCCAGGGCGAAGTCGATCATCATGATGGCGTTTTTCTTCACGATGCCGATCAGCATGATGATGCCGACGAAGCCGTAGATGTTGAGGTCCATGCCGAAGAGCATGAGCGTGGCCAGGGCCCCGACCCCGGCCGACGGCAGGCCCGACAGGATGGTCAGGGGGTGGATGAAGCTCTCGTAGAGGATGCCGAGCACGATGTAGATGACGAGCACGGCCATGGCCAGGAGCATGGACAGGCCGGTCAGGGAGCTCTGGAAGGCCTGGGCCTCGCCCTGGAAGCTCGTGAAGACCGAGGCCGGCAGCTCGGCCCGGGCCAGCTTCTCGATGGACGCGACCACGCTCCCGAGCGACGCGCCGGGCCGCATGTTGAACGAGAGGGTGACCGACGGCGACTGGCCCGAATGGTTGATGGACAGGGGGCCCACGGCCACGGTCCGCCTGACCAGGGTGTCCAGCGGCACGAGCTGGCCGCCCGAGGACCGGACATAGAGCATGGACAGGGCGTCGGGGTTGGCCTGGTAGGCCGGGGCCAACTCCATGATGACCTGGTAGGTGTCTTCCGAGGCGTAGATGGTCGAGATCTGGCGGTTGCCGTAGGAGGTGGCCAGGGCGTCCTCGATCTGGAAAGCCGAGACCCCGAGGGCCGAGGCCTTGTCCCGGTCGATGTCGATGCGCAGCTCCGGATTCTTGATCTGCAGGTCCGAGGACACGTCCTGGATCTCCGGGATGCCGCGCATCTTCTGCTCGAAGGCCGCGGCCGTGCGGAAAAGCTCCTCGGTGTTGGGGGACTGGAGGGTGTACTGGTACTGGCCCTTGGTGGCGCGGCCGCCGATGCGGATCGGCGGCGGGTTTTGCAGGTAGGTCCGCAGGCCCGGCACCTGGGCGAACTCGGCCCGCAGCCGCTGCATGACCTGGTCGGCCGTGGACCTGCGCTCCTCCATGGGCTTCAGGGACAGCATCAGCCGGCCGTTGTTGTTGGTGTTGTTGGGTCCGCCGGCGCCGACCACGGACATGTACTCGGCCACGTCCGGATCCTTGGACAGCAGGGCGTTCAGGCGCTGCTGCCGCTCCATCATCACGTCGAAGGAGACGCCCTCCTCGGCCTCGGTGGTGGCGATCAACTGGCCCGTGTCCTCGCTCGGCAAAAACCCCTTGGGAATGGCCCCGAAGAGCCAGACCGTGACCCCGAAAAGGACCAGGGAGAAGAGCATGGTGCCCAAGTGGTGGCGCAGGACCCAGCGCAGGGTGACGTCGTAGAGGTCGCGCAGGCCGTCGAAACCCCGCTCGATGGCGTTGTAGACCGCGCCGTGGCGCACGGCCGTGTGGGGCCGCAGCACCAGGTTGCAGAGCATGGGGGTCAGGGAGATGGAGACAAAGCCCGAGATGAGGATCGCCACCATGATGGTCACGGCGAATTCGTGGAAAAGCCGCCCCACCACGCCGCCCATGAAAAAGACCGGCAAAAACACGGCCGCCAGCGATATGGTCATGGACACGATGGTGAAGCTGATCTCCCGCGACCCCTCCATGGCCGCGGCCAGGGTGGTCTTGCCCATCTCCAGGTGGCGCACGATGTTTTCGAGCATGACGATGGCGTCGTCCACCACGAACCCCACCGACAGGGTCAGGGCCATGAGCGAGATGTTGTCCAGGCTGAACCCGAGCATGTACATGACCGCGAAGGTGCCGACCACGGACATGGGCAGGGCCAGGCTCGGGATGATCGTGGCCGGGATGTTGCGCAGAAAGAGGAAAATGACCATGACCACCAGGCACACGGTCAACACCAGGGTGAACTTCACGTCGGCCACGGACTCGCGGATGGAGACCGAGCGGTCGTAGAGGACCTTGAGCGACACCGAGGCCGGCAACTGGGCCTGGAAGGTGGGCAGAAGCGACTTGACCGCGTCCACCACGGCCACGGTGTTGGTGCCGGGCTGGCGCTGGATGGCCAGGACCAGGCCCGGGGTGCCGGAAAACCAGTTGAAGCGGCGGGTCTCCTCCACGCTGTCCGTGACCTTGGCGATCTCGGCCAGCCGGACCGGGGAACCGTTACGCCAGGCCACGATCAAGGGCCGGTAGCCCTCGGCCGACAGGAGCTTGCCGCTGGAGCGGACCGTGTATTCCTTGGACGGGCCGGAGACCGTGCCGACCGGCAGGTTGACGTTGCCGGCCTTGACGGCGGCCGAGGCCTCGTCCACGCCGATGCCCTTGGCGGCCATGGCCTCGGGGTCCAGCTGGACCCGGACGGCGTACTTTTTCGAGCCGTAGACCGTGACCTGGGCCACGCCCGGGACCATGGAAATCCGCTGGGCCATCATGTTCTCGGCGTACTCGTCCACGTCGGACAGGCGCATCAGGTCCGAGGAGATGGCCAGATAGAGGATGGGCGAATCGGCCGGGTTGACCTTGCGAAAGTACGGCGGCGAGGGCAGGTCGTCGGGCAGGTCCCGCCCAGCCGTGGTCATGGCCGACTGCACGTCCAGGGCGGCGGCGTCGATGTTGCGGTCCAGCGCGAACTGCAGGGTGACGCGGGTCGAGCCGACCGTGTTGACCGAGGTCATGGAATCGAGGCCGGCGATGGTGGAGAACTGCTTTTCGAGCGGGTTGGCCACCGAGGCGGCCATGGTCTCGGGGCTGGCCCCGGGCAGGGAGACCCGGACCTCGATGGTCGGGAAATCCACGTTGGGCAGGTCCGAGACCGGCAGCTTCACATAGGCCATGACCCCGAAAATGAGGATCGCGGCCATGACCAGGGTGGTCATGACCGGCCGGGTGATGAAGATGGCGGCCGGATTCATTGCCCGTTCCCCCCGGCGGCCTTCGGCGCGGCGTCGGCCGTGGCGGCCGGCTTGATCTCGGCCTTGACCCCGTTGGCCAGCCGGACCTGGCCGTCCACCACCACCATGTCGCCGGCGGCCACGCCCTTCTCCACCACGGTCTGGGCCTCCACGATGGGGCCGGCCGCGATCTGGCGGACCTCGGCCACGCCGTCCTTGCCGACCACGAACACGTAGGGCCCCTTGAGGCCGTCCATGACGGCCCGGGTCGGGACGACCACCGCATCCTTGAGGGTGGACAGGTTCAGGTCCACCCGCACGAACTGGCCGGGCCAGAGGCGGTGGTCCTTGTTCTCGTACACGGCCTTGAGCCGGATGGCTCCGGTCTTGGCGTCCACGGCGTTGTCCACCGAGGCCAGCCTGGCGGTGATGGGCTCCCGGTCCTTTTCGCCGTCCACCGAGGCGACGACGGCCAAGCCGCCCTCCTTCTGGCGGGCCATGATGGCCGGCAGGTGGCGTTCGGGCACGGAAAAGGAGATGAAAATGGGGCTCATCTGGTTGATCACGCACATGGTGCGGTCGTCGTTGGCCTTGAGCACGTTGCCTGCGGTCAGCTGCACCGTGCCGACCCGGCCGGCGATGGGGGCCCGGACCTCGGCGTACTCCAGGTCCAGGCGGGCCCGGTCCAGGGAGGCCTGGTTCAGGCGGATGGTCCCTTCCAGGGTCTTGGCCTGGGAATAGGTCAGGTCGTACTGCTCCTGGGCCACCACGTCCTTGGACTTGAGGGTCTCGTAGCGCTTGAGGTCGGCCTCGGCCTTGACCAGCAGGGCCTTGTCCCGGTCCAGCTTGGCCTGGGCCTCGCGCACGGCCAGCTCGAAGGGCCGGGGGTCGATGCGAAACAGCAGGTCGCCCTTGGCCACGTCGGCCCCGTCGCGGACGAGCTGGGCGGCGATGGCCCCGCCGACCTGGGGCTTGACGGCCACCGTGGCCACGGGCTCGACATTGCCCACGGCCCGGACCGCAAGGGGCAGGGTGGCGGACCTGGCGGCCACGGCCTCGACCGGCACGGGACGGGTTTCGCGGCCGGCGTTTTTCTCGCCGTTGCCGCCGCAGGAACAGACAAGGAACGCGGAAAGCGCCAGGACGACGGCGCGCGCAAAAGGCATGCGGCTCACAAGGCGTCTCCAACAGGGGGTTCCAGCATTGGGGGGGTAAAGTCCCAGGCCTCGCGGCGGCCAAGGGCCGCCAGCGAGAAGCGCGTGACGTGCAGGGCCACGGCGTCGACCCCGCCCTGGCCCGGATCGCAGTCCGGGTACAGGCGGGTCAGCACCGGCCGGTCCAGGGAAAAATGGCGGCACTGGCCCACGATGCTCTGGGCGCACCGGGCCACGTCCAGGGGCGGCGCGTCCGGCCCCAGCAGTTCGGCCACGATGCCGCGCAGCACGGCGTTGGCCGGGGCCAGGCTCCGCTCCACCACCACGCCGAGGTGGGCCGAGGGTTCGGCCATCTCCCGGGCCATGAGGCGGAAAAGCCAGGCGTGGCGGCTCTTGTCGGCCAGGCGCAAGAGCAGGGCCCGCACGTAGGCATAGAGCCTGACCGGAGCCGGCGCGTCGCCGGAAAGGCCCAGGTCGGGGGGGTACTTGCGGTTGGCCGCGGCGTGGGCGTGTTCGAGGACGGCCAGGTACAGGCGGTCCTTGCTGCCGAAATGGTAGTGGATGGCGGCCAGATTGGCCTGGGCCAGCTTGGTGATTTCCCGGACGGTTGCGGCCTGAAATCCCTTGCAGGAAAAAATCTCGCCCGCGGCCTCGATCAGGCGCATGCGGGTCTCGTCTTCGCGACCGTTGCTGGCCATCCGTCCGCCTTGCGATAAACCTTCGTTCGCCTTGGAAGTAAGGTGGATGGTGTGGCTGGTCAATACTTTCGCGCGGTCACGGCCGGAGGTTACGGCTTTGACATGAAATATATGGCGCCGCCCGTCGTCCACGGTGCACGGAAAACGGCCCCGCGGCGTTGACCAATCGGCGAAAAGGGCCTAGCCCCTGAAACCATTGGAGCAAATCTCAAGGAGGACCAGCTTATGGCCGACGGCATCGTCAACGTGGTGGCCCGGTTCGTGGCCAAACCCGGCCAGGAGGCGGCGCTTAGGGACGCCCTCACCGGCCTTGTGGCCCCGACCCGCAAGGACCCGGGCTACATCGCCTACGACCTGTACGCAGCCACCGAGCGGCCGGGGGAATTCGTCCTGGTCGAGGCCTGGGAAAGCCGGGAACTGTTGGCCGCGCACCTGGACACCCCGCACCTGAACAGCTTCAAGGCCAAGGCCCCGGAGCTCCTGGCCGCGCCCATGTCGGTCAAGCTCTTCGCCGAGCTGCCCGGCTTCTAGCGCTTTCCGGCCGGTCCGGCCCTCCGGCAGCCGGGCCGGCCGCCCCGCTTCGCCGCCCTGCCCTACACGCCGCAGGGCAGGCGCACGAAAAAGGTGGTGCCGGTCGCTTCGTCGCTGGTGAAGCCGACCTCGCCGTTCAAGTACGTTTCCGCAAAAAGCTTCATGCCGTAGGTGCCAAGTCCCCGGCCCGATCCCTTGGTGGAAAAGGCCCGCCGGAAGATCTGGGGCCGGGCCTCCGGGGCCACCAGGCCGGGGTTGCGGACCCAGAACCGCACGGACCCGTCCTCCAGGGCGCAGCCGACCGTGACCTCCCCGCCCGGGGGCGTGGCCTCCAGGGCGTTTTTCTGCATGTTGACCAGGATGCGGGTGACGAGCTTGCGGTCCGAGGCGAAAAAGGCGTCCGCGCTGTCCCTGGCCACGACCAGGGTCTTGCCCCGGGCCGACGGCTCCCGGCGCATGAGCGCGGTGATGTCGCTTAGAAGCGACAGGGTGCCCATCTTGTTGGAGGCGACCTCGTAGTCCCCGCGCTCGGCCTGGGTGAAGTCGCGCTGGGACAGGATCAGGTCCGTGACCCGCTCGGCCGCGAACAGGAGCAGGTCGAGCTCGGCGTTTCTCGCCCCCTCCTCCTCTTCGCGCATCAGTTCGCAGATGCCCTGCATGCCGGCCACGATGTTGAGGATGTCGTGGAAAAAAAGCCGCTCCATGAGGGCCAGGCGCTTCTCCGGCCGGGCGTCGGTCAGGATGGCGGCGTGGAAGATCTCCCCGCCGTGGGGCAGGCCCCAGATCCAGACGCGAAAGTCCATGGTCTCAAACCGCCGGCCGCTCTTGCGGGCCAGGGAGCAGGCGCCCGCGACCATGTCCTGGCCGGCCAGGGCCGCGCCCAGGCTCTGGGCCACGCCGCAGGAACGGCACAGCTCGCTCGTGCCGCAGCCGCCCAGTTCCAGATTCGCGCCCAGGCAGGAAAAGGCCTCGCCCAGGCGCTGCCCCACCAGTTCCTCGGCCGGACCGTCCAGGGCAGCCAGTTCCCGAAACTTGGCGTTGGAATAGACGATCTGGCGGGTGTCGTTGAAGACCGACACCCCCATGGGCAGGCGATCGAGCACGCCGGCGGCCGGACTTTCCGCGAAAAGCCGGGCCTGCCTGGCCACCGTCTCCTTCGAGGACCGCTCGGTCGCCAAGGGAGCAAAAAGCGGCGCGTTCACGTCAGCAACCTCCAGGTGGAAAAACCGCCTGCAAGGCCATACCCCAGCCGAGCGAGGACCGGCAAGCCCCGGGCTAGGCCGGCAGGGCCTCTCCCAGGAACGCGGCCACGGCCGGCGAGGCCGGGTCGCAAAGGCGCGCGCCGGCCACCTCGGGCAGGCCGGCCAGTTCGGCCAGGAGTCGGGCGATGCGGCCGTCGTCGGCCACGGCCACCACCAGCCGGCCGGTCCCCTGCTCCTGGGGCAGGCAGGCCAGCCCCAGCAGCGGATAGGCCCGCCGAGCCAGGCAGGCGGCCACATGGCGCACGGCGGCCATGGGATCGCGGGTGGCCAGTTCCAGCACGGCGCGGCCGGTTTCGTGCGGCGCGTTATTTGGCGTATGCATGGCGTCCCTCCAGGATCATTTCATGGTTGGCGGCGCCGGGCGGCACCATGGGATAGACATGGGCGTCGGGATCGACGGGCAGGCGGACCAGGGCCGGGCCGGGCGCGGCCAGGGCGGCGGCCAGGGCCCCCCGGCCGTCGCGGCACTTCTCCAGATCCACGCAGGCCATGCCGAAGGCCCCGGCCAGGGCGGAAAAATCCGGACGGGCCCCGAAGGTCGAGGCCGTGTACCGGCCGCCCACGAAAAAGGCCTGCTGCTGGCGCACCAGCCCCAGGACCCCGTTGTCCATGAGCAGAATCTTGACCGGCAGGCCCAGTTCCACGGCCGTGGCCAGTTCCTGGACGTTCATCAAAAGCCCGCCGTCGCCCGTGACGCAGGCGACCGGCGTGCCGGGTTCGGCCAGGGCCGCGCCAATGGCCGCCGGCAGGCCGAAGCCCATGGTGCCGAGGCCCCCGGAGGTCAGGAACCGGCCGGAACGGGCGCACGGCCAGGCCTGGGCCGCCCGCATCTGGTTCTGGCCCACGTCCGTGGCCACGATGGCGTCCGGCCCGAGAAGTTCGGCCGCCACGGCCAGGAGACCGTACGGGCTCATGGGATCGTCGATTCCGGGCAAGGCGAACGGATGCCCCTGCTCCAGCGCCGACCGGTGGGCCGCCCAGGCCGGCCGGGGCCGGGCCGGAACCAGGGGCAGCAGGGCTTCGAGCACCCGGGCGGCGTCGCCGGCCAGGGCCGCGTGGGCGCGCCGGTTCTTGTGGTGCTCGGCCGGGTCGATGTCGATGTGGACCACGGCCGCGTCCGGGCAGAACCGCCTGGCGTCGCCCGTGGCCCGGTCGTCGAACCGCGCGCCCACGGCCACGAGCAGGTCGCAGTCGGTCAGGAGGTGGTTGGCCGCGGGCCGGCCGTGCATGCCGATCATGCCGGCGTTTCGCGGATGGTCCGGCGGCAGGAGCCCCAGGGCCATGAGCGTGGTCACCACGGGCGCGTCCAGGGCCTCGGCCAGGGCCGCGACCATTGGCCCGGCCCCGCACCGGGCCGCGCCGCCGCCGCAGTAGAGCACCGGCCGCTCGGCCCGGGCCAGAAGGGCCGC
>CAZIJE010000131.1:0-9801 GCA_964539435.1 uncultured Desulfovibrio sp.
GGAGAGGCGCTGCCTCTCCTGGACCTCTCCGCCGGGGGGGATCATCCCCCCCGGTCCCCCTGAAAGGGTTCAAAGGGGTGCATGGCCGCGCTTGCGCTGCTCGGTGCATGCTTCTTGCCCACAACCGGCCGGGGCGATAGGTTGGACCGCATGACCGCGCCGTTCCTGGTCCTGTGGGACCATTCGCACCTGTGGGGGCTGCTGCTGTGCCGGGGGCTGGCCGCCCTTGGCGCGCCGTTTTCCCCGGTCACCTGCGCCGAGGTGGCCGACGGGGCCCTGACCCGACGCCGCCCCCCGGCCCTGCTCGCGCCCGGCGGCTTCGCCCGGCGCAAGTTCGCGGCCCTGGGGCCGGCCGGGGTGGCGGCCGTGCGAGACTACGTGGCCGGCGGCGGCGCGTACTGCGGCATCTGCGGCGGGGCCGGCCTGGCCCTGGCCCACGACGACGGCCTGCACCTTTGCCCCTGGACCCGCCGGACTTTCGCCGACCGCCTGGACCACATGGTCAGCGGCCATGTCCGGCTGGCCGTGGACCCGGACACGCGCCTTTTTCCTCCATCCCTGTCGCCCGGCCTTGACGCCCCGGTCTGGTGGCCGGCCGGGTTCGCCCCGCCGGAAAACCCCCTGGACGCGAGCGGCCCGGACGTCATGGTGGTGGCCGCCTACGCCGGAGCCGGACCGGACCTGCTCCTGGCCGACATCCCGCTCGGGGCCATGCCCGGAAACCTGCTCCACGCCTGCCGGGAGCGGTTCGGGCTGCGCCTGACGCCCCCCTTTCTCGACGGCGGGGCCTGCGTCATCGCCGGCTCCTACGGCAGGGGCCGCTACGTCCTGTCCCACGCCCACCTCGAGACCCCTGATTCGCCCCAGGCCAATGCCTGGCTCGCCCACCTGCTGGCCGTCTTCAGCCCGGGCGACGCCTTCGGCCGCAAGATCCCGGCCTGGAACCCGGCCGCCGAGCCCGTCCGCTTCGAGGACCCGCACCTGGACGCGGCCCGCAGGCACATGGCCGCGGCCATCCAGGCCGGCCTCGACGCCCGGCTGCTCTTCCGGCGAAACGACTGGCTGCTCGGCTGGCGGCCAGGCATGCCGGGCTTTTCGCTCTCCAACCTGGCCGCGCTGCTCTCGGGCGTGGCCGCCCTGCCCCCCACCGACGCGGCCATGGCCTACTGGCGGGAGGCCGGCCCGGCCTTCGCCCGGGACATGGAGGCCTTCGCCCGCCGTCTGGCCGTCTTCTTTCCGGCCCAGCGCCTGGAGATCACCCTGTCCCTGGTCGACCACCGGCCGACGAACGCCGAACCCAACCTGGCCGCCGAGCGCCGGGAACTCTTCGGCCCGTCCCCGGGCGGCGGCGGCCTGTGCGGCCGCCTCGTGGACCGGCTGGACGGGTTATTGCTGCGATTGTTGCGGGAAGACAGAGGGGAAGAGGCCTCCGGCGGCCGGGGGGGATCATCCCCCCCGGTCCCCCCGGAAGGGGGGAGAGGGAAAGCGAAGGTCAGCCGCCGAAGTACTTGAGCACCGCGTCGTAGGTCGGCTTGGAGATGAGCTTCAGGCGCAGGTAGACGTCCGGGTGGAACGAGAACACCCCGGCCAGGAACATGAAGCGCGGGTCGTCGAGCTTGTTGGCCCCTTTCTCCCCGAACTGCATGGCGTTTTGCACCGTGGTCTCGAAGTCGTAGCCCGACTGCTTGAGCACCTGGGCGTAGAGGTGGGCCTGCCGCTCCTGCAGTTCCTGCAGCGAGATCTTGTCCGGCAGGTTGCGCTTCTCCTCTTCCACCTTCTTGAAGAAGTTGTACACGTTCTGCTTGTTGAACGGCAGGCTGCGCGGGGCTTCGGCCGCCGGGGCAAGGCCGGGCAACGCCAGCGACGCCGCCGCGATCAGGCAGAGGCAAAGGACCCAGCGGCGCGTCATTTCGGGGCCTGCCCGTCCGCACCCGAGCAGGGCGCGAACAGGGGCTGGTAGAAATAGCTCAGAATGCCCGTGTCCTTGATCGGCGAGAATTCCATGCGGATCAGCACGTTGCCGATGGGCCAGCCGATGTCGTCGGGGTTGCCCGCGGCCTCCACCGGCTTGGTGTACTTGGCGGTCAGGAAGTTGCGGATGGCCTCGTGGTTCTTGCGGCCCTTGTATTCCGCCATCACGGCCGCGAACTTGTCCTGGCAGAACCCATAGACCACGTCGGCCAGAAAGGCGTCGCCGATGCGGTAGACCACGCCTTCCACCGTGGCGTAGGCGGCCTGGCCGTCCTTCTCGACCATCTTGAGGTCCGGGATGGCGGCCATGGGCGTGCCCCACTTGGTGCCGTGAAAGGCGTTGGGTTCCTTGATGACCTTGCCCGGAACCTCCACGGTCTCGTGGTCGCCGCCCTTGGGTTCGGCCGGCTGGGATTTTTTCGGGGCCGCGGCCTTGGCCGGGGCGTGCTTGGCGGCCAGGACCGGGCCGCAGGCCAGCAGGCAGCACAGGGCCGCCAGGAGAATGCAACGGATGTTCATAGGGAATGGGGTAGAATGTCAGGCCGAGGCGCGCATGATCATGCCGCGAAGGGTCGTGGCCATGATCTCGCTCTGGACGGAACGGCTGCTTTCCAGAAACTGGGACAGTTCCGTGCGGCGACGCTCGCCGCTTAGGGACATGTATTCCAGGATCATGTCGTTGATGACACTTCCGGTCAGCGGGGTGAGGGTCACTGTTGGCGCGCGCATGGCGGTTCGCTCCATTTTCCGGTTCAATATATCCGCCAACGGGGATTGGCAAGCGTCGCCGACAATGGCGCTCATGGCGACACCAGGGCGGTCATGGCCGCCAGCCCCGCGTCCATGGCCTCGAGAAACTCTTCCGGTGCGGCCTGTTCCAGATTGAAGGCCGGCAGGACCCGCTCGTCCAGGCGGGGCAGGCCGGGACGGCGCAGGGCCCGCGCGCCCAGGGCGTTGGCCATGAAATCGGCCACATGGACCGCCGCGGCCATGGGGTTGTCCGGACACAGGGACGGCTCGTGGTGGCCGGCCACGGCCGCAAGCAGGGTTTCCGGCAGCCGCCACTTGTCCGCGATCCGGCCCCCCAGGGCGGCGTGGTCGAATCCCAGCTCCAGGCGCTCGGCCGCGTCCAGGGGCAGGCGGCTCGCGGCCGCCCGGGCCAGGACGGCCGCCATCAGGTCGGGTTCGGCCACGGCCAGGACCAGCCGGCCCATGTCGTGGAGCAGGCCGGCCACGAAATAGCGTTCCCCGCCCCGCTCCCCCACCCGTTCGGCCAGGGTCCGGGCCAGGATGCCCACGGCCAGGGCGTGCCGCCAGAAGGCGTCCAGGCGCAACAGGTCCGGCCGGGGCGGCTTCTCGAACAGCCGGGTGAGCATGGCTCCGGCGGCCATGGTCTCGATTTCGCCGAGCCCGATGCAGGCCACGGCCCGGGTGACCGTCTCCACCGGGGCCTTGGGGCTGTACAGCGCGCTGTTGGCCAGGCGCAGGACATAGGCGGCCAGGCTCGGGTCCATGGAAATGACCGCGGCCATGTCCGAGGCGGTGCTCATGGGATCGGCGGCCGTGCGGCGCAGGGCCAGGAAAGCCTGGGGAAGGGGCGGCGGATTGATGGCGGCCAGGGAGACCGGCCTGGAGGCGGTCAGGTCGTCCAGGGACCGCGCCGCCGGAACCGGTTCCATGGTCCCGATCCGGCGCGGTTCGCCAAAACGGAGGAATCGGGCGGCAAAGTCCGAACCGGCTGGCACGGCCCGGTCTGCGCCCGCCGTGTCCGGACCGGGAGGCGAAGCGGCGTTGGCGGACATGGTGGCGGCGTACTCCTGGAGCGCGTTGTTTCGAGCGTTAGCCTATTTCCCGGCGTCCGACAAGGCGTCGGCTGTCCGCGAATCCGGGGGATTTCTTGACTTTCGGGGTGCTCGGGCTATTCTGGCACGGTCAACACTTCCAACCAGGTGCCCTCCATGTTCAAGCGCAGGGTCGGCGAACTGGCCAGAAGGCCCCACCTTGTCGCCGCGGACGCCTCCGTGACGCAGGCCTCCGACGTCATGGCCCGGGAAGGCGTCAGCTGCCTGGCCGCCGTGACCGGGGCCAGGGTCGTGGGGTTTCTGACCGAACGCGACCTGGTCCGCCACCTGGACGTGGACCTCGATCCCGACACCCCGATCCGCGAGTTCCTCACCCGCCCCACCGGGGCCATCGCCCGGGACCTGCCCGTTTCCGAAGCGGTCAAGCTGATGCTCGACCGGCACGAACGCCACCTGGCGGTGGTGGATTTCGGCGGCTCGCTCCTCGGGCTGGTCACGGACAAGGAGCTGGTGGACGCCCTGGCCGTGGACCTGATGGTGGAAAACGCCACCTGCCGCCAGCTCATGCGGGCCGACGCCGCGTCCCTGTCCCCGGACCGGCCCGTGCGCGACGCCCTGGCCCTCATGCGGGCCAGGAAAACGGGCTGCGTCCTGGCCGTGGCCGACGGCAAGCCGGCCGGCGTCTTCAGCGAACGCGACGCCACCGCCCGGATCATGGGCCGGCCCGAACGCCTGGCCGAGCCCCTGTCCAGCCACATGAGCGCGCCCGTGGTCTGCGTGCCCGAGGACGCCATGGTCTACAAGGTGATCCTGTTCATGCGCCAGAAGGGCGTCCGCCGGGTGGCGGTCGTCAACGCCGACGGCAACCTGGCCGGCATCCTCTCCCACCAGGACATCCTGGCCTACGCCCGCCGCATGGGCTGAACGCGCCCCGGCCGGCCGCCGGCTCAGGCCAGGGCCGCCACGGGGATGACGGCCGCATAGACCGCGCCCAGGGCGGCCAGGAACGCGGCCTGGACATCGGCGGCCGCCACGGTCCGGCCGTCAAAGGCCAGGTTCCGGGTGGCGCAGGCGTCGGCCAGCACGGTGACCGGAAAGCCCAGGTCAAAGCCGGCCCGGACCGTGGCGTCCACGCACATGTGGGTCATCATGCCGGCCACGGCCAGACGCTTCGTTCCCTGGTCGCGCAACAGCCCAAGCAGGGGCGTGTCCCGGAAGCTGTTGGGAAAGGCCTTGGTCACCACGGCCTCGCCCGGGGCCGGGGCCACGAGCGGATGGAGGTCCGCCCCGGCCGTGCCGGGCAGGAAGAATGTGGCTCCGGGCCGGACCGACTCGTGGCGCACATGGACGACCAGGCCGCCGGCCCGGCGGAACAGGGCCAGGGCCTGGCCGGCCCCGGCGGCCGCGGCCTCGGCCTGGACCAGCTCCATGGCGCCGCCCGGAAAGTAATCGTTTTGGATGTCCACGAGGACCAGGGCGGTTTCGGCAAAAAACGCGGGATCCATGGCCATGGCGGCTCCTTTGGAGGGGTTTCGGGAAGGCGGGGACCGCGGCCGGCTGGCCGGCCCTTGACCGCCACCCGTTCTCTTGGCATCAAATACAAGACATTAGATCGCCGGGCCTCGGACCGCGCCCCGCACGTTCCTGGAAAACCCGTTCCCGGCGCGAGACCACGGCCACAGGCGCACACGCGCTCCGGACAGGCCGCCGGTCCGACGCAACCATCCGACCCTGCCCGCCCGACGCGGGCACGGTCCAAGGAGGCAGGCCATGGCGGTCACCCAGAAGTGCCAGTACGCCCTGCGCGCCCTGTTCGAACTGGCCCGCCGCCAAGGCCAGGGGCCGGTGCCGGCCGGCGGCATCGCCGACAGCCAGGCCATTCCCAAACGGTTTCTGGAAGTCATCCTGCACCAGCTGCGCCAGGGCGGTTTCGTGGACTCCCAGCGGGGCAAGGACGGCGGGTTCTATCTGGCCCGGCCGCCTGAAACCGTGACCGTGGGCGACGTCATCCGGTTCATGGACGGCCCCATAAGCCCGGTGGACTGCCACCGGGAGCCCCCTGGAAACGACTGTCCCCTGCGCGGCGGCTGCGTGTTCCGCAGCCTCTGGGACGACGCCCGGGAGGCCCTGGTGCGGGTCTACGACACCCGGAGCCTGCGCGACCTGGTGGAGCAGGAACAGCGCATGGCTCTCAAAACCGAGGCCTCGCGCTACGAGATCTGAGCCGCCTTCCCCCCTGTCCCGTCCTCCCGGCCGATCGGTCCCACACCTCCGCCCTAGCCGCGAAAGATCTCCGCCGCCCAGGCCAGCCCCTCGAAATAGGCGACAGTCACCTTGTCCATGGACAGGCCCAGGGCCTGCAAGGCCGGTTGCGCCAGGGCGGCCGGCTGTCCCTCCATGGCCCGGCACAGGTCCAGCGCCGCCCGAAAGCGGCCGGCCTGGCCGAGCAGCGCCCGGCGCATGTCTTGGTCGATGGCGATTCCGGCCAGGGCCGTTTCCATGGGCACGCCGAGCATGGCGTCGAGCAGGGACAGGAGCCCGAGCAGGCTTATGGCCTCGCCGCCCCCGCCGTCCCGATCCTGGGCCAGCAGGGCCAGAAACCGGCCCCGCACGGCCGAGGCGAAGGCCAGTTCCCGGTCCTTGGGCGAGGAGCCGAGCGTGGCCAGCAGGTTGACCGCGACCCAGCTGGCCAGGGCGTTGCGGCCGAGCATCCGGATGGCGAAATCCAGGGATTCAACCGCCTGCCCCCGGTAGAAGCGGGGGGAATTGACGTGGCGCAGGAGCTTGTAGGCCAGGGACACGTCCGAGCCGATGATCTCCCGGATCCTGGCCACGTCGATGTCCGGCCGGCTGACCTCGGCCAGAAGGCTCAGCTTAACCGCCTGGTTGACGTCCAGGATCTTGGCCCTGACCACCTGGGGCCGGCTGTAGAAAAACCCCTGGGCCAGGGGGATGCCGCGCTCCCGGCACCAGGCGATGTCGGCCTCGGTCTCCACCTTTTCGGCCAGCACCGTCTTGCCCGAGGCCAGGCAGGCCGCGACCACCGCCTCCAGGCGGGCGGGATCGTGGCGCAGGGCCAGGAAGTCGACCTTGACGAAGGTGACGCAGGGCAGGATCGGGTCGAAGGCCGGATCGCCCACGTAGTCGTCCAGGGCCAGGACGTAGCCGGCGTCCCTGAGCGAACGGACCAGGGCCACGAAGGCGTCGTCGCACACCACGTGCTCCAGCACCTCGATGACGAACCGCTCCGCATCCAGGAACCGGTGGTAGCCTTTCTCCAGGATCTCCTTGGAGAAATTGATAAAAATTCGTTTGCCCGGCCCGATGTCCTGGGAAATGGCGTGGATGCCGTTGGCCAGGACGGCCAGGGTGGCCTCCGCGTCCGACGGCACGGTGGCGGCGTTGGGGCCGCCCAGGGTCCGGTACAGGAGTTCGTACCCGAAGACGTCGCCGTCCACCCGGTAGATCGGGTGGCGGGCGACGGCGTAGTTGCACTCGGTGCACGCGTCCATAGGGCTCGTCTTCCGGCTGGGGGTTGGCCTTGGAGGCGGCAACGATACGTCCCTGTGCCGGATTCCTGGGCTCTTGCCGCGCGGGCCGCGCGGGCGTCCATGGGCGGCGAGGACCCGGCGCGCCGTCGCGCTCCCGGCCAGGCCGCCGTCACATCGGTTTCGGCAAGCCATAGGGCGTTCCGGCTGGAAAAACAACCGTTGGAATCCAAAAGGGATGGGTCGGTCCGACCTTCAGGCCAGGCGTGGAGCCAGGTCGGCCGGGACCACGGCACAGCCGCCGACCGCCCCGGCGGCCAAAAGCCCCAGGTCACGCTCCCGGCCGAGGAGCCTGGCCGGGGTCGCGGTCAGGGCCGGCAGCACGGCCCGGCCCGGGAAATCGGGATGGGCCTCCAAAAGCGCCCGGACCTCGTTCCAGAGGTCCAGGTCGTCGTTGGAGGCCAGGCTGTCCGTGCCCAGGCACAGGGGCGCGCCGGCGGCGAAAAGGCCCGGGGCGTCGGCCGCGCCCACGCCGATGCGGGCGTTGCTGCGCGGGCACAGGCAGACCGCCGCGCCCGACGCGGCCAGGATCTTCTTGTCCGCCGCGTCCAGCCACACGGCGTGCACGGCCAGGACGTCCGGGCCGAGGAGCCCCAGGTCCCGGGCGTAGGCCATGGGGGAGCAGCCCGGAGGCGTGAACTCCCGGGGCAGGACCCGGCCGCGCAGGAGCGCGGCCAGCGCGCCGTCTCCCGTGGCCAGAAGCGCCGTCTCCTCCCGGCTCTCAGCCAGGTGGAGGCAAAAGGGCGCGCCCAGGGACCGGCAGGCCGCCCTGGCCTGGCGCAGATTTTCCGGACTCGTGGAATAGAGGGCGTGGCCCGAGGCGGCCAGGCGCACGGCCCCGGCCAGCCCTCCGGCCGCCTCGGGCTCCGGCCCCATGGCGGCCCGGGGCCGGAAGCCGAAGGCCTCGCAGCAGACGAGCCCGGCCAGACCCTCGGCCTCCAGGGCCGCGACCACGGCCGGCCGGGCCCGGCCACCGATGTCGATGACCGCGCCCGTGCCCGTGGTCGCCATCTCCCGGACGGCGGCGGCCAGGACCGGCGGCGACGGCGGAGACAGGCCCTGGCGCGACAGCCAGGCGGCCCAGGCCGCAAAACCGGCCCCGTGCGGGCACAGGCCCCGCAGGCCCGACAGTTCCAGATGGACATGGGCGTTGACCAGGCCCGGGACCAGGACCGCGTCGCCCAGGTCCTCGACCGGGCCGGCAAAGCCGCGCAGGACCGCGCGCCTGGGGCCGGCGGCGAGGACGATCCGGCCGCACAGGATCACGGCCGCGTCGTGCACGCGGCCCGTGGCCGGCTGCCCCGGAAGCATGGGAAACATGGTCCGGGCCGTGACGGCGCGGGGGACGGGGGTATGCATGGCGGCCTGAGCGCGGCCGCCGGCGGGGACGGCGGCCGCAGGGGCAACGGGAAAAAAGCCTACCGCTGGAAGACCGGCAGGGACGATTTCACGAACGTTCGCAGCTTCTCCACCCGGTCGTTGAATTCCGCCAGGTTCTGGCCGACCGGTGACTTCTTGTCCTCGAGCAGACCGGCATCGACACCGTAGGGAGTTTCTTGAATCTTTTTCAATGTTTCCATGATATTGTCGATGCGGTCGAAGAGGTAGTTCTTCTCGTCCTTGGTGAAGCAGTAGGTGGTCTTGTTGTAGATGTAATACAGGTCGCACAGATTCAGCGACAGGCCGAGGGTCTTTTCGATCCGGCCGTTGAGGTCGAGGAAGAACAGGTATTCCTGGCTGTACGGCCGCTTATGGTCAAAGGCCCCCTTCTCCTCCAGCTCCCGGATGTGGATGGCCTGGACCACGGCCTCGTTGAAGTAGTTCATGAAATAGTTAATGCTTTGCCGCATGTTGGGCGTGTCGGCCCGGACTTCGCCGGCCAGGGCGAGACAGAGGACGCAGGCCAGGGCCGCAAGGCATGATTTCATGGTCGTTCACCGGACGGGTTGCAGGGTTCGGGAGACGCAGGACGCAACTCTCCCGGTTCGGGTGTGGCACGAGAGAACGGCCGAAGTCAAACGGCCCGGCCGGAAAGGAAGAAATCGTCCCGGGCCTCGAAACGGACGGCCCCGGGCGGCAGGCCCAGGGACTCGTAGCGCGGGACCAGCTCCCGGCCGTGGCCGAAGAACTGGCCCGCGAACCGCCGGGGCGCGGCCAGACCGGCCACGGGCCGGGCCAGGGACCGGACCTCGGCCGCGACCAGGTCGCACAAGGCCCTGGCCCTGGCCCGGCCGCCGAGGGCCGGGTGGCACGACAGGCGGCCGATCGCCTGGCGGCTGTGCGTGACAAGCACGGTGCGCGCGCCGAGGCGCGCCGCCGCCCAGGCGGCCTCGATGCCGGCGTGTCCGCCGCCGACTACCAGCACATCGCACGAAGACGCGCTCATCGCGGTCCAATTGTATCCGCCCCGGCGGCGAGCACTTCCCCCCACCCGATCACTCCCCTGCTTACCCTGCCTTCGTGTACTTGGTACGCTTCGT
>CAZIJE010000132.1:0-9787 GCA_964539435.1 uncultured Desulfovibrio sp.
GCCCCGGCCGCGCCCGCCGTGGCCGCCGCTCCGGCCGCCGTCGGCGGCTATGCCGTGGCCGACGGCGACACCCTCTGGTCCGTGGCCCGCCGGCTCGGGGTAACGCCCGACGCCCTGGCCGCGGCCAATCCGGGCGTCGATCCCCGCCGCATGTCCATCGGCCAGACCCTGGCCGTGCCGGCCGGAACGGCCGCCGGCCCGGTGGCCGAGGCCCGGTCCCAGGCCAAGCCGGCCGCCCCGGCCGCGACGCCCGCCGGCCCGGCCGGCCGCGTCCATGCCGTGGCCGACGGCGACAACTTCTGGTCCGTGGCCCGGCGCTACGACGTGACCGTGGCCGCCCTGACCGAGGCTAATCCCGGCGTCGAGCCGACCCGGCTGCGCATCGGCCAGCCCCTGGCCATCCCGGGCGCGGGCCCGGCCGCCCAGGCCGTGGCCAAGGTCGAAAACGGCGGCTATGTGGTGGCCGACGGCGACAACTTCTGGGCCATCGCCCGCCGCCTGGGTCTGGACGTGGCCGAATTCAAGCGGGCCCACGCGGCCGTCGATCCTCTGCGCCTCCAGCCCGGCCAGGTCCTGGCCCTGCCCGGCTCGGCCCGGGCCGCGTCCGGCCAGCCCGGAACCGCCTCGTCCCAGGAGGCCAGGCCGGCCCAGACCGTGGGCGACGCGGCCCTGTACCCCGTGGCCAAGGGCGACACCCTCTGGTCCCTGTCCAAGCGGTTCGGCGTGGACCTGGCCGCGCTGCTGGCGGTCAACGGCGAACTCGATCCCTCGCGGCTCCGGGTTGGCCAACTCGTGACCATCCCGTCCGGCGAACCCGTGGCCTCGGCCGAAGCCCTGGTCTTTCCGGTCTCGGCCGGCGACACCCTCTGGGCCATTGCCCGGCGCTTCGACGTGACCGTCGAGGCCCTGGTCGCGGCCAACCCGGGCGTCGATCCCCTGCGTCTCCACGAGGGCCAGGCCCTGCGCGTGCCGTCGTCCCTGGCCGCCGTGGCCGCCTCGGCCGCGGCCAAGCCCGAACCGGCCAAGGCCCCGGCCCCGGCCGCCGGCCCGGCCGACGCCGCTGTCCCGGCTCCGGCCGCCATGGGCGAGGCCGCGCGGCTGCACACCGTCTCCTCCGGCGACACCATCTGGGGCCTGTCCCACCGCTACGGCGTGAGCGTGGACCGGATCCTGTCCGAAAACGCGGGCATCGACCCGGTGCGGCTGCGCGTGGGCCAGGCCCTGCGCCTGCCCGGCGGCGCCGTGGCCATGGCCTCGCGGTAGGCGTGGGGAGGGGGAGGAGCCTATGCCTCCGGCGGCCGGGAGGGGATGATCCCCTCCCGGACCCTCCGCAAAGGGGGACTCCGGGGATTTGACCATGGCCGTCAAGCCGGATAGATATCGGGAAAAGCGTGTACGGATCGGAGAGACGGCATGAGCGTTGCGTGGCGGGACGTCATGGGGACCACGGCGGGGTATTCCCTCCTCATGGACACCCTCGACAACATCAGGGAAGTGGCGCCCACGACCGCCTTCGAGCGCGGCGAGCCGATCCGGCTCGTGGTCACGGACACCGGCCGCGGGGCCGGGGACGCTTCCGGAGCCTTCGCCTCGGGCGTGGGGTCCCTGGCGGACACGAGCGCCTAGGCGGTTATTCCCCCAACGGCATGGTCCCGTGACGCGGGCGCAAGGCCGGCGCGCGGCGACCTGACACGGAGGACGGCATGGACGGTTCGAGCTTCGGTTCCCTGGCGGCGGCCATGGACAAGCAGACCATCGGCGCGGAGATCGTGTCCAAGACCCTGGACTACATGAATAGCTCCAACGCCACGTCGTACACGCCGACCGACAGACAGACCTTTGGCGCGGCCGTGGTCGGCAAGACCCTCGACACCTTGAACAGCGGCGGCCAGGGCTCCCACGCCGCCAGCGACATGAGCCAGACCTACAATTTTTCCAAGGACGTGCTCGGCGCCTACACTTCGGGCATCGGCTCCCTGGCGGACCACAACGTCTGATCCCCCGCCGTCTCGCCGCGTTCCCGGCCGCTGGCCCGATGGGCCGGGTCGTTTGGGGCGCTGAAAATCGATGTCCCGACCCGGACCGTACCCACCCGCCGGGGGTCCGGGGGGTTGTGCCCCCCGGCGGGGCCAGGGGCGGAGCCCCTGCTCTTCCCCTTTTCAAGGAGCATCCGTGAGAAAACTGCTGCGTGTGGACATCACCGCGCCGGACCGGGGGGACCTGGCCGAGCGGGTGGAGGCCTGGCTGTCCGAGCGGACGGCCCAGGGCTGGGAGGAGACGCCGGTTGAGGACGGGGCCGTGCGGTTCCGGGTCCATCTGGAGGACGCGCCCCCGGCCCGGGACTTTGCCGACGAGGCGGTCCGCGACTGGCCGGACCTGGCCGTGGAAGTCTCTTCCATCGAGGAGGAGGACTGGGGCGCGGCCTGGATGGCCTTTTTCACGCCCATCGAGGTCGGCGGCGTCTATGAGATCCTGCCGCCCTGGATGGAGGGCAAGGACACGGGCGACAGGAAACCCATTCTGATCGAGCCCAAGATGGCCTTTGGCACCGGCCACCATCCGACCACGGCCCTGTGTCTGGAGGCCTTTGCCGACTGCGCCAAGGTCGGCCGGATCGGGCCGGGCAAACGGTTTCTGGACCTCGGCACCGGGTCCGGCATCCTCGGCATCGGCCTGTGCAAGCTCGGCCTGACCGGCGTCGGCCTGGACATCGACCCCCAGGCCGTGTGGTGCGCGGCCGAAAACGTGCGGCGCAACCAGGCCCAGGCGGCCATGTCGCTTGGCGTCGGCGGCGCGGGGAGCCTGGCCGAAGACGCGGTCTTCGACATCGTGGCCGCCAACATCCTGGCCGCGCCGCTTGTGGCCATGGCCGGCCGGCTGGTCCGCCACGTGGCCCCGGGCGGGGTGCTGGTCCTGTCCGGCATCCTGGTCGAGCAGGCCCCGGACGTGGCCGCCGCCTACCGCGCCGCCGGCCTGGCCGAGCCCGAAACCAGGCTGTCCGGGGAATGGGCGTCGCTGGTTTGGCGGTGAGTTTACTTTCCCGCTAAAGGGGTTTACTAGGTCGCCTTGTCCGTTCCTAACCCACTACCTCAAACCGTGTTCAAGGCCTAAGCCATGCACCTGAAAAAACGTGTTCTCGTCACCGGCGGCGCCGGTTTTCTTGGCTCACACCTGTGCGAACGCCTGCTCGAACGGGGTTGCGACGTCATCTGCCTGGACAACTATTTTACCGGCTCCAAGAAAAACGTCATGCACCTGCTCGACAATCCGCATTTCGAGCTGATGCGCCATGACGTCACCTTTCCCCTCTACGTGGAAGTCGACGAGATCTACAACCTGGCCTGCCCGGCCTCGCCCATCCACTACCAGCACGACCCGGTGCAGACCACCAAGACCAGCGTGCACGGGGCGATCAACATGCTGGGCCTGGCCAAGCGGCTGCGGGCCAAGATCATGCAGGCCTCGACCTCGGAAGTGTACGGCGATCCCTCGGTGCATCCCCAGCCCGAATCCTATTGGGGCAACGTCAACACCATCGGCTTCCGCTCCTGCTACGACGAGGGCAAGCGGTGCGCCGAAACCCTTTTCTTCGACTACCGCCGCCAGCACAACCTGCGCATCAAGGTGGCCCGGATTTTCAACACCTACGGGCCGCGCATGCACCCCAACGACGGCCGGGTGGTCTCCAACTTCATCATCCAGGCCCTGCGCGGCGAGCCGCTGACCGTCTACGGCCAGGGCCAGCAGACCCGGTCGTTCTGCTATGTCGACGACCTGATCGAGGCCTTTTTGCGCCTCATGGACACGCCGGACGACTTCACCGGCCCGGTCAACACCGGCAACCCGGGCGAATTCACCATCCTGGAACTGGCCCAGATGGTCATCGAGTACACCGGCTCCAAGTCGGTCATCGACTACCGGCCCCTGCCCCAGGACGACCCCAAGCAGCGCCGCCCGGACATCACCCTGGCCAAGGCCAAGCTCGGCTGGGAGCCCAAGATCCCGTTGTCCGAGGGGCTCAAAAAGACCATTGAATACTTTGACGCCTTCCTGCGCAGCGCATAGCCGGAAGCGGTCGGATTCATGACGCACGACGATCAGCGCCGCTCCGCCTCCGGGCGGGGCGGCAAAATTTCCCTTGTGGTGCCCGTCTACAACGAGGGCCGGGGCCTTTGCGCCCTGCGCGACAGCCTCGTGGCCGTCATGGACGGCCTGCCCTACGCCTGGGACTGCATCCTGGTGGACGACGGCAGCCGCGACGCCTCCTGGGCCATGATCGAGGAGATCGCGGCCACGGACGGCCGGTTCAAGGGCCTGATGTTCTCCCGCAATTTCGGCAAGGAAATGGCGCTCACCGCCGGGGTGGAAGCCGCGGTCGGGGCCGACGCCGTCATCTGCCTCGACGCCGACCTCCAGCACCCGCCCGAGATCATCCCCGAGCTCGTGGCCCGGTGGGAAGAGGGCTACGACATCGTGGCCACCATCCGCGAGAAGGTGGCCGACTATTCCCTGGTGAAAAGGCTCGGCTCCAAGGCCTTCTACTGGTTCATGCGCCGGTTCACGGACCTGGACCTGCCGCCCAACTCCACGGACTTCCGCCTGCTGGACAAAAAGGTCGTGGAGACGCTTTCGAAGTTCACCGAAGGCTCCCGCATGTTCCGGGGCATCATCGACTGGATGGGCTACAAGAAGACCTACATCTCCTTTTGCGCCCCGGCCCGCAGCCAGGGCGAGCCCGCCTATTCGGTCAAAAAGCTCTTCAACCTGGCGATCAACAGCTTCACCTCCTTTTCCCTGGTGCCGCTGCGCCTGGCCGGGTACCTGGGACTGCTGATCATGGCCGTGACCCTGCCGCTGCTCGGGGCCATGTTCCTGGCCAACTGGTTTCTCGGGGCCAACATCACGGCCATCGCCTTTTTCACGGTCTTCAACACGCTTCTTATCGGCATCGTCCTGTGCGCCCTCGGCATGATGTCGCTCTATATCGGCCACATCCACACCGAGGTGGTCAACCGGCCGCTTTACATCGTGCGCTCCCGCGCCGGAACCTGGGACAGCCCGCAGTGATGCCCGACGCGCCGCTTTTCTCGATCATCATTCCGTTTCGGGCCCCCGGCCCCTACCTCGCCGAGAGCCTGCCGCACCTCCTGGCCCTGATCGAAACGGATTTCGAGATCATCCTGTTGCCGGACGCGCCCATGGACCTGGCCGCCTACACCGTTGACCCGCGCGTGCGGGCCGTGGCCACCGGCCCGGTCTCCCCGGCCGTCAAGCGCGACCTGGGCGCGGTCCAGGCCCTGGGGGCCTACCTGGCCTTCATCGACGACGACGCCTATCCCGATCCGGCCTGGCTGACCGTGGCCAGGGTGGCCTTCGAAACCCATCCGGGCCTGACCGCCGTGGGCGGCCCGGCCGTGACCCCGGCCGACGATCCGTTCTGGGCCAGGGCTTCGGGCGCGGTGTTTCTGAGCAGGCTCACCGGTTTTCCCGAGCGCTACCGCCCGACCCCGCCGCGCCGGTTCGTGGACGACTGGCCCACCGTCAACCTGATCGTCTCCCGCGACGCCTTTTTCACGGTCGGCGGCTTCGACACCGCCTGCTGGCCCGGCGAGGACACCAAGTTCTGCCTGGACCTGGTCCACAAGAAGGGCGGCTCCATCCTCTACCTGCCGGAGCTCTTCGTCTGGCACCACCGCCGGCCGGGCCTCAAAAAGCATTTGCGCCAGGTCGGCAACTACGGCCTGCACCGGGGCCATTTCGTCCGCGTCCACCCCGAGACCTCCCGGCGGCTGCGCTATTTCCTGCCCGCCGCCTGGGTCCTGTTTCTGGCGGCGTCCCTGGCCCACGTCCTGGTCTGGGCGGCCGGCGGATCGCCGAGCGAAGCCGGCGGCGAACTCATTGAACTGGGCTTTTCCGCCTACGCCGTGTTCCTGGGCCTGGTCCTGGCCGACCTTTTGCGCTTCGAGACGCCGGCCGTGGCCCTGGCCGCCATGCCGTTCGTGGCCGCGACCCATGTCTGGTACGGCCTGCGGTTCCTCCACGGCCTCACCAAGAAAACGCTCATCAGCAGCCTCGGCAGGTAACATGAAGATTTCCGTGGCCTATCCGCCGCTGTCCTCGGAAAAGGGGACCCCGCTTCTGTCCCAGAACCGCCAGTTCCAGTGGTTCACCAACCCGACCTACATCTATCCCATGGTTCCGGCCTACGCCGCGAGCCTGCTCGCCGCCCGGGGCCATCAGGTGACCTTTGACGACGGCATTGCCGACGAGATGACCTACGACGCCTTCCTGGCCGACCTCGCGGCCAAGGGGCCGGAACTGGTGGCCATGGAGACCAAGACCCCGGTGGTCACCCGCCACTGGAAGATCGTGGCCGACGTCAAGCGCGTCCTGCCGAAGGCCAAGGTCGCGCTCATGGGCGACCACGTCACGGCCCTGCCCCGGGAGTCCATGGAGAACAGCGCCGTGGACTACGTCATCGCCGGCGGGGACTTCGACTTCATCCTGGCTGACCTGGCCGACCACCTCTCCGGCAAGGGCACGCCCATGCCGGCCGGGGTATGGCGTCGGGAGAACGGCGAGATCGTGGACGGCGGCTGCGGCGGCCTGGACCACGACCTCAACGACCTGCCCTACATCGACCGCGACCTGACCAGGTGGCAGCGGTACGCCTATAAAAACGGCAACTTCAAGTACACGCCCGGCACCTACGTCATGGCCGGCCGGGACTGCTGGTGGGGCCGGTGCACGTTCTGCTCCTGGACCACGCTCTTTCCGGGCCGGACCTACCGCACGGTTTCCCCGGAGCGCCACGTGGCCGAAATCGAACGGCTGGTCAACGAACGGGGCGTGCGCGAGATCTTCGACGACTCGGGCTGCTTTCCGCGCGGCCAGTGGCTGGAGGACTTCTGCCACGGCCTGATCGAGAAGGGCCTCAACAAGAAGGTCGTCCTGGGCTGCAACATGCGCGTGGGCGAGCTCTCCCAGGACCAGTGGCATCTGCTCAAGAAGGCCAACTTCCGGTTCATCCTGATCGGCCTGGAGTCCATGTCCCAGGACACGCTCAATCGCCTCAAAAAGGGCATCCAGGTCTCCCAGATCGAGGAGACCATGCGCATGGCCAAAAAGGCCGGCCTGGAACCCCACATCACCACCATGGTCGGCTATCCCTGGGAAACCCGGGAAGACGCCCGGCGCACCATTGATTTCGCCAAGTCGCTTTTCTCCCGGGGACTTTTGAACACGCTCCAGGCCACCATCGTGGTGCCGTACCCGGGCACGCCGCTTTTCGAGGAGGCCAGGCAAAACGGCTGGCTGACCACCGAGAACTGGGACGACTACGACATGCGGACCTCGGTCTGGAAAAGTCCGATCTCCACGGACGATGTGTTGCAATTCAAGGACGAGTTGTATAAAGCCGCCTTGACGCCTGCGTTCATTGCCAGGAAAATCATGAGCATCCGCGACGTGGACGACGTGAAGTTCCTGTTTCGGGCCGCGGGCAAGCTCCTCGGGCACCTGCTCAACAAGAGCCGCCGCCAGGGCTGCGGCTGCAAATAGGGGAGGCCCGGGCCGCCCGCCGCCATCCGCCGCCATATCATGACGCCAGCACATCCCTTTCGCATCACAACGCCACCGCCCGTCCGGGGCGGCGCACGGGGACGGTAGCCCTTGGACCGCGTCTCCGTGGTCGTGACCACGAAAAACGAAGCCGCCAACATCGGCAACTGCCTGGGGTCGGTGGCGGCCCAGGACTACCCCCGGGAAGCCCTGGAGATCATTGTCGTGGACAACGGCAGCGCCGACGACACCAAGGCCATTGCCCGGCGTTTTACCGACCTGGTTTTCGACAAGGGGCCGGAACGGTCGGCCCAGCGCAATTTCGGCATGCTCGAAGCCGCCACCGGGACCTATGTCATGTTCCTGGACGCGGACATGATCCTGTCGCGGACCGTGGTGCGCCGCAGCGTGGAAATGCTGGCCGCCGGCCGCCACGTGGCCCTGCACATCCCGGAGATCGTGCTCGGCGCGGACTACTTTCCGGCCGTGCGCCGCTTCGAGCGCAGCTTCTACGACGGCACCGTCATCGACGGGGCCCGCATCATCCGCAAGGACGCCTTTGCCGCCGTGGGCGGCTTCGACGCCTCCCTGACCGGCCCAGAGGACTGGGACCTGGACAAGAAGCTCAAGGGCATCGGCACGATCGGCCTCCTGTCGCGCTACGATTTCGACGCGGTGGACGCCTATGTGTCCGGCCTGCCGGCCGAGGGTTTTCTCGACGCCCTGATCGGCTTCGAGGCCCGAAGCGGGCTTGACACGCCGCTTCTTTTCCACAACGAAGCCGCCTTCGCCCTCGGACGCTACCTGAAGAAGAAGACGTATTACACGGGCAGCGCCGAGGCCTATATCGCCAAATGGACCCCGGAGGATCCCGACATCCGACGCCAGTACGGCGCGGGGTACCGGTTTTTTGGCGTCTTCATCGAACAGGGCCGCTACCAGAGGCTCCTTTCCCATCCGGGCAAGGCCTTTGGCATGTATTTCCTGCGCTTCCTCGTGGGCGCGATGTTTCTGGCCAGAAGAACACGCCAGGCCACGCGCACGTAAGCCGCCCCGGGGCGCGCATCCAATCCGTCAAAAGGAGACACCACCGTGGCAGTCGCCATCGTCACCGGCTCGGCCGGGCTGATCGGTTCCGAAACCGTCAAATTCTACAGCGACAAGGGCTTCGACGTCGTCGGCATCGACAACAACTTCCGCAAGACCTTCTTCGGCGAGGACGCCGACACGTCCTGGAACCGCAAGCGCCTGGAAGAGACCCACAAGAAGTACACCCACTACGACGCCGACATCCGGGACCACGAGGCCATCTCCAGGATCTACGGCCGCTACGGCAAGGACATCAAGGCGGTCATCCACTGCGCCGCCCAGCCTTCCCACGATTGGGCCGCCTCCGACCCCTACATGGACTTCACGGTCAACGCCAACGGCACCCTGGTGATGCTGGAAAACTTCCGCCAGCACTGCCCCGAGGCGGTCTTCATCTTCACCTCCACCAACAAGGTCTACGGCGACACGCCCAACTACCTGCCCTTGATCGAGCAGGAGACCCGGTGGGAGATCGATCCCTCCCACCCCTACGCCGGCGGCATCGACGAGACCATGTCCATCGACCACACCAAGCACAGCCTGTTCGGGGCCTCCAAGGTGGCGGCCGACGTGCTGGTCCAGGAATACGGCCGCTATTTCGGCCTTTTCACCGGCGTCTTCCGGGGCGGCTGCCTGACCGGTCCGGCCCACTCCGGCACCCGGCTCCACGGCTTCCTGTCCTACCTGATGCGCTGCTGCATCTCGGGCAACAAGTATTTCATCTACGGCTACAAGGGCAAGCAGGTCCGGGACAACATCCACTCCCACGATCTGGTCAACAGCCTGTGGCACTTCTACGAAAAGCCCCGCATCGGCGAGGTCTACAACATGGGCGGCGGCCGCTACTCCAACTGCTCCATGCTCGAAGCCATCCGCATGTGCGAGGAGATCTCGGGCAAGAAGCTCAACTACGAATACCAGGACGACAACCGCATCGGCGACCACATCTGGTGGATCAGCGGGCTCAAGAAGTTCGAGGAGCACTACCCGACCTGGAAGATGCAGTACGACGTGCCGACCATCCTGCGCGAGATCTACGAAACCCAGAAGGACGTCGTCGAGACGGCGTAGCGTGAAGCGATAAGATGCCTCCGGCGGCCGGGGGGCGTGACGCCCCCCGGTCCCCCCCGACGGTGGG
>CAZIJE010000133.1:0-9692 GCA_964539435.1 uncultured Desulfovibrio sp.
ATCTATCGCACTTTTCTCCGGGGGCTAACGCCCCCGGAGAAAACATACAAGGCATTCCCCCTCTTCCCTTCTTTAAAATTACGCGGCCGGGCGGACTTCGACGCGGTTGCGGCCGCCGCTTTTGGCCTGGTAGAGGGCGGCGTCCGAGGCGGCGAGCAGGGCTTCGGCTTCGATGTCCATGTTCGGGATGATGCCGGAGATGCCAATGCTGACGGTGACGATGTCGGCGACGTGGGAGCTGGCGTGTTCGATGGCGGCGGCGCGGACGTTGGAGCGGATGAGTCCGGCGATGGACAGGGCTCCGGCCAGGTCGGTGCCGGGCAGCAGGGCGACGAACTCCTCGCCGCCGTAGCGGGCGACGAAGTCGCCGGGCCGCTTGAGGGCGGCGGTGATGGCCTCGGCCACCTGCCGCAGGCACAGGTCGCCCTGGAGATGGCCGTAGGTGTCGTTGTAGTCCTTGAAGCAGTCGATATCGATCATGAGCGCGGACAGCGGCGTGCCGTCGCGCCGCGAGCGCAGCCACTCCTTGCGGAAGACCTCCTCGAAGCAGCGCCGGGTGGGCACGCCGGTCAGGCCGTCCTGATTGGAGAGCTGTTCGAACTTGCGGGTCAGGGCCTCGAGTTCGCGTTCCCTGGCCTTGCGCTGGTCCATCTCCTCCTTGAGGCGAAGGGCCGAGCGGACCCGGGCGCGCAGTTCCATGCTGTTGACCGGCTTGGCCAGGAAATCCATGGCCCCGGCCTCGAAGGCCCGTTCAAGGCTGGCGGCCTCGTCCTTGACCGTGACGATGATGATGGGGATGTCGCGCAGCCTGGGGTCGGCCTTGATCAGCCGCGTGGCGTCGATGCCGTCCAGGTCCGGCATGACCACGTCCATGAGGACCAGGTCCACGTCCGGATGCTCGTAGCGCCGGCACCGCCCGTCGAGCAGGGCCAGGGCCTCGCCGGCCGAGCCGGCGCACAGGGGCGCGACGTAGCCGGCCCCCTGGAGGATGGTGGACAGGAGCAGACGCGAGGAGTCGGAGTCGTCCACGATCAGGATGTTCATGCCGATCCAGCTACGGCGCGCTTGGCCATGCTTGCGTCGTCCGATCCCGGCGCTCTGCCGGACCGCTGTCCAAAGACCGTCGCGGCGAAGACGCCGCGTGGCCGCCCGGCCAAGCCGGAAGCATTCTGCGTCACGGTCGGTATTGTGCCTCAACAAACGAAAAAAGCAACCGTCAGCCCTTGGCCGCCAGGCCCAGCCGGCCGGCCAGCCGGTCCATGGTGTCCTGGTCCGTGAAATCGAAGCGCAACGGCGTCAGGGTGATGTAGCCCTCGGTGAGGAGGGCCCGATCGGTTTCCGGCGACAGGGCTTCGGGCGGGATGACGCCGGTCAGCCAGTAGTAGTCGCGGCCGCGCGGGTCCTGACGGGTGACGTACCAGTCGTTGTACACGGCCGACGTGGGCGGGCACAGGCGCAGCCCCAGGGCGCGCTCCACGGGCCGGAACGGGAAATTGAGGTTCAGGACGCAGCGCGGCGGCGCGGCTTCCCAGGGACGGCCGGCCAGGAATTCGGCCACATAGCGGCCCTGGCCCGTCAGGTCGGCGGGCGCGTAGTCGTCGGCCGAGACGGCCACGGCCGGATAGCCCATGAGCGCCCCTTCGGTGGCGGCCGAGACCGTGCCGGAATAGAGGATGTCCACTCCGACGTTGGCTCCGGCGTTGATGCCCGAAACCACCACGTCCGGACGCTCGGCGATCAGGGTCGTCAGGGCCAGCTTCACGCAGTCGGCCGGCGTGCCCGAGACGCCGAGGCCCTGGAAGCCGTTTTCCTTGAATTCCTTGACGCGAAGCGGCGAGGCGATGGTGATGGCGTGCCCCACGGCCGACTGTTCGGAGATCGGAGCCACCACCAGCACATCATGGCCGGCGGCCACCAGTCCCTTGTAGAGGTCGCGGATGCCCACGGCCTGGATGCCGTCGTCGTTGGTCAGCAAGATACGCATGCGCCCTCCCCGGTGCCGGCCTTCCGGCGGGGGCACTATGCCCAAGGCGAACGGGATTGACAACCGCCCCGGCCCCGGGCACGTTCCTTTTCCATCTCACCACAGTGATGTCCTCGTGATCCAAAAAACGCAGTTCATAAAAGACCTGACTCCAGGCCAGGCCGCGTCGGACATCTTCTGCATCGGCGCGGCCCGGCTCGGCCAGGCGAAAAACGGCCCCTTCTGGACGCTCAGCCTGGAAGACGTCTCCGGCCAGATCGAGGCCAAGATCTGGAGCCCGGCCGCCCAGGCCTACGCCGACCTCGCGCCGGGCCAGTTCGTCCTTGTGGAAGGCCAGGTCGGAGCCTACCGCGACCGGCCGCAGATCAACATCGACCGGCTGCGCGTGCTCCCGCCCGAGGAGTTCGCCCCGGACCTGTCCCAGTTCGTGCCATCGAGCGAGGAGCCGCCCGAGGGGCTCCTCGAGACCCTGGCCGAACTGTGCCGGGCCGAAATCAGCCATGCGCCGTGGCGGAAATTCTGCGCCAAGGTCCTGTCGCACCCCGAATTCCGCGACAGGCTCCTGGAAGCGCCCGGCGCCAAGGGCGTCCACCACGCCTACCGGGGCGGGCTGCTCGAACACACCCTGGCCGTCGGCCGCCTGGTCCTGTCCATCTGCGACCGCTACCCTTCCCTGGACCGCGACACGCTTTTGGCCGCCGCCGTCTGCCACGACCTGGGCAAGGCCTGGGAACTGTCCGCCGGCCCGGCAAGGGACTACACCGACGCCGGCCGGCTGCTCGGGCACATCGTCCTCACCCTGGAGCTGGTCGAGCCGCTGCTCAAGAAATCCGGGGTCGAGCCCGAACTGGCGCTCCACTTCAAGCACATCCTGGTCGCCCACCACGGCGAATACGAGTTCGGCTCCCCGCGCCGGCCCAAGACCGCCGAAGCCTTCGTGCTCCACTTCGCGGACAACATCGACGCCAAGATGAACCAGATCTTCGGCTCCTTCGAGTCCGACGCGCCCGGCCAGTGGTCGCCCTACGTCCGCACCCTGGAACGCTATCTCTACAATCCCCCGCGCACGCCCCGGGAAGCGCCCGAAAAGCCGGCCAGGCCCAGGGAAAAGGACGTTCAGCAATGTTTATTACCCTTGAAGGGATAGAAGGCTCGGGCAAGTCCACCCAGATCGGCCTTTTGACCGCCGCCCTGGAAGCGGCCGGCCGGACCGTGGTCGTCACCCGCCAGCCCGGCGGCTGCGCCCTCGGCCAGACCCTACGCTCCATCCTCTTGTCGCTTGAGACCCGCAACCTCGACAGCCGGGCCGAACTGTTCCTCTACCTGGCCGACCGGGCCCAGCACGTGGCCGAGGTGATCCGCCCTGCCCTGGCCGCCGGCCACGTCGTGGTCTGCGACCGGTTCGCCGACTCCACCATCGCCTACCAGGGCTACGGCCGGGGCCTGGACGTGGCCCTGCTCCACCGGCTCAACGACGTGGCCGTGGCCGGAACCTGGCCGCGCCTGACCCTGCTCCTGGACCTCGACCCCGAGCAGGGCCTGCGCCGCGCCCTGGCCCGGAACCTCCAGGCCGGCGCCTCCGTCGCCGAAGGCCGCTTCGAAGCCGAATGCCTCGATTTCCACCGCCGCGTCCGCGACGGCTACCTCGCCCTGGCCAGCCTCCACCCCCGCCGCTTCGTCACCATCGACGCTGCCCCAAACGCCACCGCCGTCGGCCAAGCCGTATGGGAAACGGTGTCGCAGCGGCTGGACTAACAATAAAGAATGCCTCCGGCGGCCGGGGGGGATCACCCCTCCCGGCCGCCGGAGGCACTCTTTTCTTCTTATCCCTCGCCCTCGGCGGCAGCCGGCGCGCAGCCGGGCAGCCGGGCCAGGGCGGCGAGCAGGGCCGCGCCTTCCACGGGTTTGGACAGGTAGTCGTCGATGCCGGCGGCGAGGAACCGTTCGCGGTCGCCGGCCATGGCGTGGGCGGTGAGGGCGATGACGGGCACGGCGGCCTTGTCGCCGTAAATGGCGGCATCGCGCAGCAGGGCCAGGGTTTCCAGGCCGTCCATGCCGGGCATCTGGATGTCGAGGAGCACGGCGTCGATGGTTTCGCGGGCGAGAAGATCCAGGGCCTCGCGGCCCGAGGCGGCTTCGAGGACGGTGTGTCCGGCCCGGCGCAAAAGGCTGCCGACAGCCAGCCGGTTGATGCGCTCGTCCTCGACATGGAGGATGCGCAGGCCCCGGCAGTCCTGCGGCGGCGGGACAACGGCCTTTTCTTCCGGGGCCTCGGCGACCGTGGCCAGGGGCAGGACGCACATGACCATGGTGCCGACGCCGGGTTCGCTGTCGATCCGGACCGAGCCGCCCATGAGCCGCACCAGCCGGTCGACGATGGCCAGGCCCAGCCCCGCGCCCTGGTGGATGCGGGTATTGGAGGCGTCGACCTGGGTGAAGGTTTCGAAGACGGCGCCGATCTTGTCGCGGGGGATGCCGATGCCGGTGTCGCCCACGGCCAGGGTCAGGCGCACCACGCCGTCCTCGGGCGCGGGCTGGCAGCCGGCTTCCAGGGTCACGGCCCCGGACTTGGTGAACTTGATGGCGTTGCCCACGAGATTGAGCAGGATCTGGCGGATGCGGCCCTCGTCGCCGAGGAGCAGCTGCGGCACGTCCGGGTGGACGGCGGATTCGAGGACCAGCTCCCGCTGTTCGAGGATGACGGCGAAGACGGTCCGGATGGAAGCGAAGACGTCGCGCAGGCGGAAGGGTTCGTTGGCCAGCACGAGCTTGCCCGATTCGACCCGGGACAGGTCGAGGATGTCGGTCAAAAGCCGGGTCAGCCGCCGGCCGGAATCCAGGGCCGTGACCACGCAGTCGCGCTGTTCCTCGTCCAGGGGCGTGTCCTCGAGGAGCTGGAGCATGCCGAGGAGCCCGTTTAGGGGCGTGCGGATCTCGTGGCTCATGTTGGCCAAAAATTCGCTCTTGGACTTGTTGGCGGCTTCGGCGGCCTCCTTGGCGGCGGACAGGCGGGCTTCGGACAGGCGCAGGGATTCCTCGATCCGCTTGCGGTCGGTGATGTCGGCGAACATGCCGACCGAGCCCAGGAACCGGCCCGAGCCGTCGTATTCGCTGCTGACGGCGATGATGGCCCAGATCTCCTGGCCGTCCAGCCGCCGCAGCCGGCGTTCGTACACGCCGCCGCCCGGGGGCAGGGCTTCCCGGCGCAGCATGGCGGTGTGCAGTTCGTGGTCCTCGTCAAACAGGAAATCCGTGACCGGCCGGCCGACCATGCCGGCCGCATCGCTGCCGCACATGGCGGCCATGACGGCGTTGACGTAGGTGGTGCGCCAGGCGGCGTCCACGACCCAGATGCCCTCGTTGGCCGTTTCCACGATGCGGCGGTAGCGGCTTTCGCTCCGGGCCAGGGCCTCGGCGTCCTCCTTGCGGCGGGTGATGTCGCGGATGACGCCGACCACGTGCCGCCGGCCGACGGCGTCCACATGGAGGGTCTTTCTGGTCATGAAGGTCCGGTGGCGGCTGCCGGCGTCCAGGGCGGCCTCTTCGGCCACGTCCTCGGCGCCGCAGGCCAGGACCATGCTGTCGTTTTTGAGGGAGGCCGCGCCGAAACGGCCGGGGAAGACGGCGGCCGCGTCGCGGCCGAGGATGTCGGCGCGGGGCCGGCCGGCCAGGGCGCAAAAGGCGTCGTTGACCAGCAGGAACCGGCCGTCGGGGTCCTTGACGTAGAAGGGGTCGGCCATGGCCCCGACCGCGCTTTCCAGAAAGGTGATGTCCTGCCGTCTCCGGCCGCGCCGGCAGAAAAGGACGGCCGCGCCGAGGGCCGTGGCCAGGGCGGCCAGGCCGCCTGCCAGCCAGGCGCTCCAGGTGGCGTCCACGCGACGTTTCTCCCAACGGCATCCGACAGGTTGCCAGGTCGGTCCGGCGGCTCCGAACCGGTGGCCGGGTCCCGCGCTCCTTGCGGCGAAACGCCGCCAGGGTCGCCTCGACGAAACCGGCAAGGAAAAAAGTTACCCCTTCTTCGCCGGTCTTTCAAGGATGGACGGCCGGAAGCGAGGGGTTGCGCCCGCCAGGCGGGCGGCGGGGAAGGAACGAAAGAAACGGCGGCCGCGGCGACGGTTGTCCGCTGCCGCCGGCAAGGGCCGCCGTCAGCCCAGGGCGGCCAGGGTCTTTTCCAGGGGCCGGCGTTCCGGCACCACGGGCAGGGGCTTTTCCCCGTCGCGCACGGCCGGGGAAACGTACAGGCCGCAGAAGCAGGCCCCGAACTCGGCCACGTCCGGGTCGCGGTAAACGCAGGGACAGACCACGTCCCGGTCCAGGTCGAAGGAGCCCGAGGCCAGGCGGCAGGGACAGGCCATGTAGCCGTAGCGGTCCTTGTTGGTGAGCAGGCTGGCCAGCAGGTCCAGGGTCATGTCCATGTCGGGGTTGAAAAAGTTCCCCTTGGCTTCCTGGATGGGCCGCAGCGTGTCGTAGAGCTCCCGGGCGTTCATTTCTTGTCGCACTCGCTGATGGCGTTTTCGATCTCCTCGCGCCGGAACCCCACGATGACCTTGTCGCCGATGACGATGGTGGGAAAGGACAGGGCCGGGTTGAGCTTGCGCACGATGGACATGACCTCGTTTCGCTCCTCGCCGGACAGGAAGTCCACATGGACGCAGTCGTAGGGTATCTTGTGGTCTTCCAGGTATTCCTTGGCGTGCTTGCAGTGCACGCAGGTGGAAAGGGCGTAGACCTTGATGTCGGGGGCCATGGGATTCTCCTTGGAGCCGCCGCAGGTTATCGCGGCGTATAAGTGGTTCCGTTCCGTATTCCCTTTTCCAGACGGCCGGTCAAGTGCGAAAGGGGCCAGGTCAGAAGCAGGTAGAATACGGCCAGCGGCAGGTAGGCTTCGAAGGTCTTGTAGGTGGTGGCGTTGACCACTTCGGCCGCCTTGGTCAGTTCCCGGACGCTGATGATCGACAGGAGCGACGAGTCCTTGATGCAGGAGACGAACTGGCCCGTGACCGGCGGCACGATCCGCCGGGCGGCCTGGGGGAAGACGACATGGATCAGGGCCTGCCGGTGGGTCAGGCCCGAGGACAGGGCCGTTTCCCACTGCCCCTTGTCCACGGATTCGACCCCGGCCCGGACCATTTCCGAGATGTAGGCCCCGGAAAAAAAGCCCAGCGTGGCCGTGCCGATGAGGTAGGGGCTGTCCACGTGCACCACCACGCCCACGCAGAAATAAAAGATCAGGACCTGGACCAGAAGCGGCGTGCCGCGAAAAGCGCCGACGTAGAGGGCGGCCAGTTCGGTCAGGACCACGTTGCCCGACACCGAGGCCAGGCCCGAGGCCACGCCCAGGAGCAGGCCGAGCGAGATGGCCCCCACGGACAGGACCACGGTGACGCCGAGGCCGGAAACAAAGATCCAACGGTAGCCCCAGACCGCGCTCCAGTCCCAGTGGTACCGGATGCGCGACAGGACGAGCCACAGCAGGCCCGCGAGCACGGCCAGGAGCAGGAGGCGGACCGCGATCCGCGAAGTGTTTCGGTTCATTTCACGAACAGGCCGGCCGGAAAGACCAGGACGTACGGCACCCGCTCGCCGAAGTCCCGGACCAGCCGGGCCGCGATCTCCTTGGACACGTCCCGGTCGGCCGTGGTCAGGTAGGCGGTGTTGCCTTCCACCTCCACCTGGCCTGTCTCGTTTTTCCAGCCGCCGCCTCCGGACCCGAGCCGGGTGTAGCCGCCGTAGGTCTCGGCCAGCCAGGCCTCGAAGGCCGGCATCTTGGCCGCCGCGTCGGTCCCGGCCGCGCCGTCGGTCGGCACGGTGAACAGGTGGGCGAAGACCTGCCGGGTCTCCGCCCCGGCCAGGGAGGCGGCGGCGACCAGCAGGAAGGCGAGACACAGGGTGGTCAGGCATGCGCGACGCAGCATGTCGCCTCCTTGGGGCGGCCGGCGCGCGGCCGGCCGGTTTTGGCGCGAGCGGGCCCTGCCCGTCCGGCCGGAGTCGGCCGGACGCAAAGACCGCCGGGCGCACCCGCGCACGCGGCCTTGCCGGCGCGCCTCCCCTGGAGACCACGCCGGAAAGGCCGCGCCGGGTCGCCCGTCGCCTATTGTCCGAGTATATCCTTGAAATGTTTCGCGCGAAGCGTTTCGAGCGTCCCGTCGCTTTTGATGGTGGCCAGATACGCCTCCAGCCACTGCCACCAGTCGAAATCGCCTTTCTGCAGCGCGATGCAGTAGGGCTCGTAAGTGAAGGGCGTCAGAATCGCCCGGGTGGTCTCGGGATTTTGCTTCTGGTGTTTGGCCACGGAAATCTGGTCGTAGAAAAAGGCGTCGGCCCGGCCGGCCACCACTTCCTGGACGCAGGCCGTCTCGTCCTTGTAGCGGTTGATGGCGGCCTTGGGGAACTTCGCCGCCGCCACGATGTCGGCCGTGGTGCCGGTCTTGACCGCGATCACCCGGCCGGGCGCGTCCAGGGCGGCCACGTCCCGCACGTCCCCCGCCTTCTTGACGCTTACAAGCGCGCACAGGCCGGTGGTGAAATACGGCGAGGTGAAGGTGATGGACTTGCCCCGCTCCAGGGTCCCGGTGATGCCCGAAATGATCAGGTCGATCTTGCCGGCGGTCAGGGCCGGGATCAGGCCCGTCCACTCCATGTCCTTGATCTCGAGCTTGACGCCCAGCCGTTCGGCCAGGGCCTTGGCGATGTCCACGTCGAAGCCGACCGGCCCGCCCTGCTCGTCCACGTACTCGAAGGGCCAGAATTTCAGCTCCATGCCCACGACCAGCGTCCCCCGCTGCACGATCTTGCGGAGATTGCTGCCTTCGTAGACGTCGAACGGGGTCACGGCCAAGGACGTGCCGCAACACATGGTCAAGGCCACGAACGCCAGGCTGACGATGCGGATGAAACGAATCATGGGCACACTCCCGGAAAAAGGTTGCTGCGCGCAAACGACATGAGCCGACGCATCACGACTACCAGAATCCCCATGAAAAGAAACCCGTAACCGGGCAAGGCAAGGGGGAACAACGGCGGGAAGGCCGGGGACGGAACGCGGGGACGGATTGGCGGAGCGGCCCGCGCCCGAATCGGGTATGGGCGGGGGGAAGACGGTCGGGCCGCCCGGCCCGCGGACCCAGGCCGCGTTTTGCACGGGAGGAAGGACATGATCGTTATCAAGCGGATTTACGACCCGGCCGCGCCGGAGGACGGCAAGCGGTACCTGGCGGACCGGCTCTGGCCCAGGGGGATCGGCAAGGAGACCGCCCGGCTGGATGGCTGGCTCAAGGACCTGGCCCCCAGCCCCGACCTGCGGGCCTGGTTCGGCCACGACCCGCTCCGGTGGGAGGAGTTCAAGCGCCGCTACCGGGAGGAACTGGCCGCGCCCGAGGCGGCCGCGCAGCTCGACCGCCTGCGGGCCGAGGCCGGGGAAGGCCGGGTGACCCTGCTGTTCGCGGCCGCGGACCGGGAGCGGAACAACGCCGCCTGCCTCAAGGAGGTGCTGGAGGCCGCCCCGCCGCCGGCTACTGGCCGACGGCGAGACGCATGATGTCCACCGGGGTGCGGTTGTTTTCCAGGGCCAGCTCCTCGAAGGTCATGTCGCCGAACGCGGTGATGTGGTGCCGGGCCAGGCGCTGCACGGCCACGGACAGGGGGATGTCGTGCTCCCGGCAAAACGTCTGGAGCATCATCTTTTCCAGCCCGGGCGGCGGCGCGATGG
>CAZIJE010000134.1:0-9560 GCA_964539435.1 uncultured Desulfovibrio sp.
CCGCGCCCGAGGCCGTGGCCGCCACGGGTTCGGGCGACGCCGCCGCTGCCGCCGAGGCCGTGGTCCGGGAGCGCCTGTGCCGCCTGGACCTCGAGCACGAGGCCGGAGGCGTCCTTTTCCGGCTGGCCCTGGACCGGGAGATCCGCCGGCGTCTGGCCCTGGCCGACGGGGAGGGAGACGACCGGGCCGGCGAACGGCCAGACAGGCCGGACAAGACGGACGAGGCCGTTCCGCCGCCCCTGGCCTCGCCCGAGGCCCTGCTGCGCGACGAGCCCAAGCTCGTCTCCCCGCCCGAAGTCTACCTGCGCATCAACGAAGTCCTGCGCGACCCGGCCAGCACCGTCGAGGACGCGGCCGCGAGCATCAGCCACGACCCGAGCCTGGCCGCCAAGCTCCTGCGCCTGGTCAACAGCTCCTACTACGCCCGGACCATGCGGGCCGTGGAGGGCCGGTTCCCGGCCAAGGTGGACAGTCTGTCCCGGGCCGTCATGGTGGTCGGGGCGCGCCAGCTGGCCACCCTGGCCCTTGGCGTGTCCGTGTTGCCGCTTTTCCAGGACATCCCCCCGCACTGGGTCAACATGCGTCTTTTCTGGGAGCACAGCGTGGGGTGCGCGGCCGCGGCCCAGGCCATTGCCACGGCCAGCGGCAAGGGCAATCCCGAAACCGCCTTCGTGGCCGGGCTCCTCCACGACATCGGCCGCATCCTCCTTTTCAAGCAGGCTCCGGCCCACATGGCCGGGGCCATGCGCCAGGCCGTGGCCGACCGGTTGCCGCTTTTCCTGGCCGAGCGCGACCGGATCGGCTTCGACCACGCCGTCCTCGGCGGCCAGCTGCTCCAGAAGTGGCAGTTTCCGGCCAACCTGGAAAAGATGGTCCGCTACCACCACGACCTGGACGAGCCCCTGTTCATCGAGGAGCCGGCCGTGATCCACCTGGCCGACTGCGTGGCCACGGCCATGGGCTGGGGCGGCAGCGGCAACCGGTGCGCGGCCGCGTTGTCCCCGGACGCCTGGGCGGTCCTCGGGCTCTCCGGCCCCGACCTGGCCGCGATGGTGCCGCGCATGGAGGCCAGACTCGCCGAAACCATGCGGAGCTTTTTCCCGGACAGGCCCGGCCCGCCGTGACGCGGCCCGGCCAAGACCTTCTGGAGCGCTGATGCCCGCCCGAATTCTGGTCATCGAGGACGACGCGGCCTTCCGGGCCATGCTGTGCGAGGCCCTGGTCTCGCGCGGCTACGAACCCCTCGGCGTGGGCTCGGCCGAGGAAGGCGTGGCCAGGGCCAGGGCCGAAACCTTCGATCTGGTCCTCACCGACGTCATGCTGCCCGGCATGGACGGGATCGAGGGGCTTTCCCGGCTCAAGGAGGCCAGTCCCGGCAGCGAGGTCATCGTCATGACCGGCTACGCCACCAAGGAAAAGGCCCTGGAGGCCGTGCGCCTGGGAGCCTACGACTTTTTCTCCAAGCCCTTTTCCCTGGCCGAGATGGAGGTGGTCATCCGCCGGGCCCTGGAGCGCCGGACCCTGATGGCCGAGCTTTCCCGCCTCAAGACCGCCCTGGCCGGCGGCCGGGGGCCGGCCATTGTCGGCCAGTCTCCGGCCATGCGGACCGTGGTGGACATGGTCCGCCGGGTGGCGCCCCTGGACTCCACGGTCCTGATCACCGGCGAGTCCGGCGCGGGCAAGGAGGTGGTGGCCGACGCCGTGCAGAGCCTCAGCAAACGGGCCGATGCGCCGTTTATCAAGGTCAACTGCGCCGCCATCCCGGAAAACCTCCTGGAATCCGAGCTCTTCGGCCACGAAAAGGGGGCCTTCACCGGCGCGGTGGCCCTGAAAAAGGGCAAGTTCGAGCTGGCCGACCACGGCACCATCATGCTCGACGAGATCGGCGACATGCCGCTTTTTTTGCAGCCCAAGCTCCTGCGGGCCGTGGAGCAGAAGCAGATCGAGCGGGTGGGCGGCACCCGGCCCATCGACATCGACATCCGGATCATCGCGGCCACCAACCAGGACCTCCAGACCCTGGTGGCGGAAAAGAAGTTCCGGGCCGACCTCTACTACCGGCTGAGCGTGGCCGCCATTCCCCTGCCGCCCCTGCGCGAACGCAAGGAGGACCTGCCGCTTCTGGTCGGCCACTTCCTGGAGCGCATCAACCCCCGCGTGGGCGTCAACCTGCGCGGCGTGTCCCGGGAGGGCATGCAGCTCCTGTACGCCTGCGACTGGCCGGGCAACGTCCGGCAGCTGGCCAACGCCCTGGAGCGGGCCGCCATTGTCAGCTCCGGGGACGTGCTGACGGCCGCGGACGTGTCCCGGGCCCTGGACGGACCGTCCCGGCAGGAACCGGCCGCAGCCGAGGCCGTGGCCGTGTGCGGCGAGGCCGGCAACCTGCGCGACACCCTCCAGGACATGGAGCGCAACATGATCCTGGCCGCCCTCAAAAAGACCGGCGGCGTCCAGAAGGACGCGGCCAGGCTCCTGGGGGTCAGCCCGAAAAACCTTTGGAACAAGATCCAGAAGCACCGCATCGAGGCGGCCGACTACGCCGCCTCTCCGACCCCCTGACCGGCCGGCCGTGGGGGAGCGCACCGCATTCCGCCCTGGCGGGAAACCTGTCCGAGGAGGTCTCATGGGCGACAGGCGCCTGGCTGAAATCGTCTCTCCCGACGTGATCGCCGTTTCTCCCACCGTGCCGGTGCGCGAGGGCCTCGGGATCATGCGCCAACGCAGCATCTCCTGCCTGATCGTGGCGGAGGCCGGCGTGCCGTGCGGCATCATCACCGAGCGCAACATTCTGTGGGCCGCGGCCCACAAGGGCGAGGACTTCGCCGACCGCCCCGTCTCCGACCTCATGAGCGCACCCGTGGTCACGGTGACCGAGGACACCATGCTGGTGGAGGCCTACCACCTGCTGGCCCGGAAGCGCCTGCGCCACCTGGTCATGGTCGACGCCGCCGGCCAGGCCCGGGGCGTGCTCACCCAGTCGGACCTGATCGAGCGGCTGGGCTACGACTCCCTGTCGGAAATCAAGCGCGTCTCCGTGATCATGACCCGGGAGGTGGTGACCGCGCCCGGCAACATCACGGTCCACGAGGCCGTGCGGCGCATGGCCGACCGGTCCATCTCCTGCCTGATCGTGGCCCGTGACGGCCGTCCGGCCGGCATCATCACCGAACGCGATGTGGTCCGGCTTCTGGCCGACAGCCCCCACCTGGGCGGGCTGCGGCTCTACGACATCATGAGCTGCCCGGTGGTCTGCGTGGAGGAGGACCGGCCGGTCTTCGAAGCGGCCATGGTCATGAAGAAGCGGCACATGCGCCGGCTGGTGGTGGTGGACGACGACCGCCGGGTGCTCGGGGTGGTGACCCAGTCCGACATCGTCCGGGGGCTGGAGAGCAAATACGTCCGCACCCTCAAATCCGCCCTGGCCGAAAAGGACGAGGCCCTGCGCGAAGTCGGCAAGTCCCTGGTCGAGAAGACCATGTTTCTCGACAACCTGCTGCGCAGCGCCGAGATGGGGATCGTGGCTGCGGACGAGACCTGGCGCATCACCTACGTCAATCCGGCGGCCGGGGAGATTTTCGGGGCCTCGGCCGAAGTCCTGGCCGGCCGGGACCTGCGCGAGGTCCATGTCCAGGCCGGCGTGGACCTGGGGGCCGTGTGCCGGGGCCTGGACGCGGTCTCGCCGACCCGCAGCCACGACTTCACCCTGGCCATGGAGCGGGACGGGGCCGGGCGGCGCTACGCCGTGCGGATCTCCGGCATCTACGATAAGGAAGGCGCGCCGGCCGGCTTCGTGCTCATGGCCCGGGACGACACCGAGCGCCGCCAGGCCGAGGAGCACCTGGAGCGGCTGACGCGCAACCTGGAGCACCTGGTGGTGGAGCGGACCCGGGACCTTTCGGCCCAGGCCCGGGAGCTCAAGGAGGCCAACGAGCGGCTGCGCGGCATGGACGAGATCAAAAGCGCCTTCCTCTCGGCCGTGTCCCACGAACTGCGCACCCCGCTGACCTCGCTGCTCGGGTTTTCCAAGCTCGTCGCCCGGGACTTCGGCCGCCACTTTCGGCCCCTGGCCGCGCCGGATCGAGGACAACCTGCGGGTCCTGGCCAGCGAGGGCGAACGCCTGGCCAGGCTCTTAAACGACTTTCTCGACCTGTCCCGCATCGAGTCCGGCCGCATGGAGTGGCGCGACCGGGAGATCTGCCTGGACGAGGTGGTGCGCAGCGCCGTGGCCGCCGTGTCCGGACTTTTCGCCTCCCGGCCGGAAGTGGACCTGGAGATGCGCCTGCCGGACGTCCCGGTCACGGTCCTGGCCGATCCGGACCGCCTGGAGCAGGTGCTCATCAACCTGATCGGCAATGCGGCCAAGTTCACGGCCGTGGGCGGGGTCACGGTCAGCCTGGCCCTGGCCGGCCCCCACACGGCCCGGGTGGCGGTCGCGGACACCGGACCCGGCATCGCCCCCGAGGACCGGGAGATCATTTTCGACAAGTTCCGGCAGGTCCGCCGCGACCCCGAGGGGTCGGCCCCGTCCAAGGGCACCGGACTCGGCCTGGCCATCTGCCGGGAGATCGTCAGCCACTACGGCGGCCGGATCTGGGTGGAGCCGGCCCCGGGCCGGGGCGCGGCCTTTCTCTTCGAACTGCCCACCATCCAGGGCGAGGACGCCTGTCCGCCCCTGCGCTCCGGCCGGGTCGGCCAGCGGGAGCGGCCGCTGGTCCTGGTCGTGGACGACGACCCGGCCGTGTCCTCGTTTCTGATCCAGTTCCTGGAAGGGGAGGGCTACCGGGTGGCGGCGGCCCATGACGGCGAATCGGCCCTGTCGGCGGCGGAAAAGCTCGAACCCCACGTCATCACCATGGACATGGCCATGCCGGGCATGGACGGCCGGGCGGCCATGGCCGCGCTGCGGCGCGATCCGGTCCTGGCGGCCATTCCGGTCCTGGTCATCACCGGCCACGAGGGCGCGGAGCCCGAGGGCGCGGACGCCGTGCTGCGAAAGCCCCTGGAGCCGGACCGGCTGCTGGCGGCCATCGAGGGCCTGTTGGCCAGCCGCGGGCCGGGTCCGGTCGCGGACGGTCCGGCCTAGGCCAAGGCGGTCCGGGCGCGCGGAGCCCGGAAAGGGGGCCCCCCCTTTACAACGGCCCCGGGATGCTTATGTTAGAATCGTAAGGGGAATGGTTCCCCTTGAGATATGTCGCCAACGTGTGACGGAGGAACGCGCGAAATAAACGCGAACCACCATAACGGGCGTCCAGAGGCCCAGCAAACAGAGATTCGCCAGGCGTATTGAAAGTGTCCCCAGCCAGTGCCTTGGGACCGGTTGCTTCTGCAACTCCGACGCCGAAAGCGAATCTCTCTTTTTTTGCCTGTCGCAATCCGCCGGTTGCGGTTCAGCCAGCCTCTGGGGAAGTGCCCCGCCAGTGCCGCCGCACCAGGTCGTCGAGCTCCTCGCCCGGCACCGGTTTCGAGAAGAAAAACCCTTGCGCGCTTTCGCAGCGCAGATCCGACAGGGCCGAGCGGTGCTCGGCCAGCTCCACCCCCTCGGCCACGACCTCCAGGCCCAGCTTGTGGGCCATGGCGATGATCGTGCGCACGATCTCCATGTTCTGCTCGGCCTCGTTCATGTTGCCCACAAACGACCGGTCCACCTTCAGGCTGTCGAACGGAAACCGCTGGATGTAGGACAGGGACGAATAGCCCGTGCCGAAGTCGTCGATGACCACCTTGACCCCCAGGGCCTTGAGGCGCTTGATGGTGGAGACGGCCTCGTCGGCGTCTTCCATGAGCACGGATTCCGTGAGCTCGAGCTTCACCAGGGCCGGATCGATGCCCGTCTCGGCCAGGATGGCGGCGGCTTCGTCCACGAAATCCGGGCGCTTGAACTGGCGGCCGGAGATGTTGACCGAAAGGGTCAGGCCGGCGGCTTCGGGACGCGTCCCGGCCAGGGCGACCATCCTGGCACAGGCCTGGCGCAGGACCAGGGCCCCGAGTTCGTTGATCAGCCCGGTTTCCTCGGCAATGGGAATGAACTCCACCGGCGGAATGAGCCCTTGTCTCGGATGCCGCCACCGGGCCAGGGCCTCCACGCCCGTGATCTCGCCGGTGCGCAGGGACACGATGGGCTGGTAGTGGACCGTGATCTCCCCGGATTCCAGGGCGTGGCGCAGGGCCAGCTCCATCTCCAGGCGGCGCTGGGTCAGGACCCGCATGCCGGCGTCGAAGACCGTGAAGTGGTCGCCGCCGTGCTCCTTGGAGCTGTACATGGCGTTGTCCGCGTCGCGCAGGATCTGGTCCGGATGTTCGTAGACCGAGGAGCCGAGCACCACGCCGATGCTGCAGGTGACGAAAATTTCCTGTTTTTTCAGGCGAAACGGCGCGGCCAGCTCCCGCAGCACCTTTTCGGCCATGGCGCTGGCCTCGTCCAGGCCGGCCACGTCCTCGATGAGGATGGCGAACTCGTCTCCGCCGAACCGGGCCAGGGTGTCCACGTCGCGCAGGAGCTTTTGCAGCCGGTTGGCGATGATCATGAGCAGCCGGTCGCCGGTGACATGGCCGAAGGTCTTGTTGACCAGCTTGAACCGGTCCATGTCCAGGTACAGGACCGCGTACAGGGCTTCGGCATTGCGCTTGTGGCGCTTGATGGACTGGTCCAGGCGGTTGATGAAAAGCGCCCGGTTGAAAAGTCCGGTCAGGGTGTCGTGGAAGGCGTCGTGGAGGATGTGCTCCTCCAGCTGCTTTTGCCGGGAGATGTCCGTCAGGATCGCCAAGGCCCCGGGGCTGGACCCGGCCAGGGGGGTGACGGACAGGGAGCGCCAGACCGGGGCCTGGGGCTGGCCGCACGGCAGGTCCATCTTGTACCGGCCGGCCCGTTCGTCGAGCACCGAGGCCAGGCCGTCTCGCACGGCCGCGGCCGTGGCCGGGGCGAGCATCCGGTCGCAGTAGTCCGAGAACCGGCGGCCGATGGCGTTGCCGGCGTCGATGGCGTTGAAAAGGCTCAGGCAGGAGGCGTTGGCCGCAACGACCAGACCGGCCGCATCGAGGACAGCGGCATGGGAGGGGAGGGATTCCAGAAGGTCGCGGGATTCGGGGAGCATGACCCTCAGTCGCCGGTGGTGACGGAATTCATGAGTGCGCCGTTGTGACGTGTTCAAGTGTAAAGTTTTTAAATCCCACCGTCAAAGGGCAAAGTGCCTTTCCCGGCCGGCGTCTCCTCAACGCGGGCCGACGCGGGCCAACGCGGGCCGACCCGGTCGGCCGCTGGGCGAAGGTCAGGTAAAAAATTTTTATAAATGAGTGGGTTGTCGAAAAAAAAGAAGGAAAAAAGCCAGGCCGCCCGTTCTTGACTTTTCGTTTGCGCCCCGTCATAGACGAACTTCCCGGGTATCGTGCCTTGCCCGGGTCGGTTTCACTGACACGGACCCCCTTTACGCGCGGCGGGCTTCCGAATCACCATGAAACAAGAAGGCATTTTCCAGGGAGCCAGCGGTCCCTGGAGCGGCTGAGGGTTAGGGGGAACATCCTGGCAACAAGAGGGCTTGGAAAAATCAGTCAGGCGTCGCCGCGGGGGCTTTCCCCGGAAAGACCGGCGGCCGGCGTCGGGCCCAACCTTTAAGGAGGACCGGACATGGCCATTGTTATCGACGACGATGCTTGCATGGGTTGTGAAGCTTGCGTGGAGACCTGCCCCGACGCGTTCGAAATGAACAGCGACGGCGACAAGGCCATCGTGAAAGACACCGACGTCGAAGCCGATTGCGTGGACGAAGCCGTGGACGCCTGCCCGGCCGAAGCCATCAGCAAATCCTGAATCCACTGATCCCGCACGGGATCGCCCGCGCCGGGAAACCGGCGCGGGCTTTTTTTGTCCCACCTGCCCGCCGGTTCCCGGACGCGCTTCCCTGTCCGGGTTCCCTGCGTCGGCATTTTGCCGGCCCGCCCGGCGGCGACCAGGGTAAGCCTTTTCCCGAACCAGCCGATAAGAGTCGTGAAAACCTCCTGACACAGGACAAGAAGCATGCGGTGTGACAGGTACGCTTCTTGCTTGTATTCCGGGCATGGCGGCTTGCTTCCGAGCGAGATGGCGGCTTGCTTCCGAGCGAGGTGGCATCATGAAGCGCTTTCGTAACTACCTGCAACACCGGCTCAATCCCGTGCACATGTACTGCCGGCTCATGGACTTCGGCCTGGCCCACGCCAGCGCCCGGAGGGTCTGTTCCGTGTACGAACGGTTCATCTACAAAGGCCTGCTGTTTCATTAGGAGACACCCGCGCCCCCGCCCCGCCCGTTGCGGCCGCCCGGGGCCATGTCCCGCGCCTTTTTTCCTGGTGTACGTTTTTTTCCCCCGCCGTCGGCTTTTGTTCCATTTTCGTAACCGCGCGACGCCTTGAGCCGGAAACGTTTCTGGCATACCTACAGGTCTGCCGTTCTCAAGGAGAATTTTCCATGGCCGACCGCGCGCTGTGTCTCGACATCGGTTCCGGGACCCAGGACGTTTTCTATTCCAATCCCGACCTGGAGCCGGAAAACTGTCCCAAGTTCGTCCTGCCCGCGCCGGCCCGGCTCGTGGCCGCCCGGCTGGCCGAGTTGACCGCCGCCGGCCGGCCCGTCTACCTGTGCGGCCGCAACATGGGCGGCGGATTTTTCAAGGCCGTGAAGGCCCACCTCAAGGCCGGCCTGCCCCTGGCCGCCCACCCGGACGCCGCCTGGGCCCTGACCGACGATCCCGACCGCCTGCGCGCCACCCTCGGCGTGGCCATCGCCGACCGGCGGCCCGACGGCTACGCGCCGCTGCCCCTGGCCGACTACGAGCCCGGCTTCTGGAAGGCCTTCCTGGCCGCCGCCTCCCTGCCCGAACCGGAACTCGTCCTGGCCTGCGCCCAGGACCACGGCCTGCACCCCAGCCGCAGCAGCCGCGAGGGACGCTTCCGGCTCTGGGAGAAGTTCCTGTGCGAGGCCGACGGCCGGCCCGAGGCCCTGGTCTACGAGACCCCGCCCCTGGAACTGACCCGGCTGGCCGTGCTCCAGCAGTCCATCGGGGGCGGACCCGTGGCCGACTCCGCCGCCGCCGCCGTGCTCGGCCTGCTCACCGACCCGGCCATCAAGGCCCGGTGCGCCGAAACCGGAGTCATGCTCGTCAACATCGGCAACAGCCACACCGTCGCCGCCCTGGTCTACCGGGAACGGATCTACGGCATCTACGAGCACCACACCGGCATGCTGCCGCCCGAGGAGGTCTGGGCCGACCTGGAACGGTTCCGACGCGGCGCGCTCACCAACGCCGAAGTCTTCGACAAGGGCGGCCACGGCTGCTTGACCCTGGCCCTGCCGCCCCAGGCCGGCATCTTTCCCTACACCTCGGTCATCGGGCCCAGGCGGGCCCTCCTGTCCGGCTTCGACGTGGACTTCCCCAGCCCCGGCGGCGACATGATGCTGACCGCCTGCTTCGGCCTGGCCGCCTGGCTGCGCGGGCGGCGCTAGCGGCAGCGGCGGGGGGAAGAGAGGAAGAGTGCCTCCGGCGGCCGGGGGGGATCATCCCCCCCGGACTCCCTGGAAGGGGTCTTT
>CAZIJE010000135.1:0-9528 GCA_964539435.1 uncultured Desulfovibrio sp.
AGGGAACCTTTTTTTGCAAAAAAAGGTTCCCTCCCCCGGTTCTCTTCTCTGCTACTTACACAGCCACAGGGCCGCGCCCTCTATTCCCCTCAATATCTTGAGGCTGGTGGTGGCGAAGATGTGCTTGAGGGTGGAGGGCCTGTGGCTGGTGCGGCCGATGGCCACGGCCGCGTACTTGTGGGCCTCGGCCTCGTGCAGGATGGTCTTGGCCGGATTGGACGAGGTCATGACCTTGATCTTGACCCGCTCGTCGGCGATGTCGTTGCTTTTGATTTCGGCCATGGCCCGGCCGAAGATCTGTTCCGCGTCCACACACCGGTCGTCGGCGCAGACATGGAGCAGCGTGATGTCGTGGCCCGGCTCGTGGCGCAGCATGTAGCCGACGTGATCGGCCACGCGCAGGCACTCGTCCGACCCGTCCACGCACACCAGCACGTTTTTCCGGTCCTTTTGCGGATTGCGGCAGATCCAGATGGGGAAAGAGAGCGATTCCCAGAGGATGCGGTGGGAGACGCTGTCCGTGACCATTTCCTCGAACCAGGACAGGCCGCGCCGGCCGAGCACGGCCGCGTCGTAGAGCCCTTCCTCGGATTCCTTGACGATCTCCTTGACCGTGCCGAGCTTGCCCTGGGAGAACTTGACCTGCACCTGGCCCTTGGAAAAGCCCATGGTGTGGAGCCATTCCCGGGCCTTTTCCATGGCCGGAACGCCCCGGGTCGCCTTGTCCTGCTCGATGTGGACCATGGCCTGGGGGTCGGTCTCCAGGTTGATAGGATCGAGCCGCCAGTCCGGACGCCTGGGAACGACATAAAAAAGCGTCAGCTTGAGGTCCGCGCGTTCGGTGAAGAAATGGTGCACGAAGCGCAGGCTTTGGGAGGTATGGAACTCGTCGCTGACGGCCACGAGCAGGTGTTTTTCCATGAGGCGCGTCCTTGGGAGGCCCCGGCCAGGGCCTGGCCCCGGGTTCGAGGGGGCTGTTTTTTAAGACGATAAAACATCTTGCGCGAACTTGGAAAGGGCTTATTCTTCCTCTCGATGATGATTTTCATTTTCAAGGAGAGGCTTCATGGATACCCTGATCGTCTTTGTGGTCATCGCGCTGGCGGCCGGATTCCTGATCCGGCGGTTTTTCTTCAAGAAAGGCAATTCCTGCGGCTGCGGCTGCCCGAGCGGGGGCTGTTCCGGCGGAAACAGGTCGAGCACCTGCTGCACCGACGCCTCGAAGCACCTGTAGCAGCGGGACGGGCGCTTGCGTCCGGGGCCAAGCCCCGCCCCTGCCGGTCCGGCCGCAGGCGGCTACAGGCTCTGGCGGACCCAGGCCACGATGTCGGCCGCGCTCCTGGCTCCGGAGACGCGGGTCTTTTCCCGGCCGCCGGTGAACAGGACCATGGTCGGCACGCCCTGGATCCGCATCCGGTCGGCAATGGCCTGCTCTTCCTGGGTGTCGCACTTGGCCAGGATGACCCGGGGATGGAGCATGGCCGCGGCCTGGTCGAAGGCCGGAGCCATGGCCCGGCAGGGACCGCACCAGGGGGCCCAGAAATCGACCAGCACGGGCAGGTCGCTTTTGCCGATGAACGTGTCGTAGTTGGCCTGGGTCAGGGTCACGGGATGCGGTTCGAGGATGGGCGCGCGGCACTTGCCGCAGACCGGGCCGCTGTCGAGGCGGCCGGTCAGGACGCGGTTGACGGCCTGGCACTTGGGACAGACCGCGAATATGGCATCGGGCATGGCAACCTCCGCATCGTTTGGCGTGCGCCGGATCGGCCGCAAGGGCACGCTCCGGCCTAGGCCTCCGGCGCCGGTTCGGCCGCGTCGCTCATGGCGAAGTCCACGCGGATCTTGAACAGACGGTCCGCCGGCAGGTTCAGGATGGGAACGCCCGTGGCGGCGGTGATGCCGGCCAGGGCCTCGGCGATGGCCTCGCGCGACGGGCCGATCATGGTGAACCAGATATTGATCGGGTGGTCGCGCAGGTAGTTGTGGGTGACGCCCGGGTGGGCGTTGACGGCGTTGACGAAGGCGTCGATCTTGTCCGGCGGGGCCGAGGCCGCGCACAGGGTCGACTTGAAGCCGATCTTGGCCGACTGGAAGTTGGCTCCGATGCGGCGGATGATGCCCTTGCCCCTCAGCGCCCGGACCCGGGCCAGGGTTTCGGCCTCGGTCAGGCCGACCTCGCGGCCGATGGCTTCGTAGGGCCGGGGGGCGATGGGGAATCCGGTCTGGATGATATCCAGGATGCGCTTGTCCGTGGCGTCCATGTTCACCGTGCGTCGGGTTGCGGCGAAGCTTCCCGCTCCACCTTGTTTCTGCCGCCGTTTTTGGCCCGGTACAGGGCCGCGTCGGCCCTTTTGAGCATTGCCTCGGGCTCTTCGCCCGGGACGTACCCGGCCACGCCGAAGCTGGCCGTCACCCGGCCGACCACGGCGAACTCCTTGTCCGCCACGGCCAGGCGCAGCCGCTCGGCCAGTTCCACGGCCCGGTCGGGGCCAATGCCCGGAGCCACCACCACGAACTCCTCGCCGCCGTACCGGGCCAGCCGGTCCACCTGGCGCAGGCCGGCCCGCAGCCGCGCGGCCAGCTCCACCAGCACGGCGTCGCCCACGGCGTGGCCATGGGTGTCGTTTATGGCCTTGAACCGGTCGATGTCCAGCAGGACGACGGCCAGGGGCGAGCCGTAGCGGCCGGTCCTGGCGGTCTCGTCGGCCAGGACGTCGGCCAGCTTGCGGCGGTTGAGGGCCCGGGTCAGGGGATCGAGGTTGGCCAGGTCCAGGAGTTCCCGGCGCTCCAGTTCCAGGTCGGTCACGTCGGCCAGGGTGAGCAGGCACCGGTCGCGGCCGGGCAGGCGGGTGACGGCCGTCTGGAACACATGGGCCGGCTGGTCCGGCCGGTCGGGGTTGGCCAGCCGCAGTCGGTGCTCCCGGTCCAGGCGGTCGTCGAGGAGCGAGCAGGCCCAGGCGGCAAGCCCTTCGGGGGGCGGCGGGTCGGCCAGGAAGTGCTCCAGGGTCAGCCGCCTGGCGGTGAATTCCGCAAAGGAGGCCAGGCCCATGAAGCGCAGAAAGGCCCGGTTGATGGAGACCACCCGCCGGCCGTGCAGGATGGCGGCCGGCTGGGGCGCCTCGTCCAGGAAATGGCGGACCAGGTCCCAGGCGTCCCGGGCCGCGTGGCGCGCGCCGAGTCCCAGCAGGGCGTCGTCCAGGGCCTCGCCCAGGGCGGCGGGATCGAACGGCAGGACCACCGTCCGGATGCCGGGCAGGGACAGGGTGGACAAGACGGCCAGGAGTTCGTCGGCCGCGCCGGTCAGGAAGACGGGCATGCCCCGGTCCGATCGGCGCAGGGAGGCGGCCAGGGCCGCGCCGCCGCCGGGCAGCCGGGCCGCCACCACGGCCATGTCCGGCTCCCGCCCGGCCACGGCCTCCAGGGCCTCGGCCAGGCTGGCCGCCGCGACCACGGCGTCGCACCGCTCGGCCAGGAGCGCGGCCAGGATGTCCCGCCGGCCCTCCTCGGCCTCGGCCAAAAGGACAACCATGCCCCGGCCATGGCCCGCGCCCTGTTTTTCCTCCATACCCCAGGCCTCCGGCTCCAGCATACGGCGGATCGCCCCCCTTGTCATCGACGCGGAATTGGGACATGGCTGCTAGTGCGTGAAGTTTTCATCGCAGGCCCTGACAAGGAGGCGGCCATGACACGACGCATCCCCTTGATGATCCTGCTGCTGGCCCTGACCCTGGCCGGGCAGGGGATCCTGGACACGGCTTCGGCCCAGCCCGTGGTGGTCTATCCGGGCCCCGGCTGGGTCGGGTATCCGCCCTACCCCCCGCCACCCTATCCGCCGTACCCGGCCTATCCCTATCCGCCCTACCCGTACCGCGGCTATCCCTACCCCGGTTTCGGCGTGTACCTCGGTCCCGGCGGTTGGCCCGGCCCGTACTACGGCCCCGGTCCGTACTACGGCCCCGGCCCGAGGCCCGGATTCCGTCCGTTCGTCGGCCCGGGGCCGGTCCACGGGCGTGTCCCGGGATTCCGCCCAGGTCCCGGCCCCCATCCCGGACCGGGTTTCGCTCCGGGCCCCAGGCCGGGACCCGGGCCGGGTCCCCGGCGCTAGGCGGTCTCGTTGACGCCGCCGACGGGCGGCGCTAGGGTTAGAAAAGCGCGAAAACCGGGTGGTTTCCGCTCGTTGCGAAAAAAGGAGGCGGCGACGCCGGAAGGCCGCGCCGCCGCCCCGGCCCGGGCGCGGGCAGGGATCGGCTAAGGCCCTTCATACCAGACCCTTTTCCAGGAGCACTTCCATGGCCCGCTTGTTCATGGCCGCGGCGGCGGCCGTCGCCCTGGCCCTTTCCCTGGCCGGATGCGCCGGCAACATCGCCCACCAGCCCGGACTCAACACCGAGCCCACGGTCTACGCAACGGTCAACCAGCCCCCGGACCCGCTGCTGCTCGGCTGCTACCTGCGCTCGCGGCCCTCGGAATTCAACCGCCCCAACAGCTACCAGTACTGCCTGGTGCAAAAAGGCGACCGCTACGCCGTGTACTACAAGTGGCGCGACGGCAAGACCTTGGCGGAGCACGAGGGTTGGTCGGCGTTCACCATCAACGGCGACCGCATGACCAGCAACACGGAGCCGAGCACCTACCTGGTCAAGGACGGCAGCGTCTGGCACAACTACGGCGGCAGGCAGACCCTGCACAAGATGGTCAAGCAGTAAAGCCCGATACTCCCGAATTTGGCGGGCCGTCTCCGGGCGGCCCGCAGGACCGGACGCGACAGGCCGACGCTCAGACCGGAAAGGCGATCTCGCAGCGCAGGCCGTTCTTCCCGGCCATGCCCACCCTCCCCCCGAGCTGGCGGATCAGTTCCTTGACCAGGGTCATGCCCATGGTCTGGGAAGTGGCGTAGTCAAAGCCCTCGGGCAGGCCGCGCCCGGTATCCTCCACCCATATCCGGGCCGAGCCCTCCTCCAGGCGGCTTCCCACCCGCAGTTCCCCGGCCTGGCCGGGCGCGAAGGCGTGCTTGCAGGCGTTGGTGACCAGTTCCGCCAGGAGCAGGCCGCAGGGCACGGCCTTGTCCAGGGGCAGCCGGAACGGAGCCGTGTCCAGGACCAGGACCAGGTCCGGCAGGGCCTTGCGGAAGATGGCCACAATGCCTTCCGTCAGGGTCCGGACATACTCGCCCATGTCGATGGCCGCGACCTCGCCGTGGTTGTAGAGTTGCTGGTGCACCAGGGCCATGGACCGGATGCGGATCTCCAGTTGCCGGAACCGGTCCCGTTCGCCGGCGTCGGCCGCGTCCTCGGCCTGGAGGCTGATGAAGCTCAGGATGATCTGCAGGTTGTTTTTCACCCGGTGGTGGATCTCCTTGAGCAGGACGTTTTTCTCCTCAAGGGCCTGTTCCAGGTATTCCCGGGTCTTTTCCCGCTCGGTCACGTCGTCGAGGCGGATGACCACGCCGTCTGTCCCGTTGGCGATCAACGGATAAAACAGCATGTCCATAAGGTGTGTGTCGCCGTCCTGGGACAGGGACAGCTTTTCCACCGTGAGCGACCGCCGCTCCCGCAGGGCCTGCTCCAGGGACGGCATGTGCCGGGAAGCCATGGGCAGGATATCGTTCACGGGCCGCCCCACGGCCGCTTCCGGGTCCAGGCCGAACAGGTCCTGGGCGTTGCGGTTGAGGTGCGTGATCCTCCCCGCGTCGTCGCAGCCGATGATGGCCGAGGGCATGGATTCCAGGATGTTGCTGAGCATGCCGCGCATCCGGGACAGGGCCTTGGCCGCCTCGGTCAGGTCCCGCTCGCGGGACTCGATGACCGCGGCCATGGCGTCGAAGCTCTCGCCCAGGCGGCGCACCTCCAGGCTGGCGGCCCCGCGTCCCACCCTGACGCCGAGGTCGCCGGCGGCGAGCCGGCCGGCGGCGTCGGCCAGGCTGGCGATGCCGCGTCCGATGGCCGCCTGTCCGACCATCCAGGCGATGACCAGGGCCAGGAGCGTGGCCACCACGGCCGAGGCCAGGCCCTGGCGCAGCAGGATGTCCGCGTTGTGGAAAGCCTCCTGGCGCAGACAGGAGATGACGATGGTCAGGTAGGGCGGCGCGTCCGGAGCGCTCCGGAGCCGGGCGAAGCCGAAAAGCCCCTCGTCTCCGGTCAGCCGTGACGCGATGAAGATGCCGGAATCCTGTTCGGCCGTGACCAGCCGTTGCCAAACGGGACCGTGGGCGACTTCCCCCAGGGGATAGCTCGTGTGGGACGGATAGGCCAGCATGCGACGGCCGCCGGGATCCAGGAACGTGAACCTGACGTGGGACGGCATCTCCAGCCGGCCCAGAAACCGTTCGTAGCCCTCAAGAAAATACGACATGCCGATGACGCCGCGAAATTCCCCTGCCTGATCGAGGAGGGGGTGGGCAAAGACCAGGATGGGCTTTTTCGTGGTTCGGCCCAGGATGAAGTCGCCGATGCCGAGCCTGCCGGTGGCCTGGGCGTCGCGGAAGTATTTCCTGTCCGACAGGTCCTCGCCGACAAAGGCCTTGAGGCCCGCTGCCGCCACACGGCCCGAGGCGTCGGTCAGGAAGATGTTGGACAGTTCGGGATGGGCCTGCAGGAGCGAGGCGAAAAGCCGGTCGCAGGCCTCGTTGTTGCGGTTTCGGACCTCTTCGGTGTGGGTCAGGGCCACAAGCAGGCTTTGGGCCTGGTTCGTGACGCCCTGCTGGATGACGGCCAGGCTCCGGGTCAGGTTGCGGATTTCCTCCCGAACCTGGACCTCGGCCTGGTCCCGGGCCTTGAAACTGGACGCCACGATGATGGCCATGGCCGGAAAGGCGGCCAGGAGCACCACGCAGACAAGAAGAGTGGAGACGGACCGCTCCAGGAACCAACGCCAGGGCGCAAACCCGAATTTCGACATGCGCGCCAGCCCTTTCCGGAAAAAATCCTGCCGGGTTGCCTGTTCAGGCGGGATCCGCTTCGCCCACCCGCGCCTCGCGCCTGAACAGAGCGCGTAAAAAGCCGTCCTTTGTTTCCAGGTCAAGCCGCCAGCCGGAAACCGTGGCCAGCAGGTCGTCAAGAACCGGCCGGGCGGTTTCGGCCACCAGGAATTCCAGTTCCCTGGCCCGGGAGAGGCGGAGATACCAACCTATCTCCATGCCCAGGCCTCAGCACATGGTCCGCAGGTCGAACGTCAGCCGTTCCCCGTCCATGGGACCTCCTACAGCTTGTCGAAGTAGATCAGGACGCCCATGACCACGAAGGCCACGGCCGCGACCTTCTTGATGATGTCCGGCGAAACGAAATTGCAGATGAATTCCGCGAAGATGACGCCAAGCAGGCTCGTGGCGACCAGGGCCAGGGACGAGCCGGCGAAGACGATCCAGGGCTTGCGGGAATCGGCGGCGGTCAGCACGCAGGCCAGCTGGGTCTTGTCCCCGAGTTCGGCCACGAAGATGGTGGCAAAGGTCGTAAAAAGCAGTTTCCAGTCCATGTCTCCCTCGTCGATCCGAACACCCCCTCCCCCTTTCCAGGGGTCCGGGGGGATGATCCCCCCGGCCGCCGGAGGCGATTCCGATCTTCCGCTTATCCCATTGCCGGTTCGCCGGGCAGGCCCATGCCGGCCTCCATGAACCGGCCGCTCCAGTCGGTCTCGTAGCCGCCCAGGTCCCGGACCTGGGCCTTGAAGGCGTCGCCGGACACCACTTGCCGCACGGCCTCGATCTTGGGGTCGTCGCGGTAGGCGCTGGGGATGACCAGGTCGTAGCGCTCCCGGGCCAGGGGCACGAAATCGAGGCCCAGGGCCTTGGCCGCGGCATAGACGCCCAGGCCGCAGTCGGCCGCGCCGGTCTTGATGTTGATGGCCACGGCCATGTGGGTGTGCTCCTCGCGGTCGTAGCCGGCGATCTTGTCCGGCGTCAGGCCGCTTGCGGCCAGGTGGTGGTCGAACAGGATCCGCGTGCCGGCCCCGCGCTGGCGGTTCAGGTAGCGGACCCCCTCCCGGGCCAGGTCGGCGATGCCCTGAATGTTTTTCGGGTTGCCGGGCGCGACGATCAGCCCCTGGTGGCGGATGGCCAGGTTGATGACCGTGACGTCAAGGCCCGGCAGGTACTTGGCCAGGAAGGGGAAGTTGTAGTCCCTGGTGGCCGGGTCGAACAGGTGGGAGCCGGCCAGCATGGCGGCGTTGTTTTTCAGGGCAATGAGGCCGCCCATGCTGCCGACGTGGCTCGAGGCCAGGCGCATGGGGGGATCGCCCCGCATGAGCATGTCGGCCAGGATGTCCAGAGTGTTGTCGTGGCTGCCGACGCAGACCAGGGTCCGGGCCAGCTCCCCGGCGTCCACCAGGAGCTCGGCCGTGACCGTGGCCCCGGACTCCATGCCCTCGGCCTCGGGCGGCAGCTGGGTCACGGCCTGGGCCTTGGTCATGGTGGAGATGCTGCCGGCCCCCCGCGACAGGGGCAGGGCCACGTAATCGGTCCCGACCTGGCCCACGGACAGGCGCACGAAATCCACCATGCCGATGCGCGAGGGCACGCTGCGAGCCAGGGTGGCGGCAATGGTCTGGCGGCTGCGCGGCTCGGTCCGGGACAGCCAGCAGGCCAGGGGATAGAGCAGCCGCTCGAAGCAGACCACCGAGCTGACCGGATAGCCGGGCGCGCCGACCACCAGCTTGCCACGGGCCACGCCGAGCAGGGACGGCTTGCCCGGCATGGCGGCCACGCCGTGGACCAGCACCTTGCCGAACCGCTCGATGGTGGCCCGGGTGAAATCCTTGCTCCCGGCCGACGACCCGGCCACCACGACCACCACATGGGCGTCGCTACCCAGTCCCTCTTCCAGGGCGGCGGCCAGGGCCTCGGGGTCGTCCCGGACCGGCGCGACCCGGGTGCAGTCCATGCCCCACTCGTCGGCCAGGGCCCGCAGGAGCATGGAGTTGCTCTCCACCACCTGGCCCGGTCCCGGGGCCGGACGGGTGGTGAAGTCCATGACCTCGTCGCCCGTGGGGATGACCCGCAGCCGGACCCGTTCGTACACCGAAACGTCATACGCGCCGCACGACAGAAGCGCGCCCACGTCGTAAGGCGTGACCCGCCGGTGCCGGGGCAGGATCATCTCCGTGGCCACGATGTCCTCGCCGATGCGCCGCACATGGGAAAACGGCGCAACCGGCGTCTCGATGGTCGCGGTCTCGCCGTCCATGACCACGTTCTCGATCATGACCACGGCGTCAAAGGCGGGCGGAAGCGGATGGCCGGTGTTGACGAACACGAACCCCGCCTCCGGCGCGAGCCGCACCGGCGAGCCCTCCCGGGCCAGGAAGGTGTCGGCCGCGCGCACGGCAATGCCGTCCATGGCCGCGCTGTGGTAGGTGGGCGAGGAATAGCGGGCCATGACCGGCTCGGCCGTGATCCGGCCGGCCGCGCGCTCCGCGCCGATGCGTTCCACGCCGAGCAGGGCCTTGCGGTCCAGTTCGGCCTTGACCCGCGCCAGGGCCTCCTCGATGGGAATCGTGCGCAGGTAGATGTTGCGCTTCATACTCGGCCTCCGTGGT
>CAZIJE010000136.1:0-3598 GCA_964539435.1 uncultured Desulfovibrio sp.
GGCCAGGGGATCGGAGATGCCGTCGAAAATGGAGGCGAGAAGGGTGTTCTGGCCGAGGAGCGAAGTGATGGCGTCGAGGTTTTCCAGGGCGATGCCGAGCTGCTGGCCGATGGCCCGGTAGAGCTCCACGGCCTCGGGATCCGGGCTTTTGCCGTCCGGCGGGAAATAGAGACGCAAGAGGCCCCGGCTGACGTCCGTGGTCCGGACCGGAATGAAGGCCGCGTGGTCGGCCAGGCGCAGGTCGTTTCCGGCCACAAGCCCGCGCCAGTCCGGCGGGGGCGGGGGCGGGGAGGCGTCCGGCGGCCAGGACACGGAGCCGCCGCCGGAGAATTCGCATTCGTAGGCCGCGACCCGGGCCCCGAACCGGGCGGCGATGCGCGACAGGGCGCCGGAGAGGAGTTCGGCCCGGGTCTGGGACAGGTTCAGGATATTGAGGAGCTCCACGAAAAGGGCCACGTCGGCCCGCCGCTCGTCGGCCTCCCGGGCCAGCTCCAGGGTCCGGTCGGCCACCTTGCGCTCCAGGTTCTGGGCGTGGTCCTCGATCTTTTCCCGGGCCTCCTTGAGGCGCGAGGCAAAGGCCTCGATGCCGGCGTAGATCTCCTCGATCTCGCCGTCCCCCACGGCCTGGCCGGAGGCGGCCGCATTGGCGCGCCGCGTCTCCGCCACCGCCTCCTTGGGAAAGTAGCGGCGCATGACCTCGGTGACCCGGCCCAGGTTGACCACCACCAGCCGGTCGAAAAAGAGCTGCACCGTCAGGTAGAAAATCCCCAGGCCCAGGGCGAAAAGGGCCAGGAAGCTGACCGTCGCGCCCTTGATCTGCCCCAGCGCCCCGCCCACGGGCATGGTCACCGCGTCCACGCCCACCAGCTCCCCGTCATGGCGCCAAAAGCCGCGCGCGGCCCCGTACCGGGCGAGCATCTCCTTGGGCGCCTCGGCCGGGTCGCCGTGGCAGTGCAGGCAGGTGGGGTCCAGTCGGACCGGCCGGGCGGCCACGAACACCTCTTCGCCGTCGCGGCTGGTGATCTCCTCGATCCGCGCCAGGTCCGGATCGCGGGCGAACCGGTCCATGAGCGCCCGCTCGAAGGGATCGGCCTCGTAGTCCGGGTTGCGGGCCCCCTGGGCCACGCGGCGGTAGCGGTACTGGTCGCCCTCGATGCTCAGGTCGCTCATGACCCGGCGGGTGACGTAGGAGGTGGACATGGCTTCGAGCAGGAACCCGTCCGGCGGCAGGAGGTGGTACATGGACGGCCGCAGGACCTGGCGCACATAGGCCTGGATGGCCTCGGCCTGGGACAGGACCAGGGAGGCCTTGTGCTCGGTGTCGGTCACGAGCTGGTTGCGCAGGTTCATGGAAATGACCACGGCGAAAAAGACGCCGAGCACGGCCATGATGACCGACAGGCCGACCACGAACCGGTGCTTGATGGTTTTCGGGTGCTGCTTGGCCATGGTCTCCTCGTGCGCCGGTCCGGCCGCGCGCCGTTTCCGGCGGGCGCCCGTATTGGCGACGCCCGCCTCCAATGTGAGTCCGGCCGGGGAAAAAGGCAATGCAACCGAGCGGCAACGGGGTGCGTCCCGGAGTTGGCAGGCGCGGCTCCCTTGCCGAAGGAAATGCTATGAATTCAGGGTAATAACAATGGCAACGAATTGGCCCCTTCCTTGCTTTAGGCGCAGCAAACGCCGCGCGCCCCATGCAGGCCGCCGCCGGGGAGCCGCGGCCCGGGCGAGGCGTCATCCGGAAGCGGACGGGACGGTCCCGGACCGGCCGCCCTGGACGGGCGGGACGCGTTTCGTTTGGAGTCGTGCATCGTCAACGTGCGAGGAGGGAGTCATGGCGGAAAAGAAATGGCTTACGGAAGACAAGCTGGCCCTGATCCTGGGGCTGATCCTGTTCGGCTTGTCCATGCTCAACTTCGGCGGGATGGACCCGCTGGGCTGGGCCGTCAAGATCAATGTCTGGACGGACGCGGCGAAGATCTTTTCGGCGGCAACGCCCGCCTACAAGGAAATGGCGGGACTGGTGAGCCTGGTTCTGACCTGGGCCTTTGTCACGGTCATGCTGGGTTTCGGGGTCAAGGCCCTGGGCGGGGACCCCAAGCGGTTCGCGGCCAGCTTCACCCTGGTCTTTTTCATCAGCTACTTCTGCTTCGCGCTCGGCAACTACGCCACCATCGCGGCCACGCCGGACCAGCTCAAAAAGTTCAACCTGACCTGGGCCATGGGCCTGACCGGCGAGGCCGGGTTCATCATCGCCCTGGTGGTCGGCATCCTGATCGGCAACTTCTTTCCCGGGCTCGCGGCCAGGATGAAGGACGCGCTCAAGCCCGAGATGTACGTCAAGATCGCCATCGTGATCCTCGGCGCGGAACTGGGCGTCAAGTCCGTGGACGCCCTGGGCCTGGCCTCGTCGGTCATCTTCCGGGGCCTTTGCGCCATTGTCGAGGCCTACCTGATCTACTGGGCCCTGGTCTATTACATCTCCCGGAAATACTTCAAGTTCAGCCGTGAATGGGCCGCTCCCCTGGCGTCCGGCATCTCGATCTGCGGCGTGTCCGCCGCCATCGCCACGGGCGGCGCGATCCGGGCCCGGCCCATTGTCCCGATCATGGTCTCGTCCCTGGTCGTGGTCTTCACCTGCGTGGAGATGCTGATCCTGCCCTTCGTGGCCCAGCACTGGATGTACGGCGAGCCCATGGTGGCCGGGGCCTGGATGGGCCTGGCCGTCAAGTCCGACGGCGGGGCCATCGCCTCGGGCGTCATCACCGACGCGCTGATCCGGGCCCAGGCCTTTGCCCTGGACGGCGTGAAGTTCCAGGAAGGGTGGGTGACCATGGCGGCCACCACCATCAAGATCTTTATCGACGTCTTCATCGGCGTGTGGGCCTTCATCCTGGCGGCCATCTGGTGCACCATGATCGAGTGCAAGCCCGGCGAGCGCATGAAGTTTGGCGTCATCCTGGACCGGTTCCCGCGTTTCGTCCTCGGCTATGTCATCACCTTCGTCATCATGCTGCTCCTGTGCGCCCAGGGCGGGGACATGCTGAAGTTCGGCAAGACCGCCATCGCGGACACCGGGCCGTTTCGCAGCATCTTTTTCATCCTGACCTTTTTCACCATCGGCGTGGTCTCGAACTTCAAGAAGCTCTGGGACGAGGGCATCGGCAAGCTGGCCCTGGTGTACGTGGTGAGCCTGTTCGGATTCATCATCTGGATTGGGCTTTTCATCTCCTGGCTGTTCTTCCACGGGGTCAAGCCGCCCCTGGCGTCCTAGCGAACCCTAGCTCTTCATGGAGGCATGCATGGAGCCTGAAAAGAAAGACGCGAGCTTTTCCGAAGAGCTCTCCAAGATGGAATGGGAACCGTTGCTGCCGATCGAAAAGAAGCTGATCGGCTGGAGCCTGGGGCTCGGCACGGCGCTCCTTTTTATCCTGTACTACGTCAGCAACATCTTCTTCCCGGGCGCGCACGGCTGATCGGCGCGGCCGGAGAAAACAAGGCGGGCGGTCCGAAAGGGCCGCCCGCTTTGTGTTTGCAGAACGGGGCGCTGCCCCGGTTCCCGGCGGGGGGGGGCAAGCCCCCCCCGCCCCCCCCCCCGGGC
>CAZIJE010000136.1:3608-9496 GCA_964539435.1 uncultured Desulfovibrio sp.
GGGGGGAATCATTCCCCCCGGTCCCCCCGGCCTGTGCACGGGGGCGAGGGAACGGACGCGGCGCGTTTCTGGCCTCACGGCCCGATTGCGTCGCTCCCCGGCGCAAAGACCAGCACGTCCCCCCAGGGCGCGCGGGTGGTCATGACCGGCCTGCCGCCGGCCAGGCAGGCCGCTGCCGCCGCGTCCTCCATGACCACGGCCAGGTCGAACCGGGAGACCAGCCGCTTGAGCGCGTCGCAGTCGCGGACGTCGAAGGCTTCCCCGTCCAGGCGTACGACCGGCGCGTCCCGGCCCGTCACCAGCCACCGGTGCTGTCGGCCGTAAAAAAGGATGGGATAGACCCAGCTGTCCGGGCCGGCCAGGAGCAGGGCCCGGCGGTCCGGGAAAAGGCCCCGGGACAGGTAGTCGAGCAAAAGCGGACCGTGGAAATACGTATCGTAGGTGGTCCGCCGGGTGCTGTTGCCGTCCAGGATCGAGCCGGCCAGGGGCGGATCGGTTTCGGGCAGCCAGGCCGCGTCCAGGAGCGGCTTGTCCTGGTTGAGGAGCAGGGCGGCGGCCAGCGTCGCTCCGGCCAGGGCCAGGACCAGGCGGCGCGGCCAGGTCCGGTCGTGCCACAGGCCCCGGGCGGCGGCCAGGCAGGGGGCGCTGGCCGCGAAAAAAAGGGTCAGGAACCGGTTGTTGTAGGAAAACCAGGTGATAGTGGCGCAAACGGCCAGGAGGAAGATCAGGAGCGCGGCCGCGGTCAGTCGGGCCAGCCGGTCCTCGCGGCGGAAAAGGGCCAGCAGGACGCAGGGCAGGACGAGCAGGCCGCCCAGCGGCCCGAACCAGGCCGCGTCCTCCTGGAACTGGTTGCCCAGGGCATAGTGGGCGTGAAACGGCATGGACGCGCCCGGTCCGTGGCCGGCCGCGCCGCCCGATCCGAAAAGCCGCTCGTGCAGGTCGCCCCGGGCTGCAAACCACCAGCGTCCCGGCGCGTCCAGGGCGTCCAGGCCGTAGCGGACCAGGTTGGCCCCGGCCCCGGCCAAGCCGTCCGCGTTCCTGTGCCGGGCCACCTCGGACCGCGGACCGAAGGGGTCGCCGAACCGGGCCAGGTTGATCCACTGGCTGGAAAGCGACAGGCAGAGGATTGCGGCCGTAAGCCCCGCGCCGGCGGCCAGCCGCAGGGGCGCGGCGCGGGCGCTTCGGGCCAAAAGCCGCGCCAGGGCGGCCCGGTCGGTCCAGGCAAAAAGGGCCAGCAGCGGCGCGCCGAAAAGCGCGAAATGGCTTTTGGTCGACAGGCCGAAGCCGGCGCAGACCGCCAGGAAGAGGAGGCCGGATAGCCCCGGCCGGGCGAGGAGCCGGGCCGCGCCGCACAGGCAGGCCACGGCCATGGCGGCCGCGCCGAGGTCGTTTTTGGTGGAGCTGGCCTCGAGGACCAGGAGCTTGAGCGAGGCCACGACAAAGGCCACGCGCCAGGCAAAGGCCGCGTCGCCGCGCCGCCTGGCCAGGACGTAACTCCCGGCGACCACGAGCAGGTAGGCCAGGAGGGAAAAGACGGCAATGCCCCGGTCCAGGCCGTAGCGCAGGAAAAACCAGTGGAGGAGGTCAAAGCCCGGGCTGAAGGCAACCTGGCGAAAGGTGCTGCCGTGCTCCGGGGCCAGGGTGTTTTCCCGCATCATGACCAGGACCCGGGCCAGGTTGTAGGTCATGGAGTCCCAGTTGGCCGGGGCGACCGTCCAGACGAGAAAGCCCAGCACGCCAAAGGCCGCGCCGAGGACCCAGGCCAGGGGACGTCGGGCGTTCGCGAGAAAAGCGCTTTTCATGTCCGCGAAAACCCGCCGTTGCCCCCGGCGCAGGGAGAACGCGGCCAGCCCGGCCACGGCCGCGTCCAGGAGCCAGGGGAACCGGGCCAGGCCCAGCAGGAACAGGAGCTGGACCACGAGCCCCAGGCCCGCCAGGGTCAGGGCCAGGGCGCGGACCAGGGCCTCGGCCACGCCCGCTTCCGGCTCCTGCAGGCGGTGAAACGAGGCCAGGCACACGAACAGTTCCGCCAGGAGCGCGAGGGAAAGCAGACTCTCGGCCATGGTCCTCCAAAACGGTTCCGGGACAGGCGCGCGGGCCTTGGGGCGCGGGCAACGGGAATGCCGGTTGCGGACGTGGGGGAAACGGTTACACGGAAAAAGCGTCGCCAAGCGCCCGCAGTGCGGTCGGTCCGCGTTTCGGCCCGGGGGGGACGGGCAAGGGCGCAGCCTTGCCAAATGCGAGCTTCGGCATTATCTGACTCCCTCCCTCATTTCAACCCTCGCCGGAAGCGCCCATTATGTCGGAGCGAACGCCCCATATTTCCCTTCCCCTCGAGCGCCTCGTGCCGCGCGTCCTGGATATCGCCGCCGATGAGCTGGAGACCTGGCCCGAAGACGCCAGGAACCTGGCCGTGGCCGTGGCTTCCGAGCTGTTTTTGGTCCGGGCCAATCCGTTCGTCAATCCGGCCGACGTCAAGGCGTCGGTGGAAAAGCGTTTGGCCGGGGCCAACCCCAAGACCTGGGGCGACTATCCGCGCACCATCAAAAAGGCCTACAAGGCCTTCTGGGACGTCTACGAGGCGGACAAGCGGTTCCGGGACAACCTGGTGGAGCGGCTGCGCCAGTTCCTGCCCCACGAGGACGTGGTCACCGCCCCCCACTCCCTGGTCGAGTGCTCCACCGACGCCACGGACCTGCGCATGGAGATGCCGCTTTGCATGCTCCTGCCCGAGTCCGGCGAGCACATCCGCCACATCCTGCGCCTGGCCAACGAACTGGAATTCGCCATCATCCCGCGCGGCGGCGGCTCGGGCCTGACCGGCGGGGCCATTCCGGCCCACCGCCGCTCGGTCATCCTCAGCCTCTCGAAGTTTAAAAAGATCCTGTCCATCGACACCGAGGCCAGGACGCTGTGCGCCCAGACCGGGGTGATCACGCTCACGGCCATCAAGGCCGCCGAGGCCAAGGGCCTTTTGTTCACCGTGGACCCGGCCTCCAAGGCCGCGTCCTCCATCGGCGGCAACATCGCGGAAAACGCCGGCGGCCCGTTCGCCTTCGAGTACGGCACCACCCTCGACAACATCATCAGCTACAAGATGGTCGAGGCCACGGGCGAGGAGATCGAGGTCCGCCGCGTGGACCACCCGCGCCACAAGATCCAGCCCGGGGAGACGGCGGTCTTCGAGATCGTGGACGAGGACGGGGCCGTGCGCGACGTGGTCAAGCTCCCGGGCAACGAGATCCGGGGGAAAAACCTCGGCAAGGACGTGTCCAACAAGTTTCTGGGCGGCCTGCCCGGCGTGCAGAAGGAAGGCGTGGACGGCATTATCACCGAGGCCTGCTTCGTCCTCTATCCGATCCCCAAGTATTCCCGCACCCTGTGCCTGGAGTTTTTCGGCCGGTCCATGAAAAACGCCATGTGCGTCATCCGAGACGTGGTGGGACTCCGGAACCGCATCCGCGAGGAAGGCGACGCGGTCAAGATTTCGGCCCTGGAGGAGTTCAACTCCAAATACGTCCGGGCCATCAACTATGCGAAAAAGTCCACCCAGTACGAGGGCGACCCCATCTCGGTCCTGCTCCTGCAGCTCGACTCCGACGACGAGGACGCGCTCCTGCGGGCCGCCGCCGACATCGTGGACATCGTGGACCCCTACGACCAGGTCGACGTCTTCGAGGCCAAGGACGCCAAGACCGCCGAGCTCTACTGGGAGGACCGCCACAAGCTGTCGGCCATCTCCAAGCGCACGTCCGGGTTCAAGATCAACGAGGACGTGGTCATCCCGCTGTCGGTGGTGCCGGAATTCGCCGAGTTCCTGGAGGACCTGAACCTCCACTGCATCGCCCGGGCCTACCGCACGGCCCTGCAGAACGCCGGCCGCCTGCCCGGCATCCCGGTCTCGGACGAGTTCATCGCCATGGAGCTGGAGTTCTGCGACCGGGTCCTGCGCGGCCGGATCACGGCCCGGGAACTGTCCGACTCCGAAGTCGAGGTCCAGACCCACTATTTCTTCACCGACCTGGCCTCGCGCTATCCCAAGCGCAAGGACCGCCTGGCCGACATCCACGCCGAGATGGCCGCCACCCGCATCGAGGTGGCCAGCCACATGCACGCCGGCGACGGCAACTGCCACGTCAACATCCCGGTCAACTCCAACGACCCGGAGATGATGCGCCAGGCCTGGGAGGCGGCCGAGCAGGTCTTCGAGACCGTGACCCGGCTCGGCGGCGCGGTCTCGGGCGAGCACGGCATCGGCATCACCAAGATCGCCTTCCTGGCCCAGGACAAGATCGACGCCCTGCGGGCCTACAAGAAGCGGGTGGACCCGAAAAACATCATCAACCCGGGCAAGCTGACCACCCGGACCCTGGATGTCGAGCCCTACACGTTCTCGTTCAACCGGCTGATCCGCGACCTGAAAAAGACGGCCCTGCCGGACAAGGACACGCTGATCTCCATCTTAAGCGGCATCCAGTTCTGCAACCGCTGCGGCAAGTGCAAGCAGGTCTGCCCCATGTTCGCGCCGCAGCACGGCATGCTTTTCCATCCGCGCAACAAGAACATCAGCCTCGGCGCGCTGATCGAGGCCATCTACTATTCGCAGATCACCCACGGCGAGCCGGACCCGGGCCTGCTCGACAAGCTGCGCCAGCTCACCGACCACTGCACGGCCTGCGGCAAGTGCACCGGGGTCTGCTCGGTCAAGATCGAGTCCGGCAAGGTGGCGCTCGGGCTGCGCAATTTCCTGGACCAGCAGGGCTGCGGCGGCCACCCCATCAAGCACAAGCTTTTGACCTACCTCTCCGAGGACGTGTCCAAGCGGGCTCCCCAGGCGGCCAAGCTCGCGGCCTACGGCCAGCAGTTCCACAACAAGGCCATGCCGCTTCTGCCCGGGCTCTGGCGCAACCGGATCGAGAACCCCGGCCTTCGCGGCCCGAACCCGTCCCTTGGCCTGCGCAACCTGACCGAACGCCTGGACCTGGACAAGGGCTCCATCTTCATCCCCCAGGAAGGGCGCGAGGCCCCGGAAACCGTGCTCTATTTTCCGGGCTGCGGGGCGTCGCTTTTTTCCAGCACCATCGGCATGGCCGCCGTGCACCTGCTCCTGCGGGCCGAGGTGGCGGTGCTCATCCCCCACCGGCACCTGTGCTGCGGCTATCCGCTCCTGGCCGCCGGCATGGGCGAGGCCTACCGCGACAACCGCGAGAAAAACCGCGCCGCCCTGGCCGCGCTCCTGGAAGAGGCCGCGCAGTTGGGGCTTAATCCCACCCACTGCCTGACCAGCTGCGGCACCTGCCGCGAGGCCCTGGAAGAGCACGAGCTGAGGACCCTGCGGCCGAATCTCGTCCACCGGGACGTCACCCAGTTTTTGATCGGCCGTCTGGACTTTCCCCCGCCTGCCGCGGCCGAGGCCGCTTCGCCCATCCTCTACCACGCCGCCTGTCACAGCGAGTTCGCCGACGTGCCCAAGACCAAGGGACCGGACCTGTACCGGGCCGCCGTGGCCAAGGCCACGGGCCGGCCGGTGGAACTGTCGCCTTTCTGCTGCGGCGAATCCGGCATGGGGGCCATGACCAGCCCGGCCATCTACAACCGGCTGCGCGACCGCAAGCGCGCCACCCTGGCCGAGAACCTGGCCGACGCGCCGGAAGCCATGCCCATCCTGGTCGGCTGCCCGTCCTGCAAGATGGGCATCCAGCGCATCCTCATGGAGATGCGCGACAAGCACCAGGTGGTGCACACCCTGGAATACCTGGCCGAGGCCCTGGACGGGCCCAAGTGGAAGAAGCTGTTGCGCAAAAACGCCAAGGACGCCCGGGTGCGGGGGTAGGATAAAGATGCCTCCGGCGGCCGGGGGGGATCATCCCCCCCGGACCCCCTGGAAG
>CAZIJE010000137.1:0-9368 GCA_964539435.1 uncultured Desulfovibrio sp.
CCGCACCCCCGCTCGGGGGGTCCGGGGGGCGTGACGCCCCCCGGCCGCCGGAGGCGTCTTCCCTCCCTCACCGGCACTCGATGCCGGCGTCGCAGAACTTGCCGACGCCGTATTCGCGGCGTCGGAAGAACTTTTCCGGGTCCGGGCCGATGATCTGGAGTTCGGGCTGGCGGGCCTGCATGGACAGGGCGATGTGCATTTCCTTGGTGCAGCCCGTGGAGAAGGTGGCGTCCTTGCCGGCCCAGGCCGGGGGCACCTTGCGGCCGAGGAGCTCGAAGCTCTTTTCGATGTCGAAGTGGGTCTGGAACCGCCAGACGTCGATGAGGCCGCTGCGCTGCACTTTTTCCCACATGAACATCAGGTCGTCGGCGTCCATGCCCTCTTCGAAGTGTTCGGCCGGATTGATGATGTAGGTGTCGGCCAGCTTTTCGCGGAGGTAGGCCACGAAGGCCGTGACCAGGGCGATGGCGGTCTTGGTCTGGCCCGGAATGGACCCGATGACCGCGCTGTAGAACATGACGGTCTTGCCCGCGGTCTTGGCCGCGCGCATGCCGGCGATGATCTCTTCGGCCTTGGCCGTGATGTCGGCCTCGGTGAAGGAACGGGCTCCGGGGGCGCGGGGTTTGAAATCCAGGAGCAGGCCGGCCTTTGGATCGCGGAAGATCGAGGCCACGTCCCGGGTGAAGAGGTGGTGGGTCTGGATCAGCCGCCGGTGGTTGAGCGGCCCCTTGGCCAGGACCAGGTCCGCCTCCTTCCAGGCCCGGGCGAAGGTGACCGAGACCCGGTAGAGGTTCAGGCGTTCGCGCGTGCCGTCGGAAATGACGGTCAACGGATTCTCGCGCATGACCTGGAGCAGGCCGTTTTTGCCGATGCGGGCGTCGGTCAGGAAATGGGCGTCGGCCAGGGCGGTGTCGAGGACCGGGTCGGCGTCCGCGTCCCAAAGGGTGGGCGCGTCGTAGTAGAACCCGTCCTTGAGGACCACGATGACCCGGTGGCCCAGGCGCAGGAGCACGCGCACGGCCAGCAGATCGAAAAGGACGCCGCCCGCGCTGTCCGGCAGGAAGAGGATCTTGAGCGGTCCGCCCCTTCTCGGGTCGAGCATGGCCTCCAGGCGGTCGAACTCCGCCGGGAACCGGGCCATGGCCGCATCCAGGTCGTCGCGGCCCGGGACCATGCCCTCGCCTTCCCAGATGCCGGGCATGGAGCCGAGGAGCAGCAGGCGCTTGAACTCCAGCATGTCCAGGGCGAAGCGCAGTTCCGGAATGGCCCGGCAGCCCGGCAGGTCGGTCGGGCAGGCGTAGAGCATGTCCCGGAAGACCTGGCTCTGGATGAAGGCGCTGGCCCGGCGGTTCATCTGCCGCTTGCGCTCCCGGTGGGGGTCGTCGAGCCCGGACTGGGTGAGAAAGATGGTGCACAGCCGCTTGGCCAGGCGCGACGGGATCAAGGTCGGCGCGACCAGGGCCTGGCGGTACTTGAGCTCGCACAGGATGCGGATCTTCTGGCCGGTGTAGGCGTCCGGGACGTAGGTGTCGATGAGCCGGCCGATCCGGGCCAGGCGGGCGTCGTACTCGGCCACCACCATGGGGTCGGCCCGTTCGCTGACCAGGTGGGAGAACATGGCGTCCGAGCACGGCACGTAGATCTCTTCCGGGGCCAGGGCCACCATGAACCGCAACTGCTCGGGCGAGGCGTTTTTTTCCGGAGCAATGGAGTGGTCCAGGTTGTTCTCGGTCATGAAGTGGAGCAGCCAGGCGTCCTGGACCGGGTCCGCGCCGTAGCGCGGGGCCTGGCCCGGGACCGGCGACAGGGCGGCGCTGCGGTTCATGGCTTGTTGATGAACCCCTTGAGCCGCAGGCGGCCGAAATAGGAATCCCCGGGCCGCTTGGCCAGCTTGAGGCAGCGGTCGGACTTGCGGACCACCACCACGTCGTTGTCGTCGAGGGGAAAGAGTTCCTGGCCGTCGCAGGTCAGGTACATGTTGGTCTCGGGCGCGGACAGGGCCAGGCGGACCGGCGAGTCGGCCGGCACCACCACGGGCTTGAAGTCGCTTAAAAACGGGCAGATCGGCACCACGCACAGGACGTCGAGGCCGGGATAGATGAGCGGCCCTCCGGCCGAGACGCAGTAGGCCGTGGACCCGGTCGGCGTGGAGACCACCACGCCGTCGGCCCGCAGCGTGCAGACGTCCCGGTCGCCGAGGGTCACCTTGAAGGCGGCCAACCTGGCCATGGCCCCCCGGCTGATGACCGCGTCGTTGAGCGAGGTGGTGGTGTAGACCGTTTCGCTCCCCCGGATGACCGAGACCTCGATCATGATCCGCCGGGCTTCGGTGAAGCCGTTTTGCAGGACGTCGTCGAGGACCTCGCGCCAGTTGTCCGGCCCGGCCGAGGTCATGAACCCGACCCGGCCGAGGTTGATGCCAAGAAAGGGAATGCCGTCGGCCGCGCGCTGCCTGGCGGCCGAGAGCATGGTGCCGTCGCCGCCGAGGATCAGTGCCAGGTCCGGCGGCCCGGTCACCACCGTGCCGACCGGGGACACGGCGGTGGCGGCCTCGGGCGCGTTTTCCCGCAACAGCACGGTGACGCCGCGCGCGGCCAGCCAGTCGGCCACGGTCCAGGCCATGCCCCGGACCTGCTCGTGGTCGGCCTTGTAGATGACGAGGACGGTTTTGATGTCGCGCTGCATGGGGATTCCGGTTGCGGGTCGTTCTCCCCTTTCGGGGGCGAGGCGGAAGGGTCTTATAAGGCAAAGCCGGACCCGGCACAAGAAAGACCGTGGCGGCCGGGCCGCGGCTTTGGCGTGGATTTTTTTCGCGCAACGCTCTAAAGGTATGACGCGACCGTCCGATAAGTGCCCTGAGAAGGAGCTATACGCCTTGACCGCGACCCCCTACCAGGTACGCGCCATGCTGCGCACCTACGGAAGGCAGGCGACCACGGCCAGGCGCCTGGCCCGTTACCGCCGCTCGCTGCAGGCCGCCGAGGCCGAGGACGAGGTCAGGATCTCCCGCGAGGCCAAGCGCCGGGACCTGGTCGGCCGGGTGGCGGCGGAGATCGTGGAAAACTGCATCGTGACCGGTTCGGACACGCCGGTCGTGGAGGAGATCAAGGCAGAACTGGAAGAGGAACTGGGTTTCCCGCTCCTTTTCGCCTATCCTCCGGAAGACCAGGAGATGCGGATTTTCAATGTCGCGGCGCGCGAGCCCGAAGAGCTCACGGGCGAGGTGAAGGCCGCGGTGTTCAAACGGTTGTGGGAATTGGCCCTGGAAAAAGTCGACGAGACAATGCTCTAAATATCGGTCCCCCCGCTGCCGATAAGATTTTCGAGCGTGCGGGAGGGGGTAGCCATGGATATCAAGACGATACTCGGCATCAACCAGACCTACGGACAGAACAGGATCGGCCGCGGCGAAGCCGGCGAGACGTCCGGAGCCGGGCGCGGGAAAAGCGAAGCCTCCGGCGGCGCTTCGGGCTCGGACCGGGTGACCCTGTCCGGCGACGCCAAGCTGGTTTCCCTGGCCGCCAGCCAGGCCAGGGACGCCTCCGACGTCCGCTCCGACAAGGTGGCCGTCCTCAAGGCCCAGGTGGAGGCCGGCACCTACCAGCCGGACTCGAAAAAGATCGCGGAAAAACTGCTGACCATGGAGTCGGACCTCTTCGGCTAGGCCCGGCCCGACCGCGCACGCGACAACGCCTTCCAGGCCGCGCACCGGCCAGGAAGGCGTTTTGTTTTTTCCAAGACCCCGCTGAGCCGGGATTATTTTTTCGGGGGAACCATGCCCGGCGTGTAGTGGGCCGGGTAGCGGGAGTCGGTCTGGGGGATCTGCAGGCCGATGCGGGCCTCGTTGTTGATGACGATGGGACCGCTCAAGTTGAGCGTGGTCCGCTCGGGCATGCCCTGGGGGATGGTCACGGTCACGAGCAGGGTCGCCTGGTCGCGGGTCTCGATGCCGAGGAGCCGCATGTCGGCGTCGCCGATGACCACCTCGTATTCGGTCATGAAGCTGTAGGGATCGGTCACGAGCAGGCCCAGGGTGGGATCGTCCAGGCTCTGGAGCACCAGAAACGGCGAATCCTCCCGGACCTGGATCAGGGTGAACTCCCGGTGCCCCATGAACCCGATCAGCCCTCGGGGAAACGTCAGCACGCGGTCCTCGGGCAGGGTCATCCGACCCAGCCGCGTCTCCACTACTCGTTCGTCTTTTTTGGCCATAACTTCGCCGCCGCCAGGACATCGGAATCCATGGCGCAAAGCGCCTGCCGATTCTGCTCGAGCACCCGCAGGTACACCTCTTCGCGGTACACCTGCATGTCATCCGGCACTTCCAGGCCGATCTTGATCTGCTTGCCCTGGACGCCGAGGACGGTGATCTTGATGTTGTCGCCGAGGTGCAGGCTCTCGCCCGGCCTTCGGGTCAAAATGAGCATGAACGCCCACGCCCCCAATTAGTGTTCCGGGCGGGAAAAATGCCGTCTTCGCGCCCTGTTAGCCTGACCCTTACGCGCCGCTGCCAACCTTTGTCAACGGTTTGGCGGCCTTCCACCACTAAATGTAGCTCAACAGCGACAGATTCATGACCATGCTCGAGGACTTGAGCACGGCCTGGTAGGCCAATTCCTGCTCGGACAACTTGGTGATGAGCGTGGTCAGGTCCGCGTCCTCCACGTTGCTGAGCGTGGTGGTGGCGTTCTGGTTCAGGGTGTCGACCATGGTCCCGGCCGAGGTGACCCGGTTCTCCTTGGCGCCCACCGAGGCGGCGGTGGTCAGGATCCGCTCCTGGGAGGCCGACAGATTGTCCAGGGCCTCCTGGCATCCGGCCTGGTTGTTGGTCTCGAGGTACCCGACCAGCTTGCCCACGGTCTCGAACAGGTTGGCCGCGTCCGAGCCGCTGAAGGTGACGGCCCGGCCGCCCGAGACGCCGCCGAAGATGTCCTTGCCGACCCCGTTGACCACCACCGCATCGGTCGGGGAAATCTTGAGCGAGATGTCGGCCGTGCTCGGCTGGATGAAGAACTGGTCCCCCACTGCCACGGTGCCGGTGTTGGCCGTCAGGGTCAGGATGCCGCCGGGCACGGCCAGGGTGGCGGCGGTCCCGTCGGCCGCGCTCGAGGTGTTGCCCGTGACCCAGGTCGTGCCCCCGTCCGTGCTGTAGGAATAGGAGAACGTGGCCCCGGCCGAGAAATCGCAGGCGCTGTCGGCCCGGACCATGACGTTGCCCGAGAAGGTGCCCGCCGCCGCGCCCGTGACCACGGTGTTGACCGCCGAGGTCACGCTGATCGTGTCGTTGTCGTTGCCCTGGTAGACGGCTGTGGGCCGGATCCACATCCAGGTGCCGTTGGCGTCGGCGTGGTCGGCGCAGGCCGTGACCGCGTCCAGGGCGTCGTTGTCCAGGCTGATGGTCACCCCGCCCATGGCCAGGACCTGGGGATCGTCGGTGGTGGCCGTGGAATAGGTTCCGTTGTTCCAGGTCGCGCCGCCGTCCGTGGAGTACTGAAAGGCCGGCTGGTGGCCGACCGTGTCCGTGCCCATGAACTGGACAAGCACCGTGGAATCCGAATCGCCGGCAATGGTGAACCCGCCGCTGGCCGTGACCGCATTGCCGAACGCATCGTCGTTGGACTGCATCCACAGCGACTGCTTGAAGGCCTCGGCGTCGGTCTTCTGGCCCGCGAACAGGGAATTGCCGCTGTAGGTGGTGTTGGCCAGGGAGATGAGCTGCTGGAAGTACTGCCTGACGGCCGAGGCGATCTCGCCCCGGTTCTCCTCGGTGACCGTGCCCGTGGCCCCCTGCTCGGCATAGCCCTTGATGGTGGTGAGGAGCGTGCTGACCGAGGTCAGGGCGCTGTCGGCCTGGTTGAGCCAGCCCGTGGCCGAGGTGATGTTGCGTTTGTATTGGTCGAGCTGGTCGATGTCGGCCCGGGTGCCCAGCACCTGGACCGCGCCGTTGGGGTCGTCGGACGGGGCGTTGATCCGCTTCTGGGTCGAGGCCTGGTTGTTGGTCTCCATGAGCCGGGACAGGGAGGCGTTGTTCTGGCGGATGACGCTGCCGTAGATGAGCTGCTGGGTCACGCGCATGACCATGGGGACCTCCGGGGCTAGTTCTTGAGCCCGAGCACGGTCTCCATCAGTTGGTTGGCCGTGCTGATGAGCTTGGCCGCCGCCTGATAGGAGTGCTGAAACTTGATCATGTTCGTCAGCTCCTCGTCCAGGTTCACGCCCGAGACGGCCAGCTGGGCCGCTTCGAGTTCGGAGGCGAGCGTGGTCTGGTAGGAGGTCTGGTAGGAGGCCGTGGCCGTGGCCGCGCCGATCCGGCCGACCAGGCTGCTGTAATAGTCGCCGATGGTCTGGCTGGTCGTGGCCTGGCCGGCCACGAAAAAGGAGACGGCCTTGTTCTGCAGGGCCGCAATGGCCTTGGCCGTGGTGTTGTCCCCCGAGGCCAGCAGGCCGTCCGCGCCGACATGGCCCACGCAGACCTTGTTGACGTCGGTGGCGACCACGCTGCTGACCGCCACGTCCGAAGCCTTGGCCCCGGTGAGCAAGGTGTTGACGCCCAGGGCCGCCAGGGCCCCGGAGGAGTCGTCGCCGAAACGGAAACTGTAGCCCGTGGCCGATGTCAGGGAAAGCTGGTTGTTGACCACCGAGGCGGTCAGATAGGTCGGGGAGAAGGCCGTGTTGATGTCGGCCACCAGGTCGTCCAGGGACTCGTTTGGGTCGACCGCGATGGCCGCCTTGACCGGATTGCCGCCGCCGTCCGTGGCCAGGTTCCCGTTGGCGTCGTAGACGTACATCATGAAGGCCCCGGCCTCCAGCCGATCGCCGAAGGCCAGGCCGGCCCCGGCGCTGGACAGGGCGGCGGTGGAATCCGACACGGCGTAGGAACCCTGCACCGAGGTGAAAGGCGTCAGGCCCGCGCCCTGGGAGTGGACCCGGTTGATCTCCCAGACCATGGTCTTGGCCATGGCGTCGAGGGATTTCTGGTAGCTGCCGAGTTCCTCGTCCCGGAACAGGAACGTGCCGGCCAGGGAGCCGCCGGTCAGGCGCGAGGGGTTGTCCGTGCCGTCCCCGTACTGCTGGGGCGTGACGTTCTCGGGCGTGCCGGCGGTGGAATACCAGTACAGGGCCTTTTTCGGCACCAGGGTGAAGGTGTCCCCCACTTCCAGGTTGCTCAAAGGATTTGGGTCCGAGGCGTCAAGCTTGTCGAACCAGACATCCAGTTCCCCGACACGGACCTTGCCGGTTTCCCCGTCGGCCTGGAAGGTGGCGGTCGTGCCGTCCTCGTTGGCCAGCCAGGTCTTGCCGCCGTCCAACGACGCCTGGAAGGTCGCCCCGCCGCCGATGGCCCCGGCGTTCACCACCCGAAGCGTGTATTCGTCCGTGTCCGCGCCCTCGGAATAGGCCTGGACGTTGGAGCCGGCCGTAATGGAGGCGGAGCTCAGCTGGCGGACCGTCTTGCCCTGCTCGAACTTGAATTCGTAGGTCACCATGCCGTCGACCACGGTCTGGCCGCTTCTGGTGTTGACCGTGAAGTTGCCCCGGCCGTTGTCGATGACGGAAACGTCCATGAGGGCGGCCAGGTCGCGGACCTTGGCGTCCCGGGCGTCGTAGAGGCCGTTGGGGATGTTCTGGCCCTCGACTTCCACGGCGTTGATCTGGCGGTTTATGTCCGCGATGTCCTTGGCCAGCTGGTTGACGGTGGCGACGTCCGCGGCGATGGCCTGGTCGGCCTGGACCCGGAGCTGGGTCATGGACGTGGCCGCGGACCGGTAGAGGCTGAGCAAGGTTTCGGTGTCCTCGAGCATGGTCCGGCGCGTGGCCGCGCTGTCCGTGCTGGCCGTCAGGTCGCCCCAGTCGCCGAAGACGTTGGAGAGCGCGGTGCTCAGGCCGTTGGTGTTGGATTCGTTGACCAGATTCTGGACGCTGGACAGCCGGGAGTACATGGCCTTGAATCGGTCCCTGGCCGAGAGCTTCTGGAGGTACTGGGCCTCGATGAAGGCGTCGTGGGAGCGGACCACTTCCTGGGCCACCACGCCGGACCCGAGCTGACCCGGGGAGCCGCTGACGTAGGTGCCGTCCTTGAGGACGACGGTCTGCTTGCTGTAGCCCTGGGTGTCGACATTGGCGACGTTGTTGCCCGTCACCTGCAGGGCCGACTGGGAGGCCGACAGGCCCGAGCGGCCGATGGAGAGCAGCGAGCTTAAGCTCGACATCAGAGCCTCCCGCTGATCAGGCCCGGTCCCGGAGTGGCCCGGGCGAAGCGGCCCTTGGCCCCGTAGACGGCCTTTTTCGGCACCAGGAGCTTCTGGAGGTTGTCCAGGCTTCCCTTGGCCACGTCATAAAGGCCCAGGGCCAGACCGTAATTCTGGGTCGCCTGTTTGGCGCACCGCTGCTCCGTGGCGTCGATGGCCGCGTAGAGCTTGCCGGCCCGTTCGGCCTCTTCCGGGGAGAACCGGCCCACGACGTCGGCCAGGCGCTTGGCCGCCGGGTCCAGGGCCGCGTACAGGCCGTGGAGGCTCCGCCGTTCGGCGGCCAGCTGGCGCAGGAGTTCCTGGATGGAAAACTCGATGGAGGCCACCCCCCCGGCATTCCTGGCCGTCAGCAGGGAAAATTCTTCCTTTTGCAGCACTTCCAGCAGCGCCACGGCCCGGTGCTGCCGCAGAAGGTTGGAGAGGATGCTCGCGATCATGGCCGTACCCCTTTCATTGCAAACGGTTCCGGTCGGTTACATCACGCCGTGCAGCAGTCCCGCCGCGGCCAGCATGTTCTCCGGGTCCACCGTTTCCCCGCCCTGGCGCAGTTCGAAGTGCAGGTGCGGCCCGGTGGAACGCCCGGTGCTGCCTACCTCTGCAATTTTTCCGCCAGCCGCCACCGTGTCGCCGACCTTGACGGAATAAGACCGCAAGTGCCCGTAAACACTCTTCCATCCGCCCGGGTGCTCGACCTCGACCACGTTGCCGTAGCCGCCCTTGGCGCCGGCAAAAACGACCGTGCCGTCCCAGCAGGCCGCGACCGGCGCGCCGCTGGCGGCCGCGATGTCCATGCCCGCGTGCCAGGCCTTTTTCCCCTTGAAGGGGTCGGTGCGCCAGCCGTGCTCGGAAGTGATGTCCCCGGTGACCGGAGCGGCCAGGGGCACGGCGGCCTGGGCGGCGGCCAGGGCCGGATCGGAGGCCGCGGCGTGGGACGCGGCCAGGGGGCCGACGCCCGGACGGGCCAGGGCCGCGGCCATGGCCGGATCCCCGGCCTCCTCGGCCGCGGCCTCGCCGGACGCGGACGGGACCGCCGGCCGGCCGGCCCTTTGCGGGGCGGCCGGGACATGGGCGGGCACGGTCCTAATGGCCGGCACGGTGGCGCCCTGCCCGGCCCCGCCCGCG
>CAZIJE010000138.1:0-9222 GCA_964539435.1 uncultured Desulfovibrio sp.
CCGGCGCGGCGACATCCATCTCCACCGGCTCGGACACGGCGGCCAGGCCCTGGGACGGGCCGGTTCCGGGCACCACTTCCACCCAGACCCGCTGCCGGCCGGGCCGCAAAAAAATCGCCGTGGTCGCGAACGGCCCCTCGGCCTCCAGAAACTTCGCGCCCCCGTCCGAGCGCCAGCGGCACACGGCCCCGTCCCGGCCGAGCTCGCGCTCGCCGTGGAAAAGCCTGGCCTCGAAGGAAGCGGCCCCGCCCACGCGGACCGTTCCCTCGGCCGGGGCGCTCTTGGTGAGCTCCACCCGAAACCCCCGCTCCGCTCCGGGTCCGGGACCGCCCCCAGGCGGCGGATCGCCTCCCGGCGCGCCCGGAGCGCGGATGGCGGCCAGGGCCGGACCGGCGGCCGGACAAGACGCTACGGAGACCGCTCCAAACCAGACAAGGACCGTCACGGCCGCAAGGGCCGGGCCGGACCGGACAAGGCGCGCCGCGGCGCAAAAAAGAAAATGGGCATGTCTCACGGATGGGCTTCCCTGGGTTTCCCCGGACAAAAGCAGCATTCATGCCAGGAAAAAACGTCCCGCCCCTCTAACGCCTCGGCCCGGCCGGCCGAAAAGAACCCCGCAAGGAGTCCGACATGAAACACGCCGCCCCGGCCACCCCCGTCGTGGAGGGACAGATCCTCGACATCCGCCAGCCCGAACACGCCGCCCGCCTCGGCGAGGCCTTTTCCCGCGAGCGGGCCAACGTCCAGGCCGCCCTGGCCGAACTCGAACGCATGCGCTACGCCAGCCGCCAGGACCGGGAACAGACCGCCTTCGCCACCATGGACGTCATGCCCGCCCACGCCCTCATGGACCGCGCCCCCCGCGAGATCCTGCGCCTGCGCGCCGCCCTGTTTCTGGTGTCGTGCCACGCCCATAGGAACAATTGAGGGAGAGAAGAGGCCTCCGGCGGCCGGGAGGGGCTAAGCCCCTCCCGGACCCTCCCTGCCTGGGAATGCGGGTGGGATGGTTGCGGTGGTGGCCTGTTTCCCAACATGAAAGGCCGGGCCCTTTGGGGACCCGGCCTTTTGAACGATCAGGGCGTCGGCCTAGCGCTTGAGGCCGAGCTGCTCCATGAGCACCGGAAAGTCGAGGTTGGCGTTGATCAGCTGCGCGCCCTGGCGGATCTTGATCTCGTCGCGCAGCTTGTGGCGCATAAGGAGCGTCTCCATCTTCTTGGCCACGGTGTAGGTGTCCTCCCGGACCACGATGATGGGGATTTCCAGGACCTCCGACCGGGTCAGGATGATGTCGTTGGGGTAGAGGTTGCCGGTCAGGACCAGACAGGGGCTGTCGCCCTCCAGGGCCACGAGGTGGACGTCGGACCGGTCGCCGCCGACGATGATGGCGGAATTTTTCTGCCGCCGGAAGTGGGTCATGAAGTTTTCGACCTGCATGGTGCCGATGAGAAAGCTCTCCACGATCCGGTCGGACTTGTGGTGGGCGGAGATGACCTTGCCGCCGAGCCGGTCGGCCAGGTCCGAGACCTTGATGGCCCCCATGAGCGGGTCCTTGGGAATGATGCCGAGCACCCGGATGCCCCGGTCGCGCAGAAAGGGCGCGATGAGGGTCTGGGTCTCGTCCAGGAAATTCTGGGCCACGTCGTTTAAAATGACGCCGGCCAGGTGGTCGCCGAGCTGCTCCTTGAGGACGAGCAGGTAGTCGTAGTTGAGCTCCTTGGAGTAGCGGTCGATGACCACGGCCTTGAGGCCGAGCTCGCGCACCACCCGCACGCCGTCGGCGTTGCAGTATTTGCCGGTGTGCATGCCGCCGGACCCGCCGACGATGGTCACGTCCTTGCCGGCCGACACCTTTTCGTAGGCCGCGCGGATGGCTTCCATGACCTCGCCGGTCTGGTTGCGGAAGGCTTTGACCTGGAAGTCGTGGGAGGCGATGACCGGGGTCAGGGTTTCGGGCTCCTCCTCGGTGCGCAGGATGCGCTGCACGTGGTAGGCGTCGTCGTCCCACATCCGGCCGTCGATCTCGCGCGGCATGGCCCCCACGGGCTTCAGGTAGCCGACGGAATACCCTTCTTTCTGGAAACGAAGCCCAAGCCCCATGACCACCATGTTCTTGCCGGAATACCCGGCGGTCGCGCCAACATACAGTCCAGCCATGGCTGCCCTCCTCCTGTGGCTGCTTCGGGGCCGCGACAGACCCCGCGCCTCGCGGCGGTCCTTGCGGCTTGCTCCCATGGGTCGGTCAGGGGCGTACTCGGCATAAAATGCCCGCCCCGGGCCGGATAATCAAGATAATTGGCCCCTCCGACCACAAAAACCGTTTTGCCCCGAGTCGCGCAAACTTGGAATCGCCCGGGAAAAGGACTAGGGTCGGACAAAACGGACACGGCCTTCCCCGTCGGGAAACCCGGCCCCGCACCATCGGAGTCTTCCGCATGCCCCCATCCCCTGCCCTCGCCGGACCGGCCCTGGGCCACGTTTTTGCCCGGCCGGAACTGCTGACGACGGCGCTGACCCACAGTTCCTGGGCCAACGAACGCGGCGACGCCCTGGGCCACAACGAGCGCCTGGAGTTCCTCGGCGACGCAGTGCTCGAACTGTGCGTGTCCGAGGAACTTTTTTCCCGGTTTCCCGAGGCTCCGGAAGGGGAGCTGACCCTGCTGCGGTCCCAGCTCGTCAACGAGGCCAGCCTGGCCGCCCTGGCCCGCCGCCTGTGCCTGGAAGAGCACGTGCGCCTTGGCCGGGGCGAGGAGAACCAGGGCGGCCGGAGCAGGCAGGCCCTGTTGAGCGACGTCTTCGAAGCCGTGATCGGCGCGATCTTTCTCGACGGCGGCTACGGTGCGGCCAAGGCGTTCATTCTACGGGCTTTCGACGGCGGTTGGCCAAAGCGTCCGGCCGCGCCCAAGACCAAGGACTTCAAGAGTCGGCTCCAGGAATACACCCAGAAGGCCCACAAGTCCCGGCCGGTCTACAGCCTGCTCGGCAGCGAAGGGCCGGAGCATGACAAGCGGTTCGAAATCCGCCTGACCCTGCCGGACGGGCAGGTGATCACGGCCGTGGAGAAAAGCGTGAAAAAGGCCGAGCAGATGGCTGCCCTGCTGGCCCTTCGCGCCCTGGGCGAATGCCCGGACAAGGACGGGGAGGCGGCGCGGTAAGGCGGTGACGGAAGCGGCCGGGCGGACTGTGGCGTCGGGCCGAGGGACGGATTCTTGTCGCCGCCGGCCAATGGGCGGCTTTTTTTGCGCCCGGGGAGGGACGACGCCCCGTGCCGGCGTCCAGCGCGTCAAATTCTTGCCAGGACCGGACGGTTCGGACCAGGGAGGGACCGACGTCTGCGGTCCACGCCTCCCTGGTCCTTTTTCATGGGGTCGCCTCGCCGGCCCGCTAGCCGCTGATGAGCTGCATGGCCATCTTGGGCAGGGAATTGGCCTGGGAGAGCATGGCCACGGCCGACTGGGTCAGGATCTGCTGGCGCACGAACTCGGTCATTTCGCTGGCCACGTCCACGTCCGAGATCTGGGATTCCGCGGACTGGAGGTTCTCGGCCTGGATCTGCAGGTTCGAGATGGTGTTTTCCAGGCGGTTCTGGAGCGCGCCGAGGTTGGCCCGGATCTTGTCCTTGGACACAATGGCCTGGGTGATGGCGTCCAGGGCCTTCTGGGCCAGCTCCTGGGTGGAAATGCTGCGGCCGGACCGGCCCGTGCCCGCGCCCAGGCCCACGCCCAGGGCCGAGGCCGTGGAGTTGCCGATCTGGACGTAGTAGTAGTCCTCGGCGCTGGAGTTGCCGGTGCCGAAGTGGACCTTGAGCTTGCCGGACGGGGTCAGGCTCGTGCCGTCGTGGACGTTGGAGGACAGGTTGCCGTTCAAGAGATAGATGCCGTTGAAGTCGGTCGCCATGGCGATACGGGTGATTTCCGAGGCCATGGCCTGGTATTCGGAGTCGATGATCAGGCGCTGGTCCGAAGTGTAGGTGCCGGTGGCGGCCTGTTCGGCCAGTTCCTTCATGCGGATCAGCTTTTCGTCCACGACCTGGAGCGCGCCGTCGGCCGTCTGGATCATGGAGATGGCGTCGTTGGCGTTACGCACACCCTGGTTGAGGGTGGAGATGTCGGACCGCATGAGCTCGCGAATGGCCAGGCCGGCGGCGTCGTCCGAGGCGGTGGTGATGCGCAGGCCCGAGGACAGGCGGCGGGTGGACGTGGCCAGGGCGCCGTAGGAATTGGACAGGTTCCGCGAGGCGTTTTGGGCCATCATGTTGTGATTGATAACCAGGGACATGGAAAACCTCCTTGTTGCAACCAGACGTTCCTTGTTGGTTTTGCCTGATCACAGCAGAAGCCGTACCAACATGAATTTCATTTTATAAATCAGCATCTTGACGCTTCGTTTTCCCGTCCTGGGAAAAAAAGTACCCTTCAGGGAGCCAATATCCCCACGCCGATCCCGCTTTCGCCACGCCCATGGGCGCGTCCCGCCGCCTGGCCGGGCAAGCTTTTCCCAGCCTGCCAGCCTCGTCCGGCCGCCCGACGCAGCCTCGTTTCATCCGTATCCGTGGTCTGTCGCCGGGCCTATAACCGAAAAGAAAAACACCCTTGCTGTCGTTGTCTGACCGGAAGCCGGCGACGGCACGGCCGGAGGATATCGCTTTCGCGTCCCGCCACTTCGGCCGGGCTCCTGCGCCACGAAAAAAGCCGCCCCCGGAGGAGCGGCTTGTCATCTGGTCGCGGGAAGCGGGCTAGCGCTTGAGCTGGATCACTTCCGAGAGCATGGTGTCGACCGTGGTGATGGTCTTGCTGTTGGCCTCGAACCCGCGCTGGGTCAGGATCATGCTGACCATTTCCGAGGCCATGTCCACGTTGGAGGATTCCAGGGTATTGCCGGAAACCGAGCCCACGGAGCCGCTGTTGGCCCGGTTGGTCGTGCCCTGGCCGGATTCCAGGGTGGCGGCGTAGAGGTTGCTGCCCTGGCGGCTCAGGCCCTGCAGGTTGGTGAAGTTGGCCAGGGCCAGGGCCCACAGCTTCTGGGTCTGGCCGTTGGAGAAGGTGCCGGTCAGGATGCCGTTGGCGTCCACGGACACGCTGTTTAACAGTCCCGAGGTGTAGCCGTTTTGCGCACTGAACACCGTGGACGAGGAGGTGGCGTAGTTGGTGGTGACGTTGCTGTTGATCTTGAGCGTCGAGGGATTGAAGTACGCCAGGTTGGCCGGATCATCGCCGGCGGTGGACAGAAGCGGGCCGCCAGCCCCGGCGGTGAAGCCGGTCTTGTTGCTGATGCCGATGTTGAGCGCGATGTTGAGCGGCTTGTTGGTCGAATCCGTGAAACTGGAGTTGGACACGGACTTGAAGTTGGCCGTGAACGTGGGATAGCCGTTGGAGGTGTCGGCCATTCTCCACTGGGCGGCGTCAAAGGTGGTGGTGTCCGTGACCGTGGCCGCCTGCAGGGTGTAGGCGCTCATGTTCTCCAGACTGCCCGAGGAGTCGAAGGTCATGGTGCCCATCATGAGGAGCCCCGCTTCCTTGGTCCCGGCGATGGGCGTGCCCGTGGCGTCGTCGGGATTGTAGCGGCGGCCGTCCTCATTCGGAGGACATGTCACGGCGTATTCCCAGTACTCCTTGCCGCCGGCATTGGATACCTTGTCGTAATAGACGGTCAGGGTGTGGGGGGAGCCGTTTTCGTCGTAAACCTTGACCGTGGTCTGGTAGCCGTAGGCCGTGGACGGCATGGACGGATTCTGGGTGCCGTCCCACTGCTCGGACATGGCGTAGAAATAGTTGGTGGCGTTGCGGGTGTTTTCGCTCTTTGTGTCCGAATCGAGGTTGGTGATGAGCGACACGCTCGAGGTGGCCTTGGCCGGGCTGGTGAACTGGCTCAGGCGAATGTCCTGGATCTCGCCCGTGACCGGCGTTTGGCCGAGCACTTGGCCCGACGCCGTGGCCGCGTCGATCCGATCCTGGTCCACCTTCCAGCCCTGGACGGCCAGGCCCTGCGGCGTGCAGAGATAGCCGTCGGAATCGAAGCTGAAGTTGCCGGCGCGGGTGTAGTAGGTGGTCTGGTTGCCGGTGTTGAGCATCTTGCCGTTGGACCCGACCTGGCTCTTCTGCTTGACCATGAAAAAGCCGTTGCCGTTGATGGCCATATCCAGGTTGTTGCTCGTGGTTTCCAGGCCGCCCTGGGAATAGTCCGAGACGACCGTGCCGACGCGCACGCCCCGGCCGACCTGCTTTTCACCGGCCGCCGTGCCCAGGGTCGCGCTCATGAGGTCCATGAAGTCCGTGCGCGCGCCCTTGAAGCCCACGGTGTTCACGTTGGCCAGGTTGTTGCCGATGGAGGTCATCTTCGTCGAGTTCGCAAGCAGCCCGGAAACCCCGGACCACATGGATGTGCTCAAGCCGACTCCCATAACAGTTCCTCCTTGCGTCTTCTCCGGCGCAGCCTAGGACTCCGTATTGCTTGCGCTCGACGTATTGATGATGTTGGTGATGTCGGTAAAAGATACGTACCGATCATTGCCGATGTTGAGGTAATACGAGCCGTTTTCCTGGGAGATGCCGACCACCGTGCCGGTCATGGAGGAGGTGGTCTTCATGGTCTCGCCCTTCGCGTTGGTGGCGGTCACGGCCACCTGGTACTTGCCGTCGTCCATCACGTTGCCGTCGTAGTCCATGCCGTCCCAGGTGAACTCCACCGACCCGGCCGCAGTGGCGCCGAGGTCCACGGTGCGTACGACCTGGCCTGAGGTGTCGAGGACGTTGACCAGGCAGGTTTCCGCGTCCTCCGGCAGGGTGAAGGTCACGGCCGTGGCCTTGCCATCGTCCAGGCTGACGGCCGTGCCCGTGGCCTCGACGGTCTTGCCGATGAAATTGACCGCCCCGATCAGCTGCTGCTGGGTGCCCTGGGTGGCCAGGTTCTCGATGCCGGTGTTGATCTCGGTCAGCTGCTCGAGGCTCGAGAACTGGGCCAGTTCGGCCACGAATTCCTTGTCGTCCATGGGGTTCAGCGGGTCCTGGTACTGCAGCTGGGTGACGAGGAGCTGCAGGAAGGCGTCCTGGCCGAGCGAGGTGGATTTCTTGGTGGACGCGGCGTTGGACGCGGTGTCGGTTCCCAGAAGGCTGCTGACGTAACTCATGGCGTGCTCCGTTGTTACGCGAAGAGGTCGAGCCCTTCGGCGCGCGCGGCCGCGGCGGGCGGGATGAAATCGGACTGCTGCGTGTCGGGGGCGAACGCGCCCTCGCGGGCCAGGCGCAGGGAGGAACGCATCCGCTCCAGGGCCTCGCGCTGTTCCCGGGCCAGGTTGTGCTGCTCGGGGCTCTGCCAGGTTCCCTGGTTGTCCTGGGCCAGGCCGGTCTGGACGTCGAGCTTGGTCACCTTGAAGCCCTGGTCTTCCAGGCTCTGCTTGATCTTGGCCGCCTGCTCCTGGAGCATGGCCGCGGTGTCGGCGCTCTCGGCCGCGATGACCGCCCGGACTTCCTTGTCCTTGACCGTCAGGGTGACGGAGAGCTTGCCCAGTTCGTCGGGCGAAAGTTGCAGGGTCAACTGCTTGGCGTCCGCGCCGACGTTGCGCAGGATGCCGGTCTCGAGCTGCCGGGCGGCCCGGGCGGCCAGGGCGGGATCAAAGGCCTTGGCCGTCCTGCCCGCGCCCGAACCGGTCACCGCGTCCATGGCGGCCATGGTCTGGGAGGTCGTGGCCTGGGTGGCGGCGGCCGGCTGGCCGGAATTTTTTTCCATCCGGACCTTGCTCCAGAACTCGCCCCAGCCGCCTTCCTGGCCGGCATGGTCAAAAGCCCCGCCCGCGCCGCCGCCCTGCTGGCCGAAGGCGAAATGTCCCGTCTCCCGGTTCGCGGCCGGCGAGCCCGGGGCCACGGCCTTGTCCGCGGACTTGGCCTGGGTGTTGGCGACGGCCGGTGCCGGCTGTCCGGATTCGGCTTCGCCGCCCCGTCCCGAGACCAGGGCCTGTTCGGCCGCCACCGCGCCGGCCCGGCCGGCCAGATCGGCCGCGGCCTTGCCCTGGGCTTCGCCGCCGACGGCCTTGGACGAGGTCTGAGCCGCTGCCTGGCCGGCCGGCTGCGCCTGCTGGACCTGGGGCGTTTCCGCCTTGTTGGAATCGCCGGCCTGGGGCACGTCGGCCAGGACGTTCACCCCGGCCTGACTGGCCGTGGGCACGTCGCCGGTCTTTTCCTTGCCCACGCTCATGGCCACGACCTGGGCCGCCTTGCGGGCCACATCGTCCTGGTGCAGATCGGAATGCTTCTTGCCCGTTTCCCGCTGCCAGGCCTGGGCCATGACCGAGGCGGCTGTCTGACGGAAAGCGGCCAGCGCCTGGTTTTCCTGGCCGAGCTGGGCGATCAGTTCGTTTTTGACCAGGGACATGGCCGTGGCGATGCCCTGGCCGGAGAGGCCGGAGGCGGCGTTTGACTGGTCGAACAGGGCGGCCAGGCGCTTCTGGCCGTCTTCGGAGAGGTTCATGGCCCGGCCAAGGGCGGTCATCTCGCCGGAATCGAGACTCAGCTTCCCGTCGGCGGCCATTTCGGCCACCTTGCGATCCACCGCCGCCCATACGGCGTCGGTTTTGCCGTTGGCCAGGGAATCGACCAGGTTCTGGGATTCGGCCGGGGTGAAGCCGAGCTTGCCGAAAAGGCCGAGCATCTGCACCTTGTCGTCGTTGGAAATGTCCTTCTTCTCCGCCTTCTCGGTCTTGCGGACCTTCTTTTTGACCTCTTCCAGCATCTCGCGCCAGGTCATGCCCGACGGGCTGTCGGCCTTGTCCTGCATGGCGCCGATCTCGTCGTCGGAAAAACCCTGGGCCTTAAGGTCGTCGTGAAGGGCGGCAATATCTTCCCGGGTGATGGGCAGGTTCGCCAGCTCCCGCTCGTCCGGCACGGCGGCCGCGGTCGCGGCCGGGGCGGCCGGGGGAGCCTGGGAGGCAACATCCGCCACGGTCGTGTCCACCCGGGCGCTGTCGAGCAGGCTGGAAAACAGATCGGACTGGCGCTTGGTCGTTTCCAGACCGGTCGCCGTGTTGGCGCTGGCGGCGGTCTTGGCGCTTTGGGTGACGAGCGGAAGAATCTGCATGCTGGGCCTCCTGACGCCCACTCTTCTTCAAGACCCGTTCCAAAGAAAAAAGAAAGGGAGCGGCAGGGGGTTGCCGCCTGACAAGAAAACAGGAGGGAGTTTTTTTCCGGCCGGTCAGGGCCGGGAAGAAAGGGCGGCCGCCCGGGCCAGACGCGA